>CAYMHJ010000800.1:0-1505 GCA_964390165.1 uncultured Prosthecobacter sp. | reverse complement strand
GGAACTCCGGCGCGGCGAACGACGGCAAATGCACGGCCTGCGTGGCATGGTAGAGAAAGAAAGGCCGCTTCGGCGAGGTGCGTGCGTGCTGCGCGATGAACTCGCGGCTTTTCTTCAAGAATACGAGATCCACTTCCTCCATCGGAAAGTCGGGCGCGATGAATCCGGCGCGGCAATCGTTGGCATACGGATGCTTCGGGAGCTTCGATTTGTCGATGGGACCGGTGGGCGGCACGGGGATGCGATCGCCGTCGATGAAGGCGTAAAGCCAGTCCGTGGTGGGGCAGCACGCGGTGCCAAAGAAACGATCAAAGCCGTGATCGAGCGGTCCGCCTTCGATGCGGCGCGAGTAATCGATCCGCTGCACGGTCGCTCGTTCGCCCGAATGAATCGCCTCACCCGCCTGATCGCGAAACGTGAGACCCACATGCCATTTACCGACCGCCGCCGTGGCGTAGCCCTGTTTCTTCAACATCCCCGGCAACGTGAGCTTTCCCGGTGCGATCAAAGACGGCCCGCCCACGCCCTGAAACACTGTGCCACCGTTCGGCACGCGAAAGGCCATCTTCCCTGTCATGAGGCTGTAGCGCGACGGTGTGCAAACCGTGGCAGGGCTATGCGCATCGGTGAAGCGCATGCCTTCGCTCGCAAGCTTGTCGATATTCGGCGTCGGAACCTTCGAATCGGCGTTGTAGCAGCGCACATCGCCGTAGCCGAGATCGTCGGCGAGGATGAGGAGGATGTTCGGTAAAGTGGCTGCGGCTTTAGCCGCATTCTTTTCGGCTAAAGCCGAAACCACTTTGTCGGAGGCATTCAGCGTAGCGAATGCCGAAAGAAGCAGCAGGAAGTTTTTCATGGTGTTTCGATCTCCTGACGCGTGGCGATGGGCACATAACCAATCTCAAAACCCTTCGGTGGCGTGAGGATGAGTGCGGGATCAATGTCTGCCAGCTTCCCGAGATCGGGCGGGGCGAGGTAGTCGCGATCCTTCGTCCACGCGCGATGCAGTTTCTCGACGCGTTGCTGCACTTGCTCGCGTTCTTTGGGCGTGAGGTCGGCGTTGAGCATCGCGGGCTGGTCGGCGAAGCGATACCAGGAGTAGGTGACCGTGCTGCCATCGCCGAGTTTCGCTTTGAAGGGACCGGCGACGGGGCCGGGCTTTTTCCAGCAACTGTTCGCATCGTCGGGTGTGGTGCGTGGCTCCTGTGGCTTCTCCATCGGCGTTTTAAAGCGGTGCTGAGTGAGCTTGGCGTCGGTAGGGCCTTGTTTGGCATCCATGACCTGCCACAGCGGCTTGCCGCGAGGATTGGTGCCGAGTTGGAAATACTCAGGCAGAACGACGAGCGAGCCTTCGCGGCGGGTGAGCTGCGCGTTCCATTGATAGCCAAAGGTGATCGGATTCGGCGTGAAGGACGTGGCGAAGGCATTCCAGGCGAGCGGGGTCTTGTCATCGCGCTTCGTGCCGGGCGGGTAGATGCTCCAGTTTGAGCCGCCGCCGCTGCGGA
>CAYMHJ010000799.1:0-1508 GCA_964390165.1 uncultured Prosthecobacter sp. | reverse complement strand
AAAACCCTCTTCCTCGAAATCCCGCAGATCGTCACCGCCAGCCAGATTCATCTGCACGTGAGCACCGGCCACGACATCTTCCTCACCGCGCATGCGTTGGCTGAACCCTTCACCGAATTCCCCGGCTACACGAAGATCGCCAAAACGAACCACGCCGCACAAATCGGCCTTGAAGCAGCCAAGCCTGCAAAGCCCAATCCGTGGGCCAAAGGCGAAGGTGGACGCGAGATCGTCATCGAAGCCGCTTTGGGCCTGCAATACGTCCAAAAGCAGTTCTCCGCCAAAGCCGGGGAGAAACTCACCATAGTCCTCAAAAACCCCGACGTCGTGCCGCACAACTGGCTCCTCGCCAAACCCGGCTCGCTGCAACGCCTCGGCGAAAAGTGCAATCTCATGATTACCGACCCGCAGGGCCTCGCGAAGCACTACGTGCCCGACAGCGACGACGTCATCGCCTACACCGACATGACGAATCCGCAGTCGAACTTCACCATCCACATCACCGCGCCGAAGGAAAAAGGCGACTACCCCTACCTCTGCACCTTTCCCGGCCACTGGATGGTCATGAACGGGGTGCTGCAGGTGGAATAGCGCCATGTCACAAATCGAGTTTGCCACACAGTCCATACTGCTCTAAATCCGATCATATATGATCAACCTCATCTCCGATCCCGCTGATTTGAAGCCTTCCACGACCTGGCAGGAAACCATCTGGGCCTACACAGCCGAGGAGGATTTGGTCGATCACAAGACGAAGGCCCGCCTTTGCGTGGCGACGCTGCTTCCCTTCAAGGACAAGAAGCCGGACTGGGAAGGCTTCACCAAAAGCGTGCGCTGGATGCAGCAGTGCGGCGACTACTATGGCGTGGAGATGGTCTTCGTGCTGAATGCTGACACGGGTTACATCTTCGATCTCAGCAACGAAATGTATGCCGAAGTGCTGAAGCGCTTCCGGGCCGAGTTTCCGACCACGAAGTTCATCGCTGGAGTCACTGCGCGCGGAGCGGAAAAGGACGAAGTTTTCAAAGCTGAGCGTTACTGGCCGCTGCTGGACATCGCCCAGAGTCACGACAACGGCGAAGTGATGATCATGACCTCGCGCCTGCTGAACATCCTGGAGCCTGAGGCTCGCCGCGATGCCTACTTTGAGATCGCCGAACACATCACGCACCCGGCCATCGCCCACGCGCTGGAGCCTTCCTTTGTGCCATGGGCCACGCCTTATGAACCCTGGCTGCTGCATGAGATCGCCAATCATCCGAAATATGTCGGAGGCAAAGTCAGCACGCTGGACGAGCCGCACTTCCTCTACTGGTCGGCGATGTGCAAAGGGCTGAACCTGCCTTTTGCCCCGCACAGCGGCGATGATTACGGCATCGCCACCGCGATCCGACTCGGTCTGCCATTGCTCATCGGTGCTGGCGTCAGTGCCTGCCCGCTCATTGCTGCGGCGCGTGACATGTGGCTGCTCGACAGCGTGGCCGACAAGAAATTCAAGACCGGCACCG
>CAYMHJ010000798.1:0-1514 GCA_964390165.1 uncultured Prosthecobacter sp. | reverse complement strand
AAAGGCATTGGAGACGTGTTAATCTTGCTTGAGAGATACTTAGCGGCCGCTTCAGGCATCAACGCCCACCCAGCCGAAAGGCATTGGAGACTCTTTTGCCAGCGTCTTGATCCAATCCCCGGCCTTCAGGCATCAACGCCCACCCAGCCGAAAGGCATTGGAGACCTCAAGACGCTTGGCGTGTTCCAGGAGATTCTGGTGGCATCAACGCCCACCCAGCCGAAAGGCATTGGAGACGTTATGATTTCTTTGGAGGGCTTTTTCTTTCCGGAGATGGCATCAACGCCCACCCAGCCGAAAGGCACTTGGGACGAAGGGCATCTGCATCCCGCAGGTCAGCCTCCCGCGCCAGAGAGATTTTCTTCCAGAACGATCCGGTCACACCCTGCGCGAAGTGCTCCGCCGCAAACGGGCGCATGCTTTGGCTCATCACCACCACAACCTTGTCTCCAGAGGGTCATTCAAGCGCATCTTCGACGGCGGGCGTGATGGCGATGACACGTTTGTGTACGATTCTGAAATCCACATATCACCCGATGCCGCCAAGGATCCCTCGGAACACTTCGCGGAAAACTTCATGCACTACATCCGCTGCCGCGGCGTGCTGCCGCGCCGATGGCAGCCACCGGCCATCGCCGCCCGGTGGCAGCTCATCGCAGGGCTCAGCAAACACGTCCGCCGCCTATAGCGCTTCGATCACTCAAGACTGTCATGCCAGCCAACCCATCCAGCACAGGAGGTTGCGATGAGGAGCTTCTGACGAAGGTCCTGTCCGTGGCTAGAATGATCACCTCGGCGCTGACTGACTGCTACGAGCAGACTCGCGGAGCTCATTGTCCGGGAGATGAGCACAAGTCAGCATGGCTGGACGACATGATCTCCGCCGACCTCGAATGTCCTTCCAACCTTGCAGACCATGACTTCCTGGTGGAGCTGCTCCGACACGCCGTGTTGAGCCAGGCTTACCGCATCCTGCAGTCCGGGCACATGATAAGAAGAGGAAGGGCCAACGACGGCCTGCATGTCCTCACCGGCGAGCTCGTATGCTTCGAAGATTTCCATGCAGTCGAGCGCGAAGCTTTGCTCGTGATGGTCGATTTGGTGGGGCGGCTCGTCTGCGCCTCAAAGCCCTCGGCCCCATGTGCACTCGCGCACCAGCTTGCTGCGCGAGTCGAACTGGAATGTCACGCGAATCAGCTGCCCGACTACCGGTGGGCCGAACACCTGCTGCCGTCCTTGGTGATGAACCTGCTTTCGAGTCCAGGTGAAGCTTGAGATCGACGCAATGGACCACGGAGGCCGGAGGGGGGACATCGCTGGAACTGTTCGGTGCCCCACATGCTCAGCCGCCAATCAGGCCAAAAAGACCGTCAAAAAACTTCTCTGACTTGGCTTGCCTGGTTGCCACTCGCGTTGCCACTGGGCCCACTCCAGCGACGTAAATTACTGATTATGAGGGTGGCGGACAGGGAGGGATTCGAACCCTCGGTACCGGATTAGGGTACACACGCTTT
>CAYMHJ010000797.1:0-1519 GCA_964390165.1 uncultured Prosthecobacter sp. | reverse complement strand
GACCGGAGTTGTTGTGGCGACGGGACGCAGAGTCAGAACAAGGCCTCGTTGAGGACGCGAACCGACCACTCATGCAGTCCTGGTTCTTTGCTCTCCCGTGAGCCTGCCACATTCAGACGGCGAACTCCGTAACTGACAACGAACTGCTGAATCACGGCTGCTGGGTTTTCGGTGCCTTCGCGAGAGACATGCAGACACGGCTTGCCATGCTTGCGCGTCAGGTTCTGGGTCAAAAGCGAGCCGCCTGTAAGCTCAGCAGCCAGGGTGAGAATCAAGGTGCCGTCCGAGTCGCGGACGTTCTTTTCGGTCCGGGTGCGGTAGCCGGGGGAGGTGGTTTCAATCAACTGGTAGCGTAGATCAATCACGCCATCCTCAGCCCTGCGACCTTTTGGACACCAACCGCCGTGAGGAAAATTGTTCAAGATGGCAACATCCAGACCTGCGCGATCTGCACCTGACTGGCCGCCTGACACGATGATTTCAAGGCTCATGGGTCAATCGTCAGATCCACGACCACTGGCCTATGGTCGCTGCCTTTGGTGTTCAGAACCCTCGCCACAGGGCGGCCAAGGTTTCGGGTGTAGATGTGATCGAAGGTGGCGTCAGGGTATCTGCCCTTGCCAGGGATCGTAATGCGGTCCTGAAGAGGTATTCCCTCAAAGCACCAGAAGAACCCGGCTGCTTCGATCTTGGAGAGCGTTGAGTCAGGGAACAGGGCAGCCTGCTCTCTGGACGTGTTGAAGTCTCCAGTCACGACCACCATGCCGTCATTGGGGATCGTTTCCTTAATGTGTTCAACGAGTTGCTCCGCTGCATCCTCCCGCTTGCCAGTGTTCGATGCCGGATTGCCGATGTTGCTCTTGAGATGCAGACCATAGACATGAAGGAAACGGCGACCAACCTTCAGCCGTGCGTAAGCGTAACCACGCGGAGCATTCGCCCACCCCTTCTTCCAAGCCTCTGCCCAGGCTCCATCTGCAGGCAATCGAGAGAGGATGCTAATCTGCTGCTCGCCTGTTTGTCTCGTGAAGGGGTCTTTGAAGGTGCTGGTCACATGAGCCGAGAATCCTGGAAGCACTTTGGCAAGGTCCTCAGCAGCCTGCGCATTGCGGACCTCCTGCAACACGATCACGTCGGCACCGAGTTGAGGCAGGATCGCAGCCACTTCGAGGAAGTGGTCGTTTTTCTCCTTCTGCGTTGCCGAAGGCTTGCCGCCCGGAAACCATTCGAGGTTCCAGTTCACCACTCGTATCACATCAGCCCCGTGAACGCAGGGAAGAAGGAGGAGGGCTGCAAGAATTAGCCGCCACAAATTTTGCATGCAACACCGTCTGTTGGGCCTGCGGGGCGTCCACTGCTGAAATAGCGACACCGAGAATTATGCCGCTTCCCGGTTGAGCTGACACTGTATTGCAGGCCCGTGCTTTGTTCGCTTGGTGCCATGGAACGGGCGGAAGAGCTGGCCCCCGGGCTTTGAGTCGCTCTGAGTCTGAGGGCGTCGTTCTCCTGCTGAAGCTGC
>CAYMHJ010000796.1:0-1525 GCA_964390165.1 uncultured Prosthecobacter sp. | reverse complement strand
CGCGTGATCCAATCAGGACTCGATGGGGATGGTTCACGCGGAGGCGCGGAGACGAGTAGCTCCCGGATCAGGACCCCTGCTCGCTCCGTCTGTGATGCCGCCCATAACTGCGTGATTGCCCAAACGCCTGCAGTCACCCGCCGGGGCAAGCAATGCGAGCCCCCGGTCCGGTGCGCTGCAAGGTTCGGTGATTCAACGGCCGCCTCGGCGATCATACAGAACTAGCCTTTTGTGACGATCCTGCAGATCGGCAGGGCGGATTGAAGACCCTCAACGCCTCCCTCGCTGCATCCACAGCCGATGATCCAAACCTCTCTCAGTGTCTTGATGGCTCGAAGACGCTCCAGTCCAACGTCGGTCACACGGGTTCGACACAGATCGAGAACCTCCAGAGGCAAGGCGCCCAATTGGACCAGCCCAGCATCGGTTACTGCCGTTCCGCTGAGATGGAGCAGGTGGAGGTTTGAAAGACCGCTGAGATGTGCCAACCCCATGTCGGTGATAGCTGTATCATTCGCGACCAGCTCCTCAAGCTTGGTCAGACGACTGGCGAGGCGCACAATCGCGTCGGTGACCACACGATTGCTCCGGAAATGCACGTGGAATGGCACGTTACCATTAGTCGCAATACTCGACTCCGGGACGGCTTCTTTCAGGTCAGCCCCTTCAAGTCCGTACAGGGCCTCCAGCTTCGCGCGACTTGGCATCGTATCCTTTCGTTCCTTGCGGCCATTCGTTCCGTCTACTGTCGACACCTCGGTCCAGCCCCGGCCGGCACCGTTTTGCCGTCCGAGCCAGCCCGAACGCCTGCGTCTGCGACGGCGGGGATGAGGTCAGTCCTGGAAGCCCGGGTCAAACCGCCGTTCGCAGCACGCAATGGTTCAGCGCTCCCGTCATAGGTCATCGGGCTGGAGTCCGGTCCGTCTCGCAATACGAGCAATCATGCGGGGGCCGATCTCGTCCCCATCGTGAAATGCGAAGACAAAATCCTCCCATCCATTGCGTGCGAGAACCTTGTGTGAGCCTCCGGCCTGGCGCTTGACGTGCCAGCCAATCTTAAGGAGCGCGGCCAAGACTACCCGAGCCTTTCGTGATCCCCAGTGGCTCATGCCGCTGCTGTGAAAACCTCAGCCAATTCAGGGACATCCTCTCCATGCTCAAGGCGATCTGCTAAGACGCGCAAAGCCAATGCCTTAACTCTCGAAAGCGCGATCTCCTCTGTCTCTCCATATGCAAGGACACCCGGTAGGTCGGAGACCTCAGCAAGCCATCGGCCATCGTTTTCTCTTTCGATCTCGATTCTCATCCTGGGTCGCAAGTTTAGGCGGAGTGCCGGCCGTGTCGACCGGGAAGAAGGCTGGGTCTTGGCGCTGAACGTAAAGGTCAGCGACGGGAGCCAGCCGCCGTTGACGTTCTATTTGTCTCAGCGCGAATCGGCTGGCTCCGACTCGCTGCACCGTCTTGTTGGGTCATTGCCTTCTGCTCCTCGGATGCCCGGATCAACTTGTACACCGGGCGAGTCTGC
>CAYMHJ010000795.1:0-1537 GCA_964390165.1 uncultured Prosthecobacter sp. | reverse complement strand
AACCTCAAGCAAACCGCTCCCGGGGCGATGACCAATCCGCCCTACGTCGCGCCGCCACCGCCGAAGCCTGCCAAGGCTCCGGCGAAGTAGTCCCGGCAGATCAGGTGCGGGCGGGCAGCGGTGGCAGGGGCTCTTCCAGCACGCCGCGCACCTTGGGCCAGATGCGCATGGCCTCGATGGCCATCCAGACTTCCAGGACCAGCACCACGGCACCGACGACCACGAGCAGGTAGCTCTCTCCATTGATCCATTTTTGGACGTCGGTCAGCAGCGCCCATGCGGGGATGATCATCATGAAGACCATCGGGATCGCGGCAAACCATGTCGGCAGCCCGCGGCGCAGCAGCCAGAAGCTGATGACCATGAAGGACAGTCCGGCCAGCAACTGGTTCGTGGCGCCAAAGAGCGGCCACAGCATCAGGCCACCGGTACCGATGGTCTCCCAGCTCCAGTCCTTGCCCGGTGCGGGGAACAGCGCCAGCAGGAAGGCGGTGCTCACCGCGAAGAGCGTCGCACCGTGCGTATTCGTCAGCCACACGAGCGGGTTCAGGCTGAAGCCCTTCCGCACGGCTCCGCGCTCGAATTCGGTGTCGTAGCCTTCTGCGGCCATCGCGGTCGGTGACACGCGTGGGGCAAAGGTGGCGGCGAGTTCCTGGACCACGTAGCGCTGCAGGCGGGTGGCCGTGTCGAGGGTGGTGCCGGCAAAGCTGGCCACCAGCACGCCCATCAGCGCCTTGGCCATGGTGGCTTCGATGCCGAGGGCCTGTACGAAGTTGCCGGAGCCGACGACGAAGGCGGCGATCGCCTTGCCGCCAGTCACGCCTTTCCAGTCGGCATAAACCTGGCCCCAGAGGGCGCTGCCGTGCGCACCGGGAAACGCGTCCCAGCCGAGGCCGATGCCGGCACCGGTTGCCAGGATGACCAGCGTCGCCAGGAAGCCTTCCAGCAGCATCGAGCCGTAGCCGACGAACTGCGCGTCGTTCTCGCTCTTGATCTGCTTTGACGAGGTGCCGCTGGAGACCAGGCAGTGAAAGCCGCTCACCGCTCCGCAGGCGATGGTGACAAAAAGAAACGGGAAGATCGGCGGGGCGTTCAGCGGTGAGGCATTGAAGGCCGGCGCCACCATCTCCAGCGTCTGCGGTGGCGTGGCGGTCCCGCCGAAGCCGAAGATCGCGGCGATCATCAGACCGGCGACGATCAGCACGAGGCTGGTCACGAGCTGCAGGCTGTTGATGTAATCGCGTGGTTGTAGGAGAATCCACACCGGCATCACACTTGCGGCATAGCAGTAGGCCAGCAGCACCGCCACCCACGCCCAGATCGGCCATGCGGCCAGTGATGCGTTGATCGCCTGAATCGTTCCGCCGATGGCTCCGCCGGTCGATGCCACGCCGGGGCAGCCCGCTCCGAGCCACACCGTCGCATACATCAGTGTCAGGGCGATGATGCTCGGCCAGAGCAGGTTCCCGCCCTTGCGATGCACCTTCACGCCGATCCAGATGGCGATAGGGATTTGCAAAAATACTGGCAGGATCGA
>CAYMHJ010000794.1:0-1562 GCA_964390165.1 uncultured Prosthecobacter sp. | reverse complement strand
CGCTACCTCGCCATCAACGATCCTCTCCCCAGCGTGCTCGAAGCCATCAATCCCGAGTTCGAATCCCAAAACGCCCGTGGTGCAGATCAGCTCCCCGAAGGCATCGAAGCCTGGTTCTGCGACCACCGCGAGATCCACGCCGACCGCGCCCTCTTCTTCACCGACTACGCCCCCCAGAAAGGCAAATTCCAGCTCCGTTACCTGGCCCGAGTCATCGCCGAAGGCGATACCATCGCCCCGCCTGCGAAGATCGAAGCCATGTACCAGCCCGACAAATACGGCCTCACCCCCACTCAGCACCTCCGCACCCTGCCAAGCGGCGGCGGACAGGTGGCTGGGAAGTGATCGCTGATTCATGACGCCATCCTAGATCATCAGCGCCATCACCCTCCATCAGCTGATTCCAGCCATGGGGGTGGTGGCCCGCAACTTTCAGACATGAGCCACTAGGAGCCGATCGCCAGCCAGTTGAACTCCACGGCAAAGACGCGTGTCGTGGCCCAGGTCGAGATCACGGCCTGAAATCCGGATTCGCTGATGTTCTCCGCCGTCAGGGTGATGCGGGAGCTGTCTCTCTGATCCATGTCAAAACCAGTCAGGCCGAGATGCATCACTGGCACGGAATAAAAGGAAGACGCGAAGGCCACATTCACAATGAAACTGCGGGAGTCTTCCTCTCCCGGCTCGATGGTATCGAGATTCCAGCCATCCGTCAGGACGCCGATGCCGACTGTGGAGGAGAGGACTTGCCAGGGAACGGTGGGGGAATACATGGAGGGAGTGAAGGATTAGCAGCATTCGGGCCGGAATGAAAGCGGACGTGCAGTCTGGCGAACTTTTCAGATGCACTCAGCGGTGAAGCCACACAGTATCGACAGCCAAGCCCCATGAAGCATCGCCTCTGCCACACCTTGATCACTTCCCAAAGCACTGCACGCGTCCATCCATGGTGCTGACATAGACGCGGCCTTGGGCCACGGTGATGCCATCCCAAACTGGGGGGCTGGTGAGTTCGAGGCCGGTGGATTGCTCGCCGGTTTCGGTGTTCACCGCCCACATTTTGGCGCCGCGGCGGCCTTCGAGGGCTTCGTTTTGTTCGTTGAGCTCTTTGAGGATTTCGGGGTCTCTGGCGGCGAGGCGCTCGAAGGCGTATTCTTCGTCGATGGTGTCAGGAGCGCCGCTGACGAGGACGGTTTTGCCTGCCAAGGCCATGCTGCGGGCGACGATGGGGACGAAGCGGTCCCAGGTGTGCTTCACGAAGCTGCCTGCGGCGCCACCTTTGCCACCTTTGGCTCCGCCTTTGAACCATAGGGCGGCTCCGACTTTGCCTTTGCCGGTTTCGACGCCTGCGCCGATGCCGTGGGCGGCGTTGGCAGAGCTGTCGCGGCTGTCGCCGTTGTCGAAATTGCAGATGAGCACGGCGTCGGCGGGTTTGGAGTCGGGGGCTTCAAAACGCTGCTGCACTTCGCCTGGCGTGAGGGCCTTGTGATAGAGGGCGAACTGGTCGAGCAGGCCGCTGAAACCTCCGGCGCTGCCTTCGGCGGCTCCTTCGCCGTTGCCGA
>CAYMHJ010000793.1:0-1566 GCA_964390165.1 uncultured Prosthecobacter sp. | reverse complement strand
TCGCCGTCCAAGGCCAGAAAGCCGACGTCGGCGGCTACTACAAGCCCGACAACGCCAAAGCCGATGCCGCGCTGAGGCCGAGTGCCACGCTGAATGGGATCTTGGCGACCATCTGAGGCGAGTTGTCGGCTGGCGAACTTTAGCGGCAACTCCGAGTCATGTTTGTCTTCGATTCCCTTTTCATCCACATCGCTGTTGGCGTTGAACCAACCATCGAAGGGTTCAGATCGGCACTGGCGTGTTTGGAAAGAGGTCACCATCTGACCGTGCTGCACCATCCAAAGTTTCCATGGCTGGTGGTGAAAGAGCATCTCGATCTGCCAGGCGAACAACGAAGACCTTTTGTTGAAGCCATGATCGCTGCTGGTCTCGGTGAACTGATCCAGATAACTTGGGACGATGAATCGGCATGGAGCACATATTGGCATCTTTCGCCAGGGAAACCTCCACGGCGCTTTGTATTGAACCCGGAACCTGCACACGGGCAGACGCCATGGATCATCAATCTCGGGGACAAGGAACCTTGGGAAACTTACACCCAGGTTCCAAGTGACATCGATCTCCAAGCGATGGCGGCATTTTATCAGCTTCCAGGCATCACTCACCAGGGAAGGCTAGAGTTTCCAGACGAATGGGAGTTCCAGAAGGAGTTGTTCGTGGTCGGCAAAGGCCCTGCTGTTCCGCCACCACTTCCCGATCCAAATAGTCTGTCCTCATTGCTGGTGCGCAGTTCGAACGGCGAGATCTTGGCTGTGGCAGACGCATTACGCCTCTTAAATGCCGGCATGTGCTTTCCGGGATCGACTTTAATGTCCACATCCATGAAAGCGCACCGCGTTTATGCGCCGAAGTCGCGTTCCGTTTTACGCGGACCGAAGGGTCAGAAACTGATGCCCGTGCTCAGTTCCCTCGATCAGGTGCCTGGAGTTTCACCTGATCAGCTCAAATCTGATTTCCCACCGATTTTCCTCCTCGAACTCTTTGACCAACTAAAACGTGATGAAGGGTTGATCTTTGATCCTCTACAAAAAGACGGTTCACTTCAGATTGACCCAGAAGATGTCCCAAGTTTTCGCAGAATGATCGCTTCCGGTTCTTTGTTGCCAGATGAGATCGTTGAATGAGGTGAACGGCTGACGTTGCCAGACAGGATGGGCTACTTGACTCACAACTTGACTTATGGTTGACTTATTTTCATGGCTTACGAACCGCAATTCACCATCAGCGCCCGCCTGCTTTCGCTGGTGGAGGAGATCGCGGTGTTGCGGGAGCGCATCCAGGGAGCGGCGGTGTCGGTGTCGTGGATTCCGGCCTTGCAGAAGGACACGCGGACCCGCAACGGCCATGCCTCCACGGCGATCGAGGGCAATCCGCTGACCTTGGAGCAGGTGCGGGCGCTTGAGGAAGGCCGCGAACTGGCGGCGGCGGACCGGCGGTCGAGCCGCGAGGTGCTGAACTACTTCGCCGGGCTGCGCTATGTCGAGAAGAACGCCCGGAAGAAGAAAATCCGGCATGAGGACCTCTTTGAGCTGCATCGCCTGCTGGCCGACAGCGTCATGGATCAGG
>CAYMHJ010000792.1:0-1573 GCA_964390165.1 uncultured Prosthecobacter sp. | reverse complement strand
CGCCGCCGAGGTCGAGGAGCGAATGGACGCTTTAGTTGATTCGGTGGAATCGTGATTTCAGGAGTTTAGCCGCACAGCCTTCTCCAATTCCTCCCGCACCCGCTTCTTGAGTTCCGGTGGTCCCAGCACCTTCGCCTTACTGCCCCAACTCAGAACCCAGCGGGTGATTTCCTCCAGTCCTGACAGGTCCGCCTGAAACTCAATGACACTACCGTCGGATTTGAGCTTTCTGATCGCTTGGGTCAGGTGCCATTGACGCTCACCAACGATGCGGGCCGCGTAGCCTTCAAAGCGGATATGCACCTCGTGTGTGCGCTTCTCTTCGCCCTGGTAGCTCCAGACGCCAAACCCTCCGCCCAGATGATCTCGTGCGTTGAATCGTGGGTCACGCACGAACTTCGTCTTCAGCATCGTCAGGTTCGTGATGCGTTGCAGGGCAAAGGTACGCACAGCCCTCCGTGCTGGATCATAGGCCAGCATATACCAACCGTGCTCGATCTGCCCCACATGATAGGGGTGAACCGTGCGCTGCTCCGGTTTGCTGCCGGTGAGCTTGTGGTAATCAAAGCTCACTTCGCGACAGGCCCGCACCGCATCCAGCAGGTCGCCAAACAGCGTCACATCGGCCGCCAGCACGCCCGAGGTCTTCACTGAGAACGCCTCATCCAGCTCATGCCACTCAATGGAAATCTCGCCGGGGCATGCTTCAGCGATCTTGCTGAAGCTCTCGCTCAGCATGCGCTCAAGCTTTGTGCCACGCAGCGGTTCCAAAGCATGACGTGCCAGAAACAGGGCCACCAGGTCATTGCGCGAGAGATGCAGGATGGGGAACTCATGCACCTCCTGCGTGTAAAAGTAGCCGTGTTTGATCGAATGGTATTCCAGCGGTAGCCCGAGTTGGTCGCGCATGAAGCTGATGTCCCGCTGGATCGTCTTCGGCGTCACCTCGATCTCCGCTGCTAGCGTCGAGCAGTTTGGATGTTTGCCAGTGCGGATGATCTTGTGAATCTCCAGCACACGCCACATGGCCGGGCGGCTGGCTCCTGAACGGACTGACGATGTGGATTGGACAGTCTTGAGCTGTGATCGTCGTGCGGCGGTTTCTTTGGACATCTTAATGAAGATTAATCCATAAAGTTTGCCTGTCACCCTGCGAATGTCCCACCCCCTGTGAGAAATTCGGGGTGATCATGAATCCACACCTCACCGAAATCGCCTACATCCTTGACCGCTCGGGCTCCATGCAGCCCATGCAAGAACCCGCCGTCGCAGCCTTCAATGAATTCATCAAGTCTCAAGTCGATGTCCCTGGCGACGCACGCCTCACGCTCATCCAGTTTGATGACGCCTACGAAGTCCATGTCTCTGCCAAGCCCATCCAGGACGTGCCCCAGCTCACTGCTGCCACCTACACGCCACGCGGCAGCACCGCTTTGCTCGATGCCATTGGCCGCACCATCAAGGAAACCGACCGTCGCATCAGCGCTCTGCCTGAGGATGACAAGCCCGGCAAAGTCATCCTCGCCATCTTCACTGATGGTGAAGAGAACGCCTCGCAGGAATACACCATCAA
>CAYMHJ010000791.1:0-1590 GCA_964390165.1 uncultured Prosthecobacter sp. | reverse complement strand
TGCACGAGGTCGCGCATCTGAGTGGCGGGATTGCAGGAGACATAAACGACGAGCCTGGGCCCAAAGGCGAAAAGCTGCTGGAGGAACTCCACGCTGCATCCAGCACGCGGGGGATCGATGATCACCACGGTGTCGCTGCCAGCATGGGGCACCTGGGTGAAGATGGCAGTAGCATCGGCGGCGATAAAGCGGCAGTTCGTCAGGCCGTTGATCTCGGCATTGTGGGCTGCTTTTTGCACGGCGGTTTCGGAGATCTCCACGCCGAGCACTTCCTCAAACTCCGGCGCTGCACAGATGCCGAAGAGGCCGCTGCCGCAGTAGGCATCCACGAGATACTTCGCACCGCTGGCCCTGGCTTCGCGCACGGCATAACCGACGAACTCGGGCAGGATGAATGGGTTGTTTTGAAAGAAGTCCCCGGCCTGAAACTCGAACTTCATCGGCCCGACATGCTCCACAGCGATGGCGTCCGGACGCGTGAGCACGCCGTTGTCCGCAGCACGAAGAAGGAGTGTAGCTCCATTTTTGAAACTCCCCGCGCGGGCGGCTTCGCGAGCCATGATCAAGGCTTCATTCAGCGGCGGCATGGCGATGGGGCACTGCTTTACATCCACCATCGAGCTTCGCGTGCCGACTCGAAGAAATCCGATCTCGGCCAGCTCACCTTCTTTGGGCCGATGGAAGTGCGGTGTGATTTTGGAGCGGTAGCCGTAACGCTGGGGCGAGGTGATCACCGGCAGCACGGGGTGGTCGATCTTGGCCATGTGATGCAGAAGTTCCTCGACCTGACGGCGCTTCCACTCTACCTGCTTTCCATACTCCAGATGCTGATACTGGCAGCCGCCGCAGCTTCCGAAGATCTCGCACACGGGCTCCACACGATCAGGCGAGGCTTCGATGACGCCCACCAGATCCGAGTCACTGTAGTTCTTGTGATTTCGGAAGATGCGGCACGTCACAAGTTCCCCAGGCAATGCAAAGGGCACAAAGACCACCCAGCCGTCCACACGGGCCACCCCCTTACCCTCATTGGTCAGGTTTTCGATACGCACCTCCAGCTCCTGGTGATAGGCGAAGGGGTGATCATTAAACTTCCGGGGCGGTTGAGGCATAGATGTCAGTAGCAACAGGGAGGGCTGAAAATCAAGATCGTGTGAAGAAGTGCCCATTTTCGCACGTCTTCATGTGCCCATGAAATTCACCCTTCTCCTCGCTTCCCTCGTCTTCGCCGCCGGTCTCGCCAGCGCTGAAACCACCGTCACTCTCAGTGGCGTGCATAATTGCTGCAAAGGCTGCACCAACGGCATCACCAAGGCTGCCTCCAGTGTCAAAGACGTGACCGTCACCGCCGAAGGCAAGACCGTCACCGTCACCGCGAAGTCCAAGGCCAATGCCAAGAAAGCCGTCGAAGCCATCATGGCCGCTGGTTACTACGGCACCAGCGACTCTGAAGAAAAGAGCACCGCCACGGCGAGCAGTGCTCCTGCGAAGAAGCTTACTGAAGCCACTGTCTCCGGAGTGCATCTCTGCTGCGGCAAGTGCGCCACGGCGATGACCGATGCGGTGAAAACCGTCGCAGGCATCACCGAG
>CAYMHJ010000790.1:0-1602 GCA_964390165.1 uncultured Prosthecobacter sp. | reverse complement strand
CGATGGCGTCGAAACCTTCGAGGGCGAAGCCGAAGGGGTCGATGCGCTTGTGGCAGCCCATGCAGTTCTCGTCGCGGCTGTGGCGTTCGATGAGCTGCCGCTCAGTGAGATTAGCGGGAGCTTCTTCGGGCAAGACGGGCACGCCTTTGGGTGGGATGGGCAACTTCTCGCCGAGAACAACCTCCGTGAGCCAGGTGCCGCGCAGGATGGCGCTGTTGCGGGAGGCTCCAGCTTGTTTGGCGAGCGTGGCGGCGAAACCGAGGATGCCGCCACGGCCTTGAGCGTGGAGACCGTTGATGCGTTGCCATTCGCCTTTCGAATCAAAGCCATAGTGCTTCGCGAGTTCTGCATTCACGAAGGTGTGATCCGCATCGAGCAGACTGAGCACGTTGCGATTGTTTTGAATGAGGTCGATGAAGAAGCGGGTGACTTCCTCCTGCATGTCGTCGCGGAGGTCTAGGAAGGTGGGGAAATGGCGCTCGCTCTTTTCATCAAGCGTGGCGAGATCCCTCACATGTAGCCACTGGCAGCCGAACTCGGTGGCGAGGCGGCGCACTTTGTCGCTCTGGAGCATGCGCTGGGCCTGCGCGGCGAGTGTGGTGGTGTCTTGGAGATTGGCTGAACGTAGTTCGTCATCCGGCAGCGAAGACCAAAGGAAGTAGCTGAGGCGGGTGGCAAGTTCATGCGGGCTCACGGGGCCGGTTTTGGCCGGTGCTTTCTCACCGCGATACAAAAAGGCGGGCGAGGTGAGCACGCGTACGAGCATCAAGCGCGGCGGGAAGGCTTTCAACGCGGTGATTTCCATCTCAGTAAGCTGACGTCGCCATGCCTTCGCGGCGAATTCGATCACAGCCTGACGCTGCACAGCATCCGCGACCTTTTGCTGCGCTTTGAAAGTAGCTGCGGCTTTCAGGATCGGCTCGCGCATCGGCTCAAAGGCACTGGGCTTCGCGTCCTGCGTGGCGAACTGCCAGAGTTGCTCAAAGGCATCCACCTGCTTCAGCGGAGCTTCGCTGACGAAGAGGAGTTTGTCCCACAGGCGATCCAACTCACGCGATTCGGCGCCGGTGAGCATCAAGCGCCTCAAAGCCTCGTCCTCACGATAAAACAGCGTGAGCGTGACCACCTCGTCCACCGGCACGATGCGTGAGTAACACAACGCGATTGGAAAAAGGGCGCGGAAATCGTCGAACGAGGCCTCGAAGCACTTGCGGGCTTCGCTGCCTTCATTCACGAGGATCGGGGCGCTGTGCCGGGTGACGAGATTGTTATCACTCCACTGACCGCTTTTCTGCGCGGACTCGGAATTGCCTGCGACGAGGCTTGTGGAGGCCTTCGGCTTTTCGGTGAGAACCTGCATTTGCACGCTGCCGCTCGTTTTGGAAACCAGTTTGCCGGTGACGACGAACTCGGTGCCGTTGGCGAGTGCAGCGGGGATTTTTACTTCGATAATGGAGGGCGCTTTGGCCTTGATGTCAGACTTGTCTGACGAGTCGGGCCTGTCTGACACAAACGGTTTCAGCAGCGGTGAGTTCAGCGGGAAATTCTTTTCCAAAAACTGCCGCACCTTCACCGCAAGCTCCCGCGAAGGGTTCTTCCGCC
>CAYMHJ010000789.1:0-1603 GCA_964390165.1 uncultured Prosthecobacter sp. | reverse complement strand
TGCGGCGAAAAAGGCCCCGAACTCCAAGACACCGTCACCCTCCGCCACCGCGACACCGGCGAGCAAGAACGCGTGAAGATCAGCGAGTTGCTCGGGAAGTTGCTGCCGATGGTGAGTTAAAGCGAAACCGCATCTCCACTGCGCGAATGACTGTGAGTGAACTCTTCCGAAAGGAGAGGGACGATTATGTCCGTGCATTGGAATCATGCCTTACTGAGCTGCGAAAAACCTCACCAGAGGCTGCCGCAGAGGTTCTTGTGGAAGTTAACAGCCCGGAGACTCCACGGCTGTTTCGCCTGACGAGACCGGACATCATCAGCGGACCAGCAAGCGATCCAAAGATCAGCCGAGTGGTGAAGGATGAGATTATCCAGTTTGCCGCCCATGAAACCATTTTGTCTCAGGGTGCTAAGCTGTGCCTTCTGCCGTTTCGATGGGACGACCTCGAAGTTTGTCTGACAGGCAGGATCAGTTCATGGGAGCCCTACGAAGCATGGGTCACCAAGTGGTTGGATGTCTCCGAGGTCATGGGGTTGCCCGGCGCAGAATTTGCCGGAGTGATTCATCAGGCGAGCATGCCATCGGAACAAGACGGCAGATGGCACATTGTCATCGACATGGGAAGCGCGGGTCTCGATGCGCTGAATGAATTGTTGGGTGTTTTCCAAACCATTGGGGCTGAATTCATCGAAGTAGGCGGCGAGGCACCAAGCTAACTTCCTCCGAGCCGGAGGCTCGAAAGAAATTAGCCGGTGGTGCAACCACCGGACACCCGCATCTCCCACCACCTTCCCGCCTCGCGCCCTGGAAGGGCGCGAGAAGCGAACGAGCCGCTACTCGTTTCCGCAAACCCAATCGCTCTTTTCTCGCGACCCTCCGGGTCGCCACGCAACGTGTAAAGGCATCCGTCATTCCTGGGGTTCGCTTCGCTTCACCCCAGGCTAATCTCTTTCGAGCCTTCGGCTCGGGATACAGCCTGCCAGCCTCGAAGGTCATTCGTTACGAACGCGCTCCAAACAACTTCCCCAACGCCTCGCGGGCCATTCGCCGAACCTTGCCTGACATCCAGAGCGTCGAGCGGCCCTCCAATTCATTCAGCACCTTTTCGGCAGCCTTTTGGTCGAGGTGACCGGAGGCTGCGGCAAACAAAATGACCCCGAGCGAGCCTCGCGCCTGAATGCCCAGCGATTCGCTGAGCGTGCGGGCGGCGGTGTCGTCCGTGAGGAAGATGTCAGCCTGAATCTCCCGCGCATACGCCAGCGCTTCCGCCTCACCGGCATCGAGAACGCGAGCCTGCACCCACTGCGCCGCTTGTTGGGAGGCTGCGGATGATAGCTGGCACCTCCGAAACCACGTTGGCACACCTTTCGTCGAAAAACCCGGCGCATGCCGATGAAGTTCCAGCCAGACCTGCGGAGTCACATGAATCGTGCCCCAATGCGCCAGCAACTCCGCCGCCCCGGCCTGAAACAAATGCAGGAGCGGCCCGGTGTCTGACACCACCAGATTCATGCGGGCTTCTTGACGGCTAAATTCAGCGCCCAGTCGATGTCAGCCAGTTGCTGCTGCTCCTGAAGCGCAAAGCGACGCTGACTCACAAAAT
>CAYMHJ010000788.1:0-1610 GCA_964390165.1 uncultured Prosthecobacter sp. | reverse complement strand
CATTCACGGCGGCGCAGTAGAGGCGGGTGGACTCGCGGGCGATGGGGTTTTCACTCTTCGGATCGGCCATGTCAGGATGGAAGGCCAGCCAGAGGCTGCTGCATGCCCCGGCGGAACCACCGCTGGCGCCGATGCGTGTCTTGTCGATGTTCCACTCCGCCGCTCGGCTGCGCACGGTCTGCAAGGCGAGCGCGGCATCATGCAGCGGGGCCTTCACCGGCGGCACCACTTCCTGGGCCTGGGAGATGTAGCGGTAGTTGATGGAGACGACGGAGATGCCTGCGGCCAGGAACGGCTCGACGGCGATGCCCTTCTTGTCACCGCCCATCCATCCGCCGCCATGGATGTAGAAGAGTAGCGGAGTTGGTTTGTCCGACTTCGCCTGCCAGAAGTCGAAGACATTCCGCTCATGCGGTCCATACTTCACATCGGCTGCGGTGGGGGTCGGATTCTTTGGATAGACCCTCTTGGCGGCCGCAGCAGCCTTTTTGGCCGGCGCTTCCGCCTTCTTTTTCGTTGGGGCGTCTGCTGCAAAGGCCAGGCTCGTGAGCAGGAGGAGGGAAAGGGTGAGTTTCATGGGCCGATGTGTACGAACACGGAGCCCTCCATCTGGCGCAAATGCAGACACAAAATCGGTCCCTCAGGTGCAGCACGGGCAGGGCTGCAGCCAGTGGCCGGGGGAGACTTCCTTCAGCGTGAGATCCATGCCCACGCTCTGCCCCCACTGCGGATGCCTCATGCGATGCCCGAAGGCGCAGCCAGCAGGTGGATTGATCGGCGATGGGACATCGCCCTGCAGGAGCTGGCGTTTGCGGCGCTTCGCCGGATCAGGCACGGGGATGGCATCGAGCAGCGCCTTGGTGTAGGCATGACGGGGGTGGTAATAAAGCGCCTCCGCCGGGGCGAGCTCGACGATCTTCCCGAGATACATCACAGCGACGCGGTCGCTCATGTGCTTCACGACACTGAGGCCATGGGCGATGAAGAGGTAGCTCAGGCCCATCTCGCGCTGGAGATCGAGCAGGAGATTCAGCACCTGGCTTTGCACGGAGACATCGAGGGCGGAGACTGGCTCGTCACAGACGATGAGCTTGGGCTTCAAGGCGATGGCCCGCGCAATGCCGATGCGCTGACGCTGACCGCCACTGAACTCGAAGGGGAAGCGATCTGTCGCAGTCGCGGGCAGGCCCACCTTGTCGAGCAAGTCGAGCACCCACTTCCGTCGCTCTTCCTTGGTGCCGATCTTTTGCACGATGAAGGGCTCCTCCAAGATGTCCCTCACCGTGTGGCGAGGATTCAGGGACTCGGCGGGATCTTGGAAGATCATCTGCACATGCCGACGCATGGGCCGCAGCGTGCGGATGCTGGAATGGGTGATGTCCTGGCCATCGAACTGGATGCTGCCGCTGGTCGGCTTGAGCAGGCGCACGATGGCTTTGCCAAGGGTGGTCTTGCCACAGCCAGATTCGCCCACGAGGCCCAGTGTCTCGCCTTCACCGAGGGAGAAGCTCACCCCATCGACCGCTTTGCACGAAGCCACAGAGCGCCGGAGCACTCCGCCACGAACGGGGAAGTGCTGCTGGAGATTTTGGACGGTGAGGAGGCTCATG
>CAYMHJ010000787.1:0-1615 GCA_964390165.1 uncultured Prosthecobacter sp. | reverse complement strand
CTCATGTCTTCCTGTCCTCGGTTTTGACCCTCCACACAAACTTTCTGACAGGCTCTTCACCGCCGGGATGGCAAAGAACAGCAGCCGCCGATCCTCCCCAGGAGTCGCCCGCACCACGCCCGCTGTCCGCATCACCCGCAGGTGCTTGCTCACCCCGTCGAAGTCCCGCTTCAGCATCGTCGCCAGTTGAGAGGCGCACAGCGGCCCGTGCTGTACCATCAGCTTCAGCATCTCCCACCGCAGCGGGTTCCCCAGCGCCGCAAAAAACCTCGGCGCATTCGACGGCGGAGAGATCGTCTGCACCGCTGATGACGTGGCAACCGTCGAAGTTCCCGTCGCAGACCCAGTCGATGATGTCGGAGTGCTCATGCCCGACATTTCACCCGAAACCCTCGAACCAAACAAGCCAAAAGTCGGACCTATTTGGCGGATGATCGACCGTTTTGACCTTAATGATGACCCAAAAGGTCGGATAATTGACATCCGACATGCCGATGTCGGATAAAGTTGGCGGAAATTCGACTGAAATTCAGTCGATGCCGAACAAGTTTGGCGGACAATTGACCGAAAAATCAGTCAACGTCGGACAAAGTGGACGGATAATCGACCGAAAATCAGTCGATATCGGAGTAAGTTGGCGGATAAATCAGCTTCTTTCGACACTGTTTGAGCCACTCCAGACCGTTGAAAATCAACAAACGGCGGAGCCTTCATCTTCGGGCTTCCATCATGTAGCCCAAGTGTGCCGCCTAACCGCAACGCGATTTCGTTAAGGAGTCAGGAAGTGGCTGGCAAAGCAAGCTGTGCCCATGATAAAAAAGGGAACCAGCAGCCATCTCAGGGCCAGCTCAAATCGCATGAAGGAGAAGATCAAGGGCACACACAGCGCATAAGCACAGAGTTCCCAAGTTTGTGGGATCATCTGCATCGGCACGATGAGCATGGCACCGCCGAGTTCAGCGAAGAAGGACGCCACGAACAGCTTTCTCATCCCGATCAGAACATTCCAGCCATGAGCCAAGACGCAGCCGAACCCGCGCCCGACGCTGCAAGCGATCAAAAAGCACACTGCACGCCCCAGAGCATTCTGGGCCAATTGGCCGATGAGCTCGGCGGGCGTTGCCAAAAAATTCATGGGGGTATCCAACCAGTTTAGCTCTTCGCGCAACCCAGGGCTGGATGAGGCAGGGCCACTGGCCCATGGGACTTAACCAGCATGACCCACAGCTCTCGAATTGGCCATCAATGAGGCCACTGCTTTTTGCGTATCTGAGTGTTTGAGAATAAGCCCAAGCAGATTCTCAAAAGCGGTTTGGCTCTTAACAGATGGTCTCCTCTTGGTGCCGTTTGCCAGAAAGCTGACGGTGGCTGGATACGGCTCAATTCCATGTTCAACCTGGAATAAGAGGTGCCTGTAATCATTTAGCAAAGGAGCCACTAAATAAAAACTGTGTCGCATTCTGCCCAGCGCGAGCGGAGTCGTTGAGATGGATGCATGAAGGACACTCTTCGTGGCATGACGCAGAATATTGGCCTGTTCACGCATGATCATGAGTGGGGTGACAGTGTCATCCATCACAGGAAGCTCTCCCCACAAGTTTTTTGACATGGCAGT
>CAYMHJ010000786.1:0-1616 GCA_964390165.1 uncultured Prosthecobacter sp. | reverse complement strand
GCTGATGCTGTTGAGATGAAAAAACCGTTCACCGTAAACGTCGGTAATAGCGACTATTGTGGCATCTCTTGAGAGATCACTGATGAGGCCAGAGTAGATATCCCACTGACCGGCGTATTCGTCTAAATACCGCTCAACAGCCGAAAGGCGCGAGAGGACATCCGCATCAAAGAGGGCGTCGTCCTCGTAAATCAGTAGCTTTTCATATGGTTTGAACTTGGCCAGAGACGCGATAAGGCGGTAGCTGTTGGCGCAGCCTTTCCATCCTTTGGGATGGCGCAGTCCATGAATGAGGACGGCTCCAGGAAGGCACTGACTTCGAGCGTGCGCATATCGCCGAGAATGCTCTGGCAGCGCCAGGACCAATCGTTCGGACGGCAATTCTAAGGCCTGCGTCGCGTGGCGCAACTCTTCGAAACTCAGCACGCCAACACTGTTGAGTGCACGAAGCACGTGGTAGCGCAGTCCAGAGATGCCCTCATCATCTGGCGGAGATCGAGGCCCTCGCCAATCGCGCAGGTTTCGTTCAACCGCCTGGAGAAACTGGGGGATGTCGTTGGCTGGCACAAAGTCAACAAGCTTTTCGAAGTCGCCGTGGTTGGCTTGATCAAAACCTTCTTCCGAAACCACGCGAGCCCCTAGGCTGAGAGACTCGGAGATCCGGGTCGTTTCCAAGATCGCATCTTCAAAAAAATGAATGTTGCATACGACCTTTGAGCGTTCGATCAGTGTTGCCAGTTCGCCGCCGAAAATGTTGGAAACAATCGTGACGTCAAATTTTTCCTTCAGCGCAGTCAGGAAACGTTGGCGTCTTGGAGAGCTAATGTCGCCATAGAACAGAACATCTATATCCCGAGTTTCCGTGCGCCTCGTCAGCTTCACAGGTCGGATCGGAACAAAGTATATCTGCTTCCAGGGAACTCCGCGGTCCACCAAGCCCGACACATTGTCGATCGCATAATCAAAGATTGCGATGCTATCGCGCAACTTATTGATATAGCTCGACGTGACCCAAGCCGATGCGCGCACTTGCTCCATCTGCATTTGGATCAAGCGTTCGGCCGGTGGCAAGCGGTTAAACCTGTGCGGCGTTACAACGAGATACAGGTCATGGGTGAACGTCTGGGGCATCTGTGTGCTCGTCGTCACCCTCAGTCGCGTTCCCGATAGCGCTGACTGAATGGCGTCCATGACAAACGCCACATGTTGGGTTCCCACGATGTGGAGGGTTTGGGCAGTGGCCAAGGACGGCTGGCAGCTGTCGATCAACCGCGAATAGTTGCCCATTGCAGCGTTCTGTGGGGCGTCTTCGTAGTATTGGTACCAATTTGCGAAGAGCGGTCGGATACTGTCTGAATTTGCCAGAAGTACTCTCCGGGTAAGGAGCCGGGGCGTGCCCCTCGTCTTGTCTTTAAGAAGGAGAAAGCGCAACCAACCGCGAGGTCGCCCATCCGCGTGAAACCCGATAGAGTAGAATATGGCGCTGACGCGGCCCTGAGGGAGGCTGCCGCGACTGTTGTCTATGCTCGCACTTTGCTCCTGGACACGGGCATGCGAGTCGCCCTCCCAGATGATGTCGGCACCAGAGCGATCGGTTCGACAGTTGTCGGTGTTCA
>CAYMHJ010000785.1:0-1617 GCA_964390165.1 uncultured Prosthecobacter sp. | reverse complement strand
GCGGCGACGGCAGGTAACCGCCGAATACGTCGAGCCAGTGATCGAACCCGGCCTTCGCGTTAAGCCGGACAATCTTCTTGCCCAAGAACGCCTCGACCCGGTTCAGGTATTCATACGTTTCGGTCAGCTCCTTGTCGGTGTCGCAGAAGACGTATTCCATGTCCTTCACCCGGTCGCGCATGTAAAGCGCGAGAGCAGTGCTGTCCTTGCCGCCCGACATGCAGAGGATGTGCCGTGTAGGTTTGCTCATGGTTTTGACCCCTGGATTTTGTCCAAATTCGACCAAATGGCCCGTGACGCCGCTGCCAGACCGAGGCGCTTGTCCTTGTTCAGAAGGGCTTCAAAATCAGCTTGCAGCTCCCGAAGCCGATTCTCTTCGTCCGCCGCAACGTGAATGACCTGCTCGTGTTCGGTGCCGTTGGCCTGAGTGATGGCGAGCCGGATGCCGATACCGGTGTTCGAGGGCTTCCCATCCACGAACACGATGCTTTCGACACGGTGGAAGCGTGAGGCCAACGGAGCGAGCTCTTGAACAAACAAATCGTCTTCCGCGTCGTGCCACTTCGCGGGTGGCTTGAGCGCCAAAAAGCTGCCGAGGGACTCTAGCCACTCCGACTCCGGCAAGTTGTCATCCATCAACCGGAGGCAGAAGGCGCGGAGCTTCGGGTCGTTGATGCCTAGCACCACCTGTTCGGCGCGACGCGCCAGCGCCGACCGGAACTGCTGGAAAGATCCGGGCATATCGAACGCCTCGCGCAGCAGTTTTCGCAGGCGATCCTGCAATTCTGGGAACGCGGCCCGCAGCTCGTCGAGCGCGGCCTTCAAGCCACGGATGAACGCCTGCGTTTCCTGGCTCGCGGCCACGTTGGCTGGGAACGGCTCAAACCCGCACGCTTTTGGCAGGTCGTTGAACAAGAGCTTGGAGGGTTCACGCGCCGCGAGGATGGCGTCGCGCACGGCCAGTGCCGTAGATGATAGCCTCTTGGTGTTGTGGACGTATGCCGGAAGCTGGGCTACAAAAACGCAGAGCGGCTTCACCACATCCAGCAATTCCGCGCGTCGCTCGCCCCCTGGCTTGACCTCCAACACACAAAGAAGCTTCTCGAACAGTTCGGCACGAACACCCTCAATTTTGCAGTATTGAATCTCGAACCGCTCCGGCTGCTTGGTCAGCACTAGCATGTGCTCGCCGGTCATCTCGCGCAGAAAGGTGCCATCCTTGTAGAAGGCCACGTCTTGTTCATGCGCGATGGCGAACACGGTGAGCAGGAGCGGAATCATGCCGTCGCGCACGCCGAGTGGGGGACGCCGCAGCTCGGCGAACAGATCAGAAATCCTTACGCGGGCGTCCGGCCGGGCCTTCACCATGGCGCGAATCCTTCTGAGCGTGGGCAGGACATTGCACCTCTTGTCGCGGTTGCCATGCGGCTCACCGATACGCCAAACTCCATCGTGCTCCTGATGTATGCCCGTGTTCAATAGGACGGAGAGATACATGCTCATCTCCGGCGGCTTTTTGTCTGGATTCATGCCCAACAGCGGCGCTTTGCCGTCGGTGAACATCCTGTGGACGAGTCGCATACGCGCCGCCGCCGCCGCTGAACTCAGGTTACGGCG
>CAYMHJ010000784.1:0-1618 GCA_964390165.1 uncultured Prosthecobacter sp. | reverse complement strand
GCCGATCTGCCTCCCCTGGAGCTCTTCCGTGATCCGGAAGTTACGAAGATCTATGAATCAATCCCCGTGCAGGAAGGCGGACGTATAAAGCCGCTGGAAAAGGCGGCCAACACGCGTCTGCTCAGCTTCCGTGCCCGTCAAAGCATCTGGCTAACCGACACCGGAGAGATGGATGGCAAGCCCCTCACTGATCCTGCCACGCAAAAGCCCATTGTGAAGGTTGGAGACAAGCCTGTAAAGCTCTCTGGCACTCAGTGGCTGCTCATGAGTTGGTTCCGGCCTGACATCGGCAAGATTGTGCCGCTTTTCAAAGTCGATAACTCCTCCGCCATCGCCGAACTCGGCCTGCCCACGAAAGCCAAGCGTGACCAGTACACCTACGCCGAGATCGAGCCCGCACGCGAAACGCTCATGAAGAAAATGAGCGAATACCGCGAACTGCCGACGAAGCAGCAGAGTCCTGAACAGCGCATGATCGTGCAGCTCGCCGCCAGCTTTCTGGACTATGAGATGATGATGGGCCACTTCGACTTCATCCGCGCGCCCTTTGGCTCCGGTGAAGTGGAGCTTCCCGCTGGTGTGGCGAAGCCGGTGCGCCTGTCCAAAAGCCTGCCCACCGTCCTTGAAGTATTGAAAACCAGTGGCGCCCCGATGCAGCTCCCCTGGTTCCGCGAGTTCTTTAAAACCGCCCTGGGCGCGATGATGTCCGGCAATGCCGAAACTCAATTGCGAATCTTCCCCCTCGCAGACAAAGGCAAGGAGGTCTGGGCTGGTCCAGGTGAGGTCATTTTTGAATCCATGAATGGCAGCATGACTCCAGATGCGGAACACCTCCAGTGGATGGCCCTTTATGAAGACGTCTTCCTGGCCCTTCCTGATGCGGCCAAGTTTAAAGCCGCCTCCCAAACCTTGCTCACCCAGATTCAAACCATCGCGAAAGACCGTGGCGAAGCGCAACAGGTCGGCCTGGAGCAGCATCTCATCAAGGCCGACTACTTCTTCAAGGCCCAGTGGGCCTTCCTCGTCGGCCTCATCCTCGTCGGCCTCACCTGGATATCCCCAGGTTCGCGCTTTGAGAAGATCTGCAAAATCCTCGCCTGGCTGGTGCTCCTCTATGCGACCTGTCTCGCCGTCACCGGTTTGGTGGTTCGGTGCCTCATCATGCAGCGACCGCCGATCACCACACTCTATGAGACCATCCTTTTCATCGGTGCCTCCTGCGCCCTCTTCGGAATCATCGCCGAATGGATGACCAAACGCGGTCTCGGCCTGCTCATCGCCGCCGTGTCAGGCGCCGCCTGCATGTTCCTCTCCATCCAGTTCGACACCGCCGAGGCCACTGACAACCTCCAGCAGCTCCAGGCCGTGCTCATCACGAACTTCTGGCTCTCCACTCACGTCCCGCTCATCAATCTCGGCTACGCCGCCTGCATGGTTGCCGCGCTGGTTTCCATGATTTACTTCATCCAGCGGCTTTTCGGCTTGATCCAAACCGGCGACGAAAACGCCCGCTTCCTGACCAAACTCGCCTACGGTTTCATCGCCGTCGGGCTTCTGCTCTCCCTCGTCGGCACCGTGCTCGGCGGCATCTGGGCGAACTACAGCTGGGGGCGCTTCT
>CAYMHJ010000783.1:0-1622 GCA_964390165.1 uncultured Prosthecobacter sp. | reverse complement strand
CCGCCGCGAGCGAACTGCCCAGCATGGCGAGTCCGACGGAGGCAAAGACTTGGCGGCGGGAAGTGACACAGACACTCTTGTCTGTTCCGAGATGCTGAGCACAGACAGGAGTGTCTGTGTCACGATCGTTGCGGGTGATGGGTGTCATGGTGTTTGAATGGCTTTCAAGGCGAACTCGGCGGCGTAGCCGATTTGCCGGGCGTAGAGAGGTGGGCTCTTGGTTTTTTTGAGGCGCTGAAGCTCGGGTTTCAGCGGGGCGGCGGCGGGTCCGATGTGGTGGGCGAACTGCAACGTTTCGAGAAGGATGAAGGGATTGCGGCTGCGAAGACCACGGCGCAGGGTGTCGAGACTGGCGGCATCGGTGTGACCGATTCGATGCAGGCTCCACGCGGCGGCGGTGGCGACGGTGAGGTCGGAATCGTTGAGGTGTTGTTGCAAAGCGGGGAGGCTGTCGGTGGCGTTGAGCGTTCCCAGGCCGATCACGGCCCAGAAGCGTTCGGCGGCGTTCGGGGATTCGAGGGCGGCGGTGAGTTTTGGTAGCGCGGCATTCCCCTGAAGCGGGGCATCGGCGAGATCGGGCAGATGGGTCAGCAACGCGGCGGGAATGGCGGCGGCAGTGCCGTGTTCGTGGGCAAGCCGGGCTTGCATCGACTCCGGCAGGAAGGCGAGGTCTTTCACTCGCATCTGCCAGTCACGCAATTCACCGCGCATGGTGGCGAGGCGGTTGGCCTGCGCGGGATCGCTGGCGAGATTGTGCAGGCACAGTGGATCGGCTTGTGTGTCGAAGAGTTCTTCGGTGATGCCTGTTTTCTCAAGCCACGAGGCTTGTGGACCGGTGAACTTGTCCTGTTGGTGAAGGCGCTGGGAGTCCCGCAGGATCGCGGAGATCTCGAAGCTGTGACTGGGGCCACGCGGCATCAAGTCGGGACGCAGATCGCGGATGTAATGCCAGCGTTGATCGAAGACGGCGCGTTGATTGTTGCTGACGAAATCGACTCGATCACGATGGCCGAACAGAAAGCGCGGCGCTTCTTGTTTGTGTGTGCCAAGGAAGGCGCGTCCGTCCCAACCTGCGGGCGTTTTGATTCCGGCGAGGCTGAGCATCGTGGGGCCGAGATCCATGAGCGAGACGAGTTCATCGACAGCGCTTCCCGCGGCGGGCGTGTCGGCAGTGCGGAACTTCGCCGGGATCTTCACGATCAGCGGAACATGCAGGCTCTCGCGGTAGAGATGGCATTTCACGCGCGGGATGCCATCGCCGTGATCGCCGTAGAAGATGACGATGGTGTCGTCAGTGAGACCGGCATCATCGAGCGCCTTGAGCATGCCGCGCGTGATGCGATCCGTGTAGGCGATGTTGTTGTAAACATTGGCGAGTTGCTGGCGCACCCCGGGCGTGTCGGAAAAGTAGCCGGGCACGGTGACCTGATCGGGCGTGACGACGATGTCCTTGGGCAATGCTTCGCGCTGGCGGTCGGCAGTGCTCTGGCGCTGTGCGGGACCTTGGTGCGTTTGGGCCAGATTATAGACGGCGAGGAAGGGCTGCCCGGGCTTGCGGTTAGCCCAGGTGGCGTCCTTGTCGGTCGCGTCCCAGGTATCGGCGGGGGCCTTGAAGTTGTAGT
>CAYMHJ010000782.1:0-1623 GCA_964390165.1 uncultured Prosthecobacter sp. | reverse complement strand
CATGCGGGCCACGTCCGTGCCCTCGATGAACTCCATGACGATGTAGAGCAGGCCGCCTGCGGTCTCGCCAAAGTCATACACGCCGACGATGCCGGGATGGCTGAGCTTCGCCATGGCCTTGGCCTCGTTCTTGAAGCGCTCGGCGAAGCTGGAATCCGCATCTTCGAGCTGGTTGGAGAGGATCTTGATGGCGACGGGGCGGTCCAGCGCGATCTGGGTGCCTTTGTAAACCGCGCCCATGCCACCACGGCCGAGCATGGACTCGATCTCATACTGCGGCAGCATCGCCGCAAGTTCCTGCGCCGAGGGCGGCTCCCAACGGCCTGCGGGAGCAGTGGCAGGCTTGGCACCCGTCGGCGGAGAGAGCAGCACCTCGCGCATGTCACCGGTCTGACCGGCGGGGAAATCGTCTGCGGGCGGTGGGGGAGGGTTGTGGCTCATGGGCGGGGGATGGTGAAGGTCTGCACGGAACTTTAAAGCAAAAGGCGTTTTCAGTTACAAGGACGGTGAAAAAAGTTCGGCGTCCGCAGGTTTGATTCATTTGGCACCGCAGAGCACCCGAACTCAAGGCGGCTTGATTGTGGGGCAAGGGGTAACTTTCCCAAGGCATCAGAAGACAAAATCATGGCGGGTAAAATCATGATCCTGAATGATTTCACCCCTCATGATTCTGTCTTCCTGAACCTCAAGATATTCAGGAGTCTTGGTTTATACTCCCCAACCACAGGATTTGTGATTTCCCACAGATTCAGGAAACCCGCGAATTTCTTTTCTGGCTCTGGCCATCTGTGGTTTTTCTGAATTTGCGGGCCAATCGGATTTCACCAAAGCTAATGACGCGAGGCATAGAATGCCTTTCTCTGCGGCGTTCCCGACTCTGCGGTGCAAATCTGTGTTTCGACAGCTATCCAGGCTTGCACCATCCCCGCCAGTGGTGCTGGCGAAATCCACGCTTGGCGTCCGTGGGGCTTTGTGGCAGATTCTCGCCATGACAAGCACGGTTCCAGCATCCACGCCGCGCGAGCGCACTGGCGACGAAGTCTCCGCCGAGCGCTACCGGCTGATGGCCGACAAGATCGAGGCTGACCCCACGCTGCTGGAAATCCCCCTCGCCAACATCGCGCGCTGGCTTTCCCAGGGACACAGCGCCGTGAAGCGGCTGGAAGGCTGGCGCAGCATGATTCACGACGCCCAGACTTCTCGTGAAGGCATGGAAAAGCTGCTGTTCATCCTCCGCGACGAGGAATGGGAGTCGATGATGTGGAAGGGCTACTCCCCTTTTCCAGGAATCTTGACCAAGGAAGAGTTGGCGCGCTTGTCATGGAGTTCTCGGCACTAAAAAGCCTGCTCGCCGCCGTGCGCAAGACAGCAGCCGACAGGCGAGTCCTCCTGTTTGGCTCATCTTCCCTGTTCGCTTCATTTCCAAACGCAGATCCGCATGAAATCGGCGTCGCGGTCACGATCGATGCCGATTTTTTCATCGAGCCCGACGACAAGGCGACACGCGAGGCACTGGATGCAGAACTCGGCGAAGACAATACCTATCACACGACCCACGGCTTCTACGGCGACTTTGTGGACCTGCGCATGGCAGAGGGCTTTCCCGCTGGCTGGCGGGATCGA
>CAYMHJ010000781.1:0-1629 GCA_964390165.1 uncultured Prosthecobacter sp. | reverse complement strand
ATGAATAACCCTTCTTCTCGTGAGAAACGACCTTTTTCCTCAGTCCGGCCCGGTTAATCCACAAAAAACTGTGGGCGAATCTGATTCGTCCACAATTTATTGTGGCTAAACAACGTTCGCCTCAAAAACTCTTGTCCTCCACACCCACCAATTTCCCAACCAGAATCCCAATCCTAGTCCGCAAATCAAAGAAGAGAACGCCATAATGCAATGCTCGAATTTCTCAAGACGCCTGCGGGTGCCTACAACCTGACTTTCATCTTGGCCATATTGGGATGGCTCGTTTCCGGCGTTGGCATCTTCGCTGGATTTCACCTCACAAAGGTTCGAGCCATCGAATCCGAGGAGAAGGCCCGCCAGGCTGAGGTTCAGCGCATCGAGACTGCCGAGGAATTGCGGATTGCCAAGGCCGAGGCTGCTGCTGCCAAGAAGCAGGTGGACGAGTTGGAGATTAAGCAGCGGCCTCGAGTCATCGATGACAAGCAGCATCAGGCGTTGGTTGCAGCCTTGAAGGCCGGACCCAAGGGAAAAGTGGTCGTCACTTTCCTGAGTGTCGAGGGGGACGCCCAGAAGTATGCGGAGCAGATCACATCTATCTTCACGGATGCTGGATTTGATGTGACTCTTTCCAAGAAGCTCTGGCTGCAACTGGCTCTGGACGGCGTCTATATTGCCGCCAAAGAGAAAGGCGCGGTGCCTTTGCATGGTCCGTTCATCCAACAATGCTTCAAAGAAGCGGGGATACCCGTCGGAGGGTTTTACGACCCCAAATTTCTCAGTGACGTTGGCGCACCAGACGACGGGGTAGTATTCGCCGTGAGCAATCGACACTGAATACAAAACAAAGGCGAACAAGGCAGCGCACCTAACCGCCGCCCCGCCGCGAGTTGAATTTTCACTCATGACTACCATCCTTTCCCTGCTGTCCACCCTCGCCCTCGGGCGGCGGTAGGTGACTTTTGACGGTTCGCCATAAGCCATGCTCGCCAACGTCGCGTTACCATCTTTTCTGCCCCACAGCTTCGCGACGCTGATTGGCATTTTTGCTATCGCAGCTATCGAAGGTTGGTTTGTGATGCGTATTCTTCGCCTTGGCTATGCCGAATCATATCGGCACGCACTCAACGCAAACTGGAAGTCCACGATTGCGGGCATACCTTTCGCCTGGCTTTTTTGGATTGCAGGGCTGATTCCGATTTCACTGGGATTGTCTGCGATCGAGTTGGATGCACACCCAGTAGTTGTTTCGACAGCCATGCAGACCGCGGTTTTCGGTGGGATGATGCCCACAGAGTGGATGAACGTGGGCAGTGCTGCAGCTTGGATTGTGATGTTGGTCCCGTTCTGGATGGGCTCCGTATGGATCGAGAGGCGCACGTTGGCGGAGCGTCTCCCCGCTTGTGACCCATCGCAGATATCGAAGGCCGTTGTGCAAGGCAACTTGGCGAGTTACAGCCTATTTTTGATTCTCGGAGCTTACTCTCTCTCGACTGCGATAGCCGATCTACCGAACCAGAGGGAACGCTTCAAGGAGTTTCGAGAGCATCAAGAGCGCTACAGACAACAACGAGGCGAAAACGGATGCAGGCAACGGCTCGAAGGCTATCTGTCGTGTCAGCAACGTCTTGC
>CAYMHJ010000780.1:0-1629 GCA_964390165.1 uncultured Prosthecobacter sp. | reverse complement strand
CGCTGATCCAGACATGGCGGATGGAGAGTGGTGTCTTGAAAAGCCCGCTCAATGCCGGCGCGAAAAGCGAGGCCGAACATGAGACGATCGTGCTCCCAGAGAAGAGCGTCCCCGCAAACTATGACCTGCGCTACCGCATCAAGCGAGTGGAGGGGCGCTACTCCCTGAAGTTTTTCTACCGGCAGGGCGATGGCGGCGGCTACGTGGATATTGATGATTCCGCCAGCGGCAGCGTCAGGATCACAGGTTTTTCCCCGGCTCCAAACGCCGAGCAAGGAACTGAGCGATGGTTCAAGCCCGGGGTTGCTCGCGAGGTGATCATTCAAGTGCGCGAAAACAGCATTGCTGTGTGTATCGATGGCCGGGAGATCCTCAGAGCAGAGGGGCGCGCCTCGAAGGAGGGGCAAAAAGACCGACACAGCAATCCTCCGGATCTCAAGCGGCCTCTCTTCATTGCGCTCAATCACGCGTCTGGCCAAATCATCGTGGAAGAGGCGGAACTCCGCCCGCTCGGCACCTCAGCCGGCACGATGCCCGCCGCCGCACCGGTGGAGCCCCTCATGCCGCCGGAACTCTCCGCGCTCGACGAACAGTTCCTCGAGCTCAAGGCCGAACGCGTGGCCGCACCCTTCGATGTCGAGGTGACCAAGCTGAACACCGGCTACGTCGGCGGCATCGCACGCGCAATCGCGGATGAAAAGAAAGCGGGCCGCCTTGATGGCATCCTCGCTCTGGAGGCCGAGAAGAAGCTCATCGAAGACAAGCAGCCGATGCCCGAGACCGATGACGCGGCGGTGCTTCTGGCAATCAAGACTCTCCGCAGCATCTATCGGGGTGCGCATGCGAAACTTGTAACCACCCGCGATGTCAATCTCAAAGCCCTCACCGAGCCGCTGGACAAGCGCCTCGCGCAGATGGAGACGGACTTCATCAAGGCTGACCGAATCGCCAATGCGAAAACCGTCCGCGCCTATCGGGACGCGCTGGCAAAAAGCAGTCCTGGAATGCAGCCAGTGAAAACAGCGTCGATTCCCGAGCCCGCACCAGCAGTGAATTCCACCGCTGCAGTGGTCTATAAAGATGGCTACGCCAACACGCTCGGCATGAAATTCGTGGCAGTCAAAGACACGGATGTGCTCATGTGCATCCACGAGACACGCTGCAAGGACTGGGCCGCCTACGCCGCCGAAAACCCGCGAGCCGGGGGCGTCTTTCAAGCGCGCGCCGTGGATGGTTTCACCGTGGCCGAGCGCGCTGACGATCATCCCGTCACGAATACGAATTGGGATCGCGCTCACCAGTTCTGCGAATGGCTCAGCAAGAAGGAAGGCAAATACTACCGCTTGCCGACGGATCGCGAATGGAGCTATGCCGCCGGTGTCGGCTCCCATGAAAAGTGGCGGAAGGACTCCATGCCCTCCACCATCACTCACGACCCCGACGAATTCCCGTGGGGCAAGCGCTGGCCGCCGCCTAAAGGCAGCGGCAACTTCAGCGATGAAAGCCGCGAGGCCAAAGCGCCCAACAAAGACGCGAGATACCTCGAACGGTATGACGACGGCTTCCCCACGACTGCACCGGTCATGAGCTTCGAACCGAACAAACTCGGTATCTTCGACCTCTCCGGCA
>CAYMHJ010000779.1:0-1636 GCA_964390165.1 uncultured Prosthecobacter sp. | reverse complement strand
GGACCACGTCAACGCGCCTTCGAGGTTCACGCCGTGCTTCGCGGCGAGGTCGAGCTTGCGCGGGAAGATGGCGGCGGTGTAGCTGGAATACATCGTGCCGTTGCGATAGTCGCGATCCGCGCCCTTGCAGGCTGCGCAGCCATCGGGATCGGACTCGCCGATGATGATGGGCTTGTCTTTGACCTCGGGATGGCTGGCGATCACTGCGAAGGCCTCGTCGATCTCACGGAGTTGATTGGCCATGCCCATGCGCACATGGCCGTCGATCTGCTGGGGGCTGCCTTTGGCATGGAAGGAGATGAAATCGACCGGCGTGCCGGTTTCACCAGTGGCTCGGTTTCGGCCCTTGAGGCAGTGATTGAGAAAGGCCTCCAGAAAGTCGCCGCCCTTGCCGCCGGCGAGATCTGGGCCGCCGACCTTGGCTCCTGGAATGGCGCGACGCACGGCATGGATGGCGTGGTCGTGCAGCTTGAAGAACTCCTCCCGCGTGCCGCGCCAGTAGTCGATGTTGGGCTCATTCCACGTCTGCCAATACCAGCGCAGCACCTCGTCGCGGCCGTAGCGTTCGGCGCAGTGCTTCGCCCATTGGAAAACGAGTTCCTCCCACTTCGCGAAGTCTTTCGGCGGATACGCCCAGCCGCCAAACAGCTCCTCATACCTCGCATCCGGGAAGCGATGCCGATACGGCTCTGGCTTCACCGAGAGCGCCTGCGGCATGAAGCCGATCTGCACATACGGCCTCACGCCCTGCTCGCGATACGTGTCAAAGATGCGGTCCACGATGCTCCAGTCATAGACCGGCTTTCCCGCCGCATTCTCCGTGTAGGCATTCGTCGAGCCCCATTTCAGTCCATGCTCGCCTTTGCCCGTGCTGAGCAAACTATGCGTGCGGAAGAAAACCTCGTCCTTCTTCAGCTCGCCGAGTTCCCCTAGCAACTCGCGACCATGCGGCATGTAGGCGTAGTTGGGTTCATCCGCGCCAAAGAAACGCCAGACCGGCTTCAGCGGCCCGATGGACTGAGCAGCATCGACCTCGATGCGGACAGGAAACGAGTCCGCGCAGGCGGCAGAGGCGATGGCTAGCAGCAGGGCTGCCGAGAGAGAAAAGGTAGAGTATAGCATGGTAAAATTCATTCGTTGTGTGCTTCTGGGCTCATGCGCTTGTTGATCAAATCTTGCTTCTGTAGCTGGTCGCCATCGTCCATGTTTAGCATCTAAGGTTTGTCGGCCCTAGTACTGAGTCCGTCTCTTCAATCCAACCACTTCCAAGCCGGAATCACACGAATCTTCAAGCCTTGTTCCGTCAGCGCATCTTCCTGGTCGAGCGTGATGACGAGCAGCTCGCGCTGGCGATTCTCAGGAGTCAACCGCGCACAGGACTGAATCGCTTGGCTGGCGGTGACGAAATCACACTCCCATTCGTGGGGTGCCGCAGCAAACGTGGGCGCGGTTCCCATGCGCCGCAGGGTGAGCAGTACGGCATTCTCCAGCGTGCGCCCGAGATCAGGCGTGAGGTTAGGGCTATTGGCCGCAGGCAGGAAAGGCAAGCGCAGAGACCAGTGTTTCACGCAGCATCATGCCGCTAGACTACACGACAGATCGCCACCGCCAAAAGGGCGCCTTCTACGCTCTCTGC
>CAYMHJ010000778.1:0-1644 GCA_964390165.1 uncultured Prosthecobacter sp. | reverse complement strand
AGGTCGAGACGATTGGCCCACTCGTTGACATCCACCAGGCCATTGTTGAAGGACTGGATGCCGGTGCGCATTTCGCCGTAAATGATGGTGACAGGCTGCCACACGGCCCCGGTGGGGATGGTGAAACCGGGGGAAATCTGGCCACGCCCGAGGAAGGGATTGGCACCGAAGAGGGTCTTGCGGTCAGGCGCTTCGAGATCCTCGCCGGACAGATTGCGGGCGGCGATGATTTTCTTGCGATCCCGGTTGGATTTGAACACGAGATCCTCAATCACCTCGGTAACGGGAGCCGGGCGGTCCATGAAGTCTTTGCCGAGTTCGGTCCAAGGCACGACCGTGTCCTTGAGCAGGAGATTGTCTTCCAAGGCATGGAGCGGGTGGCAGGCCAGGGTGACTGCGGAGAGCAGGAGGTAGGCGCGAAATGCGTTCATGGGAGTGAAGGGCGTTGAGATCGCAGGCTAGTTGTTCTTGGGCACGGGTGCGTCTGACGCAGGAGGAGGTGGCTCAGGAGAAGTTCCCTCAGGAACTGGCGGAACCAGCGGCAGCGGAGCCACTTTGGGCACTTCGTGCATGGGCAGCGCGGGCTCTGTGCCGGGCAGCGGGGCGATCATGATGGATCCAGCGCTGGAAAGCTGCTTTTCTTCAAACTTAGGATCGTAGGGAAAGGGCGGCTCGGCCTTGGCGAGGATTTCCTTTTCGCTGGGCTTGAAGTTCCACTGCTTGCGGGTGCCGTCGATGACGAAGTTTTTGTCCCAGATGGTCAGGGCACCGCCGCGACGGTCTTCATCCCGGTTGGAGGTGGAGACCTTGTGGCCGAAGGCGACACGCTTGGCCACCTCCATTGGAGAGAGGTCGTAGTCGAAACCTACAAAGGCGATTTCTTTGATCAAGTTCACCGGGACCATCTGGCAGATGAACTTGAGGTTCACCTTGTAAGGACGGTCGCCCGTGAGGGCGCTGGCGGGCACTTCATACTTGCCCCAGCGTTCGCCGTTGGGGAGCAGGACTTCGGCCTGCTTGCGCGCGCCGCCGGGGCGGCCAAACAAAATTCCGGGACGGGTGTCAGGCCGGATGTAGGGCAGCGGGTCGATGATCTGGTTAACGGCGAGCACCTGCTCACGCTCACCGCCACGCAGATTACGGACGATGAATTTGGATTGGAGGTTGAGCAGGTCACCGTCGAGCTTCCAGTTACGGTCCTCGGGCAGGATTGGGCGTCCAAGCTGATTTTTCCAGGAAGCCATGCTGAGCCAGTGGCTCGTTTTGGGGGCGTTGTGATGCACGAAGGTGGAGTGGATGTCGCGCATGTCACCGTTGGGGTCGCGGTCACCGGATTGGTACAAAATGCGGCCTTTGGCGTCTTTGACGGTGACTTGCAGCGCCATCAGGCGCTCGGCATCGAAGCCGGTGGGGACCCCGTGGCCGTCGGTGCCGTTTTTGACCTGCACCTGGAAATTCAGCCCCTTGGCGTCATCACGAGTGATGACGACATCGCCGAGCTGGATGCCGCGGCGGAGAATCTGCTGGCGCTCAGTGTGGATGGTGTTGAGGTTGCGGAACTGCTCATTGAGCAGGATGCGGAAATCCATGCGGTACTGGCGGTCACTCCACGGCCAAGGGAGCGATTCCTCGATTTTGGGATTG
>CAYMHJ010000777.1:0-1645 GCA_964390165.1 uncultured Prosthecobacter sp. | reverse complement strand
ACAACCTCGACGGTTTGAAATGGCTCGTGCCGCAGCTCGATGATGCGAAGCCGGGTGAGAAGCCGAAGTATCGCACTTGGAGTGAGGCGAAGCCGAAGCAAGTTTCACAGTCTCAAGTTTCAAGTTTCAAGACCGGAAGCGGAGTCCCATCGCTGAATGAAGAATTCGGCAAAGCCCTCTCCGGCGGCCTGCTCGTCGATGGCAAAGGCGAATACCACACCCTGCCCTTCACCATCGAGTGCCGCGCGAAGCTCGACAGCAAGGATCGCTTCAACATCCTCGTGGCCTGCAATCCCAAGTCCGCCGACACGCATTGGGAGCTCTACACGCACGCAAAGCGCGGCACACTGGCCCTCTACATGCCCGGGCGCGGCGGCGATTACGATTCGAAGGTCAACATCTGCGACGGCCAGTGGCACAACCTCGTCGCCAGCGTCAGCGCGGAGTTCGTGACGCTCTGGGTGGACGGCAAAATGGTGCTGGAAAAACCCACCGGCAAAAAAGACGGCCTTGTCATTCACGCCAATGTCGAGTCCATCGCCTTCGGCCGCCTCGTCGAGGGCAGCATCGGCTGCGACGGCCTCATCGACGACGCCCGCCTCTCACGCGGCGTCATGAAACCGCGCAAAGGCGACTCGCCGCGCCTGCGCATGGACAACACGCTCGCTCTTTGGAGCTTCGACGACCTCGGCACCGCCGCGCCCGTCGTCAAAGCCCCCGACCCCGCGCCCTTCACACCTGAACTCCCGCCACTCAACAAGGACGACAACCAGCACTGGCAAGAGTTCGTGAACCGCGAGCGCACCTTCGACTTCTACGGCAAGCAGGCTTTGAAGTTCATGAATCAAACCTTGCCCGATTTGATCCCTGCCTTCCCCGGCATGGACGGAGGCCAGCAAGGCCACTGGGGCAATCAAAACGACCAAGTAACATGGAAGGATGGGCGTTTTGCCGCGAGCGATCTCGGCAGTGTGTTCAGCACGGTTTTCAAAGGGGCCGGGCTGACGATCCCGAAAGCGGTGTGCGTCAGATTTGGCGAGAAAGCCACCGTGTTCGATCCTAATACATTGTCTTTTCCATTTGTATGGACCGGCGGATTTGTGAAGCTGAATGACAATCGTCACGGCTTCATGGGTGGAGGACAAATTGCCGGCAACGTCTTAAAGAACTCTGGTGCCGAACCTTTTCCCTCGGGCATGACCTATGCAGGTTTTTATCGATACGAGAAGGATGTGATTTTTCACTGCGAGGTCAAAGGCACTGATAGCTGGGCAATCTTCCCGGTAGGAGTAGATGGCGGCGAAAGGTATCACATTGGCAAACCAGAATATCTCAAAGGCGGGCCCGCCCAATGGCCGCAATGGATCGAAACCAAGGGCGAACTCGGCAAGCAAGCCCCCTTCGCCACGGATCGCATCACGATCCCGTTCGAGAATCCGTATGGCACGCTGTTCTTCATCACAGCGCATGATTTCTTTAGCGATGGCACCGCCGCCATCGCCACGATGACGGGCGAGGTCTGGCTGGTGAAAGGCATCGACGAGAAGCTGGAGAAACTGCGCTGGAAACGCTTCGCCACGGGCCTGCATCAGCCGCTGGGCATGAAGATCGTGAAGGACAAGCTCTACGTGCTCGGTCGCGATCA
>CAYMHJ010000776.1:0-1649 GCA_964390165.1 uncultured Prosthecobacter sp. | reverse complement strand
AGACCGGTTCCATCACTTCCTTCCAGGCCGTTTACGTGCCTGCGGATGACTTGACTGACCCTGCTCCAGCCAACACCTTCGCCCACCTTGATTCCACCGTGGTGCTTGAGCGTTCTCTTGCTGAGCTCGGTATCTATCCAGCTGTCGACCCTCTCGCTTCCGTGTCGAAGGCCCTCGCTCCCGACATCGTCGGTGAAGAGCACTACCGCGTCGCCCGTGGTGTCCAGCGCGTGCTTCAGCGCTACAAAGATCTTCAGGACATCATCGCCATCCTTGGTATGGACGAACTGTCCGACGACGACAAACTCACCGTGTTCCGCGCTCGTAAGCTTCAGCGCTTCCTCAGCCAGCCCTTCCACGTCGCTGAAATCTTCACCGGCACTAAGGGTGAATACGTCTCCGTCAAAGACACTGTCAAAGGCTTCGCCGAGATTCTTGACGGCAAGCACGACGATGTGCCAGAAGCCAACTTCTACATGAAGGGCGGCATCGACACTGTGCCGAAGAAGTAAAACCCGTTCGCTGTTCTCAGTTCACTGTTCCCGGTTTGCCGTGATCGTGATTGAACAACAGTGAATCGCGAACAGAGAACCGAGAACTGCTCCCCAATGCCTCTTAAACTGGAAATCGTCACCCCCGAAGCCCGCATCTTTTCTGATGAGGTGGACTCTGTTGTCCTCCCCGGAGCTGAAGGTGAACTCGGCATCCTGCCAGCGCATGCTCCGCTGGTGACGACTCTTCAGTGTGGCGAACTTCGCATCACGAAGTCTGGCAAAACGACCGAACTCGCCGTCGGCGAAGGACTCGTTGAAGTCACTGGCGGCTACGCCCGCATCCTCACTGACATGGCCATCGATGTCGAAACCATCGACGAGAAGGCCGTGGAGGAAGCTCTCGCACGTGCGAAATCGCAGCTTGATACTCTCAAGCCCGGCGAGCACCAGGAAGAAGTCGCCGCCGTCATGGCGATGATCCAGCGCAGCACCGCCCAGCTCCACCTGAAGCGGAAGCGCAAGACGATATAAGTCTTCTCATCACTTTGATTTTATTAAAATGCCCGCCATTCGGCGGGCATTTTAGTGCCGTCACGTCGTCCGTTACTTTTTCAGCACGACTTTGAGGTTGCCATTATGGATCTCAAAGGTCTGGATGCCTGCGAGGAAGCGCTGGAGGGCGGGATCGGATTCCAGATTCTTTGCCACGAGGTCTTCACCTTTGATGTCGCCCAGCCAAGCGTTTGGCAAGGAGATGCCACCGACACTGATGTCATCAAGCGCGAAGGAGAGCTTGTGTTCAGGTGTTAGCCCACTGCCGAAGGTCAGGCGGACACGCACTTTTTGTCCTGCAAAGAATGGGAAGTCTGGTGGAGCGATGATAATGAGTCCTGCGGCGATTTTGCCTTCGCTGAAACTGAGCTGTACATGCTCACCGAGGTTCTGCTTGGCGAGATAGCCGTTCACTTCGCGCTCAGTGATGATGATGGTGCGGTTCTCAGCGCCCGGTTCGATCTGTGGTGCAGCGGGCGGTGGAGGCGACTGGCCTGGAACTGGTGGGATGTTCACCGTCACGGGAGACATGGGGGGATCGCCGAAAAGAGCGAGCTTTGAGTCGAAGTCCGTGCGCTCTTTCTCCGATAGCACCACAGGCTT
>CAYMHJ010000775.1:0-1657 GCA_964390165.1 uncultured Prosthecobacter sp. | reverse complement strand
ACTTTCTAAAAAGTACAGCGCCTTTTTAGACATTCTTTTCGAGAACTGGTCTAACATCGCTGAGAAAACGACCAATAGGGAAGCCCATCGCCCTGTTATCGACGAGGCGAGTGAATGCACCAGCCTGAACGATAACGCTCCGCGCCGCCTCGGGATCCAGTTCGCCGGGAAATGAGTTCAGCGGAATCTGAGCCCAAGCTTCGGCAAATTCTGCAATTAGCGGTTGGCGGCGACTCAAAATGCGGAGAAATGCACTAAGCATCCTAGCATCAGCCTCGCCTGCAATCGACAGCGCTTCCTCCAATCTTTGCGGGATTGGAAATGGAGCTGAGTGAAAGCGATCTCGAGCTTTGCGAATAGAATCCGGCTTAGATGTCAGTCCATCTTCCAGTTCTCCTGCAATGGCGACGCGGCACAATCTTGAGAGCGAGCTGTCAAACAAGGGGAGAAACAGCGTGAAAACCCGCTCGGCTTGTTCTTCTTCTTCGAGGCGGTTACGAGCCTGATCCTCTGTGGCATCATCAAGTAGCGTCCAGTCTTCGGCATCTGCCGGGAAGAATGGGGAGTCCTCATAGACTTCTTCAACACCAGAAGCCGTGATACGAGACACAGGATGCGTGTCATCGAATATCACGGCCTCACCTCGGAGCGCTGAAAATAAGGCTTTCATGGATTCGGGGGTGTTTGGAACTCCACACCATACTGGCTGAGCTTTTCGGTGACAACCTGCAACTCGGCGTTCGACGGCGGCTGTCCTCGCCAGCGGGCAATCGTCACTTTTCGGACCGACCGGATGGTCAGGGAACCCCAGATGTGAATCTCAATGAAGACATCCTTCCTTTCATCGGCACCAGCGCGTTGCAGTTCATTCGCAAAGGAACTTGGCTGGATTGGCTTGTTGTGACGCGCCTTGATCGCTGCGAGTTTTGCGCGCTCTGCCCATGAGGCTCGATGACCACAAGGCACCTCGTAGTCTCCCTTTGCGTGGATGTTGTGGCTGTGCATGAACATCACTGAATTCTCCTCAAACGCGGTGGCCCGATGCGCGATCATGTCTTCGCGGAGCAGGAGTGAGCAGTCGCCGTAATGGGGCAGACCCTGCCCATTTAGGGTCAGCGAGGCAAAGCGCACATGCCGTTTGTTTTGCTCGCCGAACAAAATGGTGTCGGCAATTGAGCGCAGCCTGTCCCATGCGTCTCCACCTGCCAATCGCAGTCCGGCATCCACCCGTTGATAAAACGTGGCATAGACCTCGTCCTCGGAATAAGAAAGCCGCTGTAGTTCAGGGAAAGAGCGGCTGATCACAGCCTCGCTCCCGCTAACCGCGGCCTCGTAGTCTTTCAGCGCCGCATCGCAACCTTCGGTTGATGCTTTCGACAGCGCATCGGCATATCGTTTGGTCAACTCGGCTACCTCTTCGGGGCGGCGTGCCGCGTTGACATTGGGGTATAGACAAGGGCGAAAACAATGCGGACAACGCTCCATGTCGTCCCGCATAGGCTGGGAGCATTCTGGACAAAGAGTGCTGGCCATGACGCTATGCGGAACGGTGAATGGTTGGCGTGCTTACCCGATCACCTCTGGCCATTCCGTGTGGAAGAACTGGCCTTCGGGCTTGTCGGTGCGCTCGTAGGTGTGTGCACCGAAGAAGTCACGC
>CAYMHJ010000774.1:0-1659 GCA_964390165.1 uncultured Prosthecobacter sp. | reverse complement strand
TGACATCCCCGGACATCCGCCCGGCTGACAAACCCCGCCGCCCGCACCATACTTCACGCCATGCCCGACTCCCCCGTCCAAGACCCCACCTTCTGGAAACGCAAACTCGCCGCCTTCCTGCATGACCCGCCGCATAAGCAGTTCGGTCTTCAATTCCACGAGGATGCTCGTGGACCACTGCTTCGGCAGATTGGGCTCACCGAGGAAGACATGTCTGAGTGGGCAAAACAGTCTGATTGGATCGCTTCCGCTGCGGATCGCTATGCCTTCCCATCGGCCGCGAAGCTTTGCGTGGACTGGAAGACGGATGGGCATCTCCAGTTCCATCACCCCCTTGCGGGCACGCGCTTCACTCCATCCCATCAGCCTCGGAAAAACTCCACCGTCGGGGAGACTTGGACCGAAGACGCTCTAAGCGGACTTGATCTTAAAGTCGCAAACGAAAAGGCGCGTTTGTTCCGCATCTGGCGCTTCTGGGCGGAAAGAGCAGCCCGCGAGAAAAACGACGTCATGGCCTACTTGCCAGCGGACTCCCGCATCCCCGATCATACGATTTGGCAGCACAACTCCTTGTGCAGCGCCCTCGACTCCGCCGGGGCAAAACCTGCGTTTCTGATGATGCAAATCGGCCCGGTTCAAGAGTTCATCGCGCAAAGTCGCAAGATGCAAGATCTCTGGTCTGGCAGCTACTTGCTCAGCTACCTCATCTCTAAAGCCCTCGCGGCAGTCGCCCTCGAACTGGGTGCGGAGTCCGTTATCTTTCCAAGCCTCCGCGCCGTGCCGCTTCTGGACTGGGCTTGGTCTTTGGAATCAGGTCTTTTTCCAGCAGACACCTTCAAGCTTGGTCAAGGCCGTCTGCACTCCAGCGAGTTGCTCGTTCCCAGCCTGCCCAACCGTTTCCTGGTGCTCGTTCCAGCAGGCAGTGAAGGACGCAGGATCGCCGCCCTCGCGAAGAAGGCCATTGAAGACGAATGGCAAAAGATCGCCGATTCGGTGAATGAGGACATCTGCTCCAAGCTCAGCAGCGAAATTCAAGAACGCTTCAAAGACTGGGACAATGTTTGGGAGTCCCAGGTGAAGCGCTTTCCCGTCGTGGATTACGTCATTCACGAATGGCAGCCCGATGCAGTAAATCTCGCCGGCCAGAACACTCCACCGCTCAGCGGAGGCTGGGAGAATCACCCGCTCAACCACGCCGAACAGTGGCGTGAGATCGTCGAGGCGATGGGCGAGTCACGGCATGTCGGCACCAACCTCGGCAGCCATTGGGCGCTGCATTATGCCACCACGGACTGGAAATTCGCCGCCGCTAAAAATGGACGTGCTTTTGCTGTCTGGCAGACACCGATTGGCCCAGATGGAAATCCCGTTGGCTCGACCAAAGACCACCTCAACGGACGTGACGAAGTCATCGGTGGTGCACAAAATGATGCCTTCTGGACGGCACTACGAACGGCCTACAAGGGGGAAGAGCGCGGAGATTTCAAAGGTCAGCAGCGCTACGGCGCGATCACCGTCATCAAGCGCCTCTGGGCGCGAACCTACCTTCGCGAAAAACTCGGGTGGAACACCTACCGTCCAGCATTCGACTCGATACCTGAAATCGCATCCATCCAAAAAGCCATCGACTCCGAAGAAGACACCGACAAATACTACGCC
>CAYMHJ010000773.1:0-1662 GCA_964390165.1 uncultured Prosthecobacter sp. | reverse complement strand
TCACACGCCTCGACGGCTATGTGGGCCGCATGATGACGCACCTGAAGGAACTCGGCATCGCCGACAACACGCTCGTCATATTCACCAGCGACAACGGCCCGCACAATGAGAGCAAGCACGACCTTGAGCGCTTCGACCCAAATGGCCCCTACACCGGCATCAAGCGCAGTCTCACGGACGGCGGCATCCGCGTGCCCTTCATCGCCTGGTGGCCTGGAAAGGTGAAGCCGGGTGAGTCCGGACACGTCGGCTACTTCCCCGATTTCATGCCCACCGCCGCCGAACTCTCCGGAGCACCTGCGCCCGAAAAAACGGACGGCATCAGCCTCGTGCCCGTGCTCACCGGGAATGCCGATGCACAGACGAAGCACGAGTTTCTCTACTGGGAGTTTCATGAAGGCGGCTTCAAGCAGGCCGCGCTGTATCAAGGCCGGTGGAAAGGCATCCGCATGGGCGGCCCGGATGCTCCTGTGCAGCTCTTTGATCAACAAAGCGATGTCGCCGAGTTGACCAACGTCGCCGACAAACATCCTGACATCGCCGCGAAGATCAGCGATTACCTAAAGACTGCCCGCACGCCGCTTGCTGAGTGGGAACCGAAGTGGCAAACGGGGAAGAAGAGCAAGAAGTAACCCTCGACCTTTCCACCAGCCAACCATCATGAAACACCTCCTCTTGACGGCCTTCTTTTTGTCATTCGCCATTCTCCATTCGTCATTCGCGGCCTCGCCGCGCCCGAACATCCTCTTTATCTTCTCCGACGACCACGCACAGCACGCCATCTCCGCGTATGGCTCGAAGGTGAACCAGACGCCGCATCTGGACAGGCTGGCGAAGGATGGCGCCCGTTTCACCAACAGCTTCGTCACGAACTCCATCTGCACGCCCAGCCGCGCCACGCTGCTCACCGGACAGTATTCACATCTCAACGGCGTGCCGGTCTTCAACCGCTTCGATAGCAGCCGGGACAATGCGGCGAAGCATCTGCAAAAAGGCGGTTACCACACCGGCATGATCGGCAAGTGGCACCTGGGCAGCGATCCGACGGGATTTGACCGCTGGATCGTGCTGCCGGGCCAGGGTGCCTATTGGAATCCGCAGTTCCTGCTGCCTGGAAAAAAGAAGCTGAACATCGAAGGCCACTGTACGGACATCACCACCGATCTCGGCATAGAGTGGCTGAAGACACGGCCGCAGGACAAGCCCTTCTTTTTGATGCTGCATCAAAAGGCCCCGCATCGTGCCTGGGAGCCGGCCACGCGGCACGTCGAGATGTTCAAGGACAAAGTCATCCCCGAGCCGGAGACGCTGTGGGACGACTTCGCCACTCGCCCCACTGCTTTGCCGGTCAATGAGCAAACAGTGGCCCGTGATCTCACGCGTCGTGATTTAAAGCTCACTCCACCCGCTGAGCTCAGAGGCCCCGCTTTGCAAAAGTGGATGAATGAGAAGCCGATGGAGCTGGAGGTGGATGGCAAGGTGCTCTCTGGCAAAGAACTCGTGAAGTGGAAGTATCAGAAATACATGCGCGACTACCTCGCCTGCGTACAGGGCGTGGATGACGGCGTGGGCAAGGTGCTCGACTATCTCGACACGGCCGGTCTCGCGAAAAACACGATCGTCATCTACTCCGCCGACAACGGCTGGTATCTCGGTGACCTC
>CAYMHJ010000772.1:0-1667 GCA_964390165.1 uncultured Prosthecobacter sp. | reverse complement strand
CGTGTCGTCGGCGCCCCAGAGTCGCCAGCAGCGCCTGGGAGCGGTGCTGCTGGCCAGCCGTGGGTGTCAGCGACGTCGTGGGTTGGCACGGACTCCGTTTCCCCTTTCTGGAGGAAGCTGATGTCGCGAAACCATGAATGCGGAAATTTTGCCAGCCAGTTGCACACTGAACCCCGTTTGCACCATTGGATTTACGACTTCCGTTTATATATGAATAAGACAACCAGATGGCGCAGAAGCAGATTTTATTGAAGCGCGTCCTTAATCGAGTGCTATTCGGAACAGACAGTCGCTTCTAGTCATGCGGGTTGGGGCCATCTGCCACCTCATCCGCCACCTTTTCCTGTAACATCCTGCACCCGACGGCATATATAACTGAGAAAGCTCACCCGCCATGCACTCCATCACCACCCGCCGCGCACTCCTCGCCACCACCCTCATGCTCCTGGCGGCTGGAGGCTCCAGTTTTGCCCAGCAGTCAAATATGACGATTCAATTGAGTGGGAGTCACCAAAATGGTGACGTTCTGGTAGGCAGCATTGGTCTGGTTCGGGAGGTGGCCAGCGGCACGATAAGCGGCAGTCATAGCCCGGATTATGGCTATCATGGCGGACTCTCGGCCTCCGCCAGCCCAGGCCGCGTCTCAGCCAGGGCAGGCTCCTATGCCTCGTATAGCGGGCCGGCACCACAGCCTTACTCGTTGTCGACTTATAGTGCCGGAGCTAATGCACAGTTCTACGACTATCTGACCATCACAGGTCGGCATGGGGCTGTGGTGCCTGACTCCCTGCGCATCCGCATCACCTGGCGGACGACGGGCGGTTATCTATACGAGGATCCCGATTCCAATTGGGGTGGTCTTGGAAGTTATTCGGTGAGTAATACCAGTCATTTAATTTGGGGACAGAAGGGCCGCGGCCAATATGGGCCGCCGATCTCCACGGACGGCACGCCGTCCGGCAACATGATTTTCACGGAGGAGTCGACGACCCCAGCCACAGGATATATGTTGAACGCCACTGTCTATGCCCAGGCGTCTAACGGCCCCTACACAGACCAGGATGCAGGTGGAGGTAATGCCCGTGCGTCAGGCCATTGCTCGATGGAGGTGCTGGGCATCGAGGTCCTGGACGATACGACCGGTGCGCTGCTGGCGGTGAACGTTACGGGGGCCTCCGGGCATGTGTACCCGGTGGTGCAGCCGCCGCTGCCGTGGATGCCGGGGCTGCACGTCACTGCCTACCACATCAGTCGCGAGGGCGGTGCAGTGATGCTCTCCTTTGCCTCTGATGCCGGAGTGAGCTACCGCGTGCTCGGGAGCCTTGACATGGGCCAGACGCTGCCCTGGCAGGAGCTCCACACCCTCACTGGCAGTAGCGGTGTCTCCATCGCCACCTTCGCGGACCCCGCCGCCACGACTGATGCATCCCGCTTTTACAAGGTGGAGCGAGTGACGCCGTGAGCGGGGGCTGCGTAGGCCGTATCCGTAGATAAAGGGTCAGGCCCGAATGGCTCGGGAAAACGGGGTCGAGCGAGCAACTTCATGACAATTTCCATCACCGACCCGCATCAACCTTCTCGGACTTCGGTGGGCGGCGGGACCGCTGGGAGGGGGGCGACGATGTTCACGGGCCAGGGGGAGAAGCGCTCGATGATGCCGGAGCCGA
>CAYMHJ010000771.1:0-1680 GCA_964390165.1 uncultured Prosthecobacter sp. | reverse complement strand
AGGCTGGCGCTTATCGTTCAGGATGACAAAGTCGGCGTCCCGGCTGTGGAGAAGTCGAAGACCATCGTTGTCGATTTCTCCGCGCCAAACATCGCCAAGCCGATGCATGTCGGCCACATTCGCAGCACTTTCATCGGCGACTCGCTGGCACGTATCGCCCGCTTCATCGGGCACAAGGTCATCACCGACAACCACGTCGGCGACTGGGGCACGCAGTTCGGCATGATCATCCATGGTTGGAAGACCCAGCTCGATCAGGCGAAGCTGAAGGCCGATCCCATCCACGAACTCGTCAGCGTTTATAAAGCCATCAACGCCGCCACCAAGACCACCACGAAGGATGACAAGGGTAATGAGATACCCCTTCCGCCCGATGTGGTGGAGAAAGCCCGTGCCTTGCTGGAAGTCTGCAAAGGCGAGCTGGTGAAGCTCCAGCAGGGCGATGCCGAGAATCTGGCGATCTGGAAGGAGTGTGTGCGCCTCACGCTGGAGCAGCTCGAGAAGGTCTATGGCACGCTCGACATCAAGTTTGACCACTACCTCGGCGAAAGCTTTTACAACGATGCCCTCGCGCCGCTCGTGGAGGACATGCTCGCCAAAGGTAGTGCTCGGGAGAGTGATGGAGCCATCGTGGTCATGACGGATGGAAGCGTGAAGCCTGAGGAAGATCCCTTCCTCATCCGCGACAAAGATGAGTGGAAAGCTGCGCCCTGTATCATCCGCAAGAGCGATGGCGGATTCCTCTACGCCACCACCGATCTCGCCACCATCGACTACCGCGTCCGGGAATGGAAAGCGGACGAGATCTGGTATGTCGTCGGAGCCCCGCAGCAGCTTCATTTCAGGCAGGTCGCCGCCGCCGCGAAGCGTCGCGGTGTGAGCACGGAGATGACGCACATTGCCTTTGGCAGCATCCTCGGACCTGATGGGAAGATGTTCAAAACCCGCAGCGGTGAGACCGTCGGACTTCTGGAGGTCATCGAGGAAGCCATTGAGCGCGCCCGCACCGCCGCCGATGAAAAAGAGCAGGGCCTCAGCGACACCGAGAAGGACGAGATCGCCCGCGTCATCGGCACCGGCTCCGTGAAGTATGCCGAACTCAGCCAGAATCGTCTCACCGATTACAAATTCAGTTGGGACAAGATGCTCAGCCTTCAGGGCAACACCGCGCCTTATTTGCTGAATGCCTACGTCCGCACGCGCAGCATCTTCAGGAAGCTCGAAGGAGCCGTCACCCTCACCGCCGATCTTGCCATCACTGAGCCTGCGGAGCGTCTGCTCGCCATGAAGCTGGCCCAGTTTGCGGAGACGACGCATGATGTGCTCGCCGACCATCGCCCGAACCTGCTCGCGAACTATTTATTCGAGCTCGCCAACACCTACCACAGCTTTTACGAAGCCTGCAACGTCCTGCGAAGTGAAGGCACCGTGCGGAATACCCGACTCGTGCTTTGTGAAGCCACCAGCCGCGTCCTGAAGACGGGGCTCGGCCTGCTCGGCATCCAGACGACGGAGCGGATGTGAAGGGGAAGTAGAACGACTTTCCAAGTCGTAAACTGGTGGGGCGAGATTGTATCTCGCCCATCTCCTTCCCCGAGTTGGAAACTCGGGGCACCGGTGTACGAGTTTAGACCAGTTCTCGAAAAGAATGTCTAAAAAGGCGCTGTACTTTTTAGAAAG
>CAYMHJ010000770.1:0-1684 GCA_964390165.1 uncultured Prosthecobacter sp. | reverse complement strand
GAAGACGATGTTGACGCCGTTTTGGACGAATAGCTGATGCAGCGGCATTTCCCAGCCAGGGCGGTTCTGTTTGAAGCCTTCGCTGCCATCGGCGTTTTGGCCGCCCCACTCCATGTAGGCGGCTGGTTTGGCTCCGCCGCGCACATCGCGGCCCAAGCCGCCGACAAGATGATGGATGAAAACAAAGCGCAGCGCCGCCTTGCTGCTCGTGAGTGTCTTCGTGAGCCAGCGATACTGCGTTTCACCGAGCGTCATGTCCCAGCCGGAGGCTCCGCGCTGCATGGTGGACCAAAACGGATCGAGGCCGATGAAAAGCGCGTCTCCCCATTCGAAGGCGAAGTAGCTGTGCTTGTCGTTTCCATCGGTGGGGTTCGGAAAGTAAGTGTGGCGCTGTTTGAGCGACCAATCCGACATCTCCGGATCGCTACCGCGTTCGCCGTCGTGATTGCCCAAGACCATGAAAATCGGCACGCTGTGCGCGATGCGGCCCATGTAGTAGCGCTGCGCTTTGTATTGCGACTCGGAGCGTGTGTAGAAGCGGCCAAACTTGTCCACCATCGTCGTATCGCCGAGGTCGATCATGAAGTCGGGCTTGTCCGCGAGCATGTTGGACAGCGTTTGCTGGTAAACGCGCACGTCGGTGTTGTTGTCGAGGTGCGAGTCAGCCTGCATGACGAAGGAAAACTTCGATCCGGCCTTCCGCTGCGTGTGAAAGCTGCGCATCGCATCCTGCACCGCCTCGCCACCCGCGCGGCGATAGGTGAGGCGGTAGTTGTAGCTCGTATCTGGCTTCAAGCCGCCCAGCACGATGTTTTGCGGCTCACCGGCCTTCAGTTTGACCCCGGCAGTTTTCAATCCGTCGCCATACTCGATGAAAGTCTCCATGTCGTCCCACGCGAGCACGCTGACGGTCACTGACTCGGCTCCCGGTCGGCAAAGCCACACGTTGAAAAGATACGGCGGCACCACCGCAGGCTCGACCTGGCCGCCCTGGCCTGCGCCGCCTTTCGACTTCTCCTCCGGCGCGGCAGCGATCAGCAGCAGGCTGAGCGCGGCAAACCCAAGTGACATGAGGAGTGGCTTCATGGCTTTTTGCCTCCTTTCTTCCCACCTTTGCCGCCAACCTTCTTCGCAGGATCCTTGTTGGGATCGTAGTTCGGATTGGGCTTCGGCATTTGGGCCCCGACTTCCTTCAGGTAGTCCGCGAGCTGCTTGGCGAGCGTTGAGGCGAGTTCGGGCTTGGCTGCGGCGAGATTCCTGGTCTCGCCGACGTCAACTTGGAGGTCGAAGAGGTGATTTTCTCCCGTTTCGTAGAAGTGAATGAGCTTCATGTTTCCGCTGAGGATGGCGCTGTGAGGTGAGTCGCCCTGATAATGCGGGAAATGAAACACCAGCGGCTCGCGGGGGCGTTTCACGGGTTCGGAGGAGCCGCTGAGCAGGTGCGTGATATCGCCGCCTTCGAGCTGCGTTGGCATCGGCGCCTTCACACCGGCCCAACGGCAGAACGTCGGGAAGAAATCGTAGCCGACGACCCGCTGATGGCACCACGAGTCCGGCGCGATGCCGGGTCCGCGGATGATCAGCGGCACGCGGATGCCGCCCTCCCATACATCGCCCTTGCCGCCATTGAGCGTGCGGCGATTCGAGCCGCCGTTGTCGGACATGTAAATGACGATGGTGTTCT
>CAYMHJ010000769.1:0-1687 GCA_964390165.1 uncultured Prosthecobacter sp. | reverse complement strand
AGCCCCAACTCCAGAATCCATCGTCCAGCGCCAGCTCGATGCCTACAACGCCCGCGACGTCGAGGCGTTGATGGCGACGTATGCGGAGGACGTGCAGCAGTTTGAGTATCCCGACATCTTGCTGTGCAGCGGTGCCGCACAGGTGGAAGAGCGCATGACGGCACGCTTAAGCGATCCCCATCTCCACGCGCGGCTCATTCATCGTGCCGTGATGGGGCAAGTGGTCATCGACCATGAAGAAGTGACCCGCACGTTTCCGGAAGGCACGGGCAAGATCGAACTGGTGGCGATTTACGAGGTGCGCGATGGAAAGATATTCACCGCGCGATTTATCTCCGGCAAAAGGACACTGATATGAACACCACGATCACACTCTTCGACAACCCAGTTCATCGCGATCAAGTCATCGCGTTGTGGAATGCCGTCTTCGGTTACGAGTCGGCCCACAACGAGCCATCGCTGGTCATCGACAAGAAGGTAGCTGCCGATGATGGATTGTTCTTCGTCGCCCTCACCGCGAACCAAGTCATCGGAACTATCATGGCCGGCTACGACGGGCATCGCGGCTGGATATACTCCGTGGCGGTCCATCCTGAGCATCGAAAGCAAGGCGTTGGCTCGCTGCTAGTGACTCATGCGGAGCGCGCATTGACCGAGCGAGGTTGCATGAAGATCAATCTCCAGATCGTGGCTGGCAACGAGTCGGTGGCGGACTTCTACGCCTCTCTCGGCTACGCCGTTGAGCAGCGGGTGAGCATGGGCAAACGCATCTAGGAAAACATTCCCTCATGATCACTGAGCATCTGCTTTCTGATCCACGCCCACGAAGCACGATCATCTTCGATGCCGACGGCACCTTGATCGGCGGAGAGCCGACCGACTGGGCGAGTTTTGAGGCGGCGTTTCTGGAGGTGGCAGGCTTTGCTTTGACCAGTGAGTTCTACGACCGCATCGAAGAAGTCACTGCAAAGGCCCTCGTGCATCAGGCGCTGGCGGACATCGAATATGAGGAGCGTCTTCTCAAAGAACAGGCGATTACCGAAGGCTTCCTGCGCCGGTTGAAGTCCGCGCACAGCGAAGACCGTGCATGTTTCCCGGTAGTTGAGGGTGCTTTGGCGTTGCTGCACGAATTGAAGGCGGCGGGACTTCGCGTTGCCATTGCCACTGGTGACTGGCGTGAGTCGATCACCTTCAAGCTCCGCGCCGCTGGCGTTCCGTTTGAGGACATCCCCATCGTGACTTCCTCGGAGCACTACTCGCGTGCCGACATCATCCGCGCCGCTGTGACCGAGGCGGGCGGATCGCTGGATGAAGCCGTGTATGTTGGCGACGGTCTGTGGGATCTACGGGCCTGCATGCGACTGGGGATTCCCTTCATCGGTGTCGGGCATCGGAAGGAGCGCCTGCGAAAAGCTGGAGCACTGCATGTGCTCGATGATCTGCGACCAGCCGAGTTTTGGCGCGTGCGCGACATCCTTCACGCCACCTCCACATGAGCTGCTCCTCTCGCGGAGCGAGAGGGCTACTTTGCTTCGCGAGACGAAGAGTTTCGCAACCACAAGCGTATCGTCTCACCGCATGACTTCCGCACCCAACTCCCGCCGACACTTTCTCAAAACCGCCGCCGCCGCGGTGACCACGTTCAACATCGTGCCTCGGCATGTGCTGGGCGGGCCGCGCTTTGTGC
>CAYMHJ010000768.1:0-1687 GCA_964390165.1 uncultured Prosthecobacter sp. | reverse complement strand
AGAATGGTTCGCCTGCGGAGCGCTTGCAGAAGCGCACGCACATGAGCGCGTGGCTGTCCGAGGATGAAGGCCAGACGTGGAAGGGCGGTCTGCTGCTCGATGAACGCAACGCGGTGTCCTATCCCGATGGCTTCGAAGCGCCCGATGGGCTTATCCACATTCTCTATGATTGGAACCGGCACACCGACGCCGAGATCCTGATGGCGAAGTTTCGCGAGGAGGACGTGCTCGCGGGCAAAATCGTGTCAAAGGACGCGAAGCTGCTCATGCTCGCGAACAAGGCCACCGGCCCGAAGCCCGAAAAGCTCTACAACGGCATCGAACTGCCCGATCAATGGCCACCGCGTTTCCTCGATCCAGATTCCGCCGAGCCAATTGAAGTGCCGTATCTGAAGAAGAAGCCGAAAGTCATCCCCATTGATGTGGGACGTCAGCTTTTTGTGGATGATTTCCTCATCGAGAAAACCACGCTCAAGCGCACCTTTCATCAGGCGATGAAGTTCGAGGGCAATCCGGTCTTTAAAGCTGAAACGAAGCACGAACTGGCGGGATCGACCCTCGGTGAAAAGGGCCAGGAGGCCGTGACCTATCTCGGCCATGGCGGCGTGTTTTATGATCCGGCAGAGAAGCTCTTCAAGATGTATTACACCGCAGGTTGGCGTGGGCCGTTGGCGCTGGCGACGAGCCCTGATCTGAAAACCTGGACGCGGCCCGCTCTAGGCATTGTCGAAGACAATCTCCTGCTGGCTAAAGGTCGCGATGCGGGAGGCGACAACAGCTTGTGGCTGGATCTCGCTTCGAAAGAGGCACGCCTGAAGCTGCTGACGGATCGCGGCAAGGAAGGCCACTTTTTGCAAAGCTCTGCGTATGGTCGCGCATGGACGGTGTCAGCCCCTACAGGCAAAGCAGGTGACTACTGCTCCATCTTCCACAATCCCTTCCGCGACCTGTGGTGCTACAGCATCAAGCAAGGCGGCAAGCACGGGCGCAATCGCTGGTATCACGAGTCGCGAGATTTCATGCCGGGCGCGGATTGGTCGAAGTCGGTGTTTTGGGCGAATGCGGACCGTCTCGACGAACCCGATCCTCAAGTCGGTGTGCCAGCGCAGCTCTACAGCCTCAGTGCCGTGGCGTATGAGAGTGTGATGCTGGGCATGTTTCAGATCCATCTCGGGCCGGACAACAAAATCTGTGATCAAGGCAAGTTCCCCAAGACCACAGAACTCAAGCTCGGGTTCAGCCGTGACGGCTTCCACTGGCATCGCCCGGATCGCCGCGCATTCATCGCAGCGACGCGCAAAGAAGGCGACTGGGACCGCGCCTATCTGCACACCACGACCGGCGTGTGCGTGGTGCTCGATGACCAGCTCGTCTTTCCCTACTGCGGCTACTCTGGCATCGCGCCCAGTGGCACACGCGGCATGTATTCCGGGGCCAGCATCGGCCTCGCCACGCTGCGTCGCGATGGTTTTGCGAGCATGGATGGTGCGGGAGAGCTGACGACGCGTCCAGTGAAGTTCAAAGGCCAGCATCTCTTCGTGAACGTGAACGGCGAGGTGCGTGTGGAATTGCTGGATGAGGCAGGAAAGGTGCTGCGAAGTTCCAAGGTGGCGGCGGGTGACCACACCAAGCTCAAGATCGAATGGACCGACGGCACTGACCTTGATGACCTTATTGGGAAAGCGGT
>CAYMHJ010000767.1:0-1688 GCA_964390165.1 uncultured Prosthecobacter sp. | reverse complement strand
AGTTGGAGTATCGGTGTTCCCTGGCAACGCATTCCCCTCCGCGAATGTTCCTGAGGAAAAAGTCGGCTGAGTGGACGTAGGCACGAATGGGAGTGCCCCACGGCGCTCTGCGGATGCGTTGAGAAAGCCCTCCGGCTTCAAGACGGATCATCACAGACTCCCCAGAAGTGTGCTCCCACCAACCAACCCGATAATCTCCGCGCCATTCAGCCAGATTAAGAAGTCTCGGAGTTTGGTAAGCTTCCCCGTTAGAGAGTTCGGCCGCCAGCGTTCCTCCAGCTGCGCTGAGAACCCAGAAACCGTTGTCCCTGTCGTATCGCTGAATGAGTCCAGCCACGGGGGCTTGTGCCGCAATCGGCCTCAACGAAGGGGTGACGAATCTTCCGCGCTGTCCGTGGCCGAGATTTACGAAAGGGTAGTCACCGAGTTCATCAGTATCAAACTCCAGCAACTCGCCTGAAAATGGATAATCGTCAGGAAGAACGGCATCGGGCAAATCTGGAGTGATATACTTTGGAGGCTTCCTCAATGCTCGTTGTGCATGGCTGATTTCATCCAAGAAATGCTGAAGATATGGTCCGCGATAAGCACGAAGACGTTGGACTCCCCGTTCCAATTGGTCATTACATTCGTGGATTGCCGCTCGTTGCTCTGGCGTCAAAGCGAGTGACTGAAGGAACTGGCGGTTCTGGTCCCGAACCTCTTCGAGTTGCTGCAAGATTCCTAACGAATCTTTTTTCATTTCCTGCACCGTGTCCCACAGCTCACCAAGCATGTCGTAATGCGTTTGGTGAGCTGCCCTGCGTTCCTTCGCAAGGCGCCGTCGCGTGTTCCGCTCTATTTCCCATTGCTTGGAACGTTCCGCCGCCAGTTCGGCTCGTGTGGAACGAATAATTCCTCGCTGGTGGGCCCGTTGCGATTTCGCACCCGCCTTGAAGCACCATGTTGCGATGTTTGCCGCCAGCTGGATTGCAGGCGCGGCAACTAATCCGGTGACGATTAGGTCCAACATGGGGCCGGGAAAGTTGAATTACAGCACGTTCGCAAGCGAAGTGATTGCTGACTCTAACTCGCGGAGTCGCTGTAGAACGTCATCACGATATTTGGCAAGATGCACTCGCTCCTCGACCGACAGGTTCTGGATGCCAGAACCGCTTTGGTCGATGAGCAGTTTATGAAGCCTGTGGTGCTCACCGAGAAAGGTTCGCACGATTTCCATTCTCGCTTCTCTCGCTGCTTGTGTGTCATGAATTTGATCCTTGGTGATCTCGGCTTGGAGCCCAATTCGGCGCGTTTGCTCCTGCGCGTCGAAAATCAGAGCAGTCGCCTGAATTTCCATTTGGTGTGTGCGTTCACGAGCTTCCGCGATCACCGTAGCCGACCAGATCTCAACCTGCCGTGTCCGCTGGCATTCCTCAAGGTAGTTGAAATAGGCCTTCCCACATTCAGCCACTGAATGAACCGTGGTAGCCACCAGATTGGCGGTGGCCGCATAGACGACCGCTGCAGCCTCTACGGTTTTCCCATAGGCATGACTTGCTGCGAGCATTCCGATTCCCATGTTATTTAACACCAATTCCGACCCGGTCTCGGGCGGCCTTGATAAACTTGTTGACGAGCTTCTTTGAATCTTTCGTGGCATGGTTTACTCTGGGTTTCAGTTGTTGAAGGACATCCTGCCATTGGCG
>CAYMHJ010000766.1:0-1690 GCA_964390165.1 uncultured Prosthecobacter sp. | reverse complement strand
AGCGTGCCGTCGGCATTGAGCCGGGCGATGTGGTTGCGCGGCTGGTTGAGTACCGAGGTGAAGCTGCCCGCGATGATCGTCTTGCCATCCGGTTGCACCGCGGTGGCCGACACGTGACTGCCGCCGACGATATTGGCATCAAGCGAATCAACATCCCCCGGAGCGGCGTGTAGCGACGGCGCGGTGAAGAGCAAGGCAGCGATCAGCCCGAGAACGGCCTGCGACAGGCACCATGCGGTGCCACACAAAAAGCGGCGTGGACGGTGAGCGGTGGGATGGGTGTGGGCTTTCATAGAGGTGGACGTGAGGGCTCGGCTAGGAATGAAGAAAAGAGGCTGGCGGGAGTGGTCGCTCCCAGGCGGAGAACGAGGAAATCAGGTGGGTTTGGCTAAAGGAGCGAGCTGGGGTCGATGGGCGTGGCATGCGGCGGCAAAGGGCCTCGGCACGTCTCCAGTGACCAAGCGCGGGCGTTCGTTTCAAAAAGCGGTCACTTTCCCGACCCAGGGCCGGGTCCGCGCAGCAGCGGGAGGTGCTCGTGGGCATCCAGCTTGCGGCCATCGGCACGTATGTCCGCGCGTGAAACGCCGTCGCGTCACAGGCAGGCAGGGCAAAGCCCCGTGCGGGAAGTGGAGTGGTCATCAGGCAACAGAATTACAAAGGGAAGATCTCTGTCTTCGCCTCAGTCCGGCAGGGCACCTTTGCGGTGTCGCACGGAAGAAAAAACACACCACCTGTGAACGGTGCGAAGACTGCATAAACCTTCCGGCAGCTCGTGTCGACACTTTAGTTTACCAGTCAGTAAGGCAATCAGGGGAGAGGATGAGCGCCTTACCCGCCGGTTACGAGGCTAGGGTTTCGTGTCAGCAAAGTTGAGGATCAGGCCGCCACCATTTTGGCCCCCTCTCCCCGTCGGTGCAACTTGGGCCTCCTTAGGCCTCCTTCCAGGGAGAGGGCCGGAGTGAGGGGCCGACACCTCACCGAGCTGCTCCGGGGATGCCCCTCACCTAACCTGTCCCCGCACGGACCTTTGTCAGCGAAAGACCTCCACAGCGGCGGGGAGGGACTGGCGCTCTGGCCTTTCATGCTGATCTACCCATCACACCCGCAACTCTGCTGACATGAGCCACGGGCAAGGAAAGGATGGGGATGGCATGGTGGTGATGGAGTCACGCATGGCCTACGCGCGGTGCGTCAGGCCAGGCCAAGGCGCTGCTTGATGTCCTGGGCGCTTTCCAGGGCTTCTTCGAGGGTGTCGCCGAGCACGGTGATGTGGCCCATCTTGCGCTTCGCGCGGGCTTCGGCTTTCCCATAGAGGTGCAGCTTTGCCCGCGGATGCTGGAGCACGGGACTCCAGTCGGGATGCGTCTTCGGCTCGGGCCAGACGTCGCCCAGGAGATTGATCATGACCGCCGGGGTATGCTGGGTGGGGTCTCCCAGGTTCAGGCCGCAGATGGCGCGCATCTGCTGCTGAAATTGGTTCGTCAGGCAGGCGTCGATGGTGAAATGCCCGCTATTGTGCGGTCGCGGGGCGATCTCATTGACGAGCACGCGGCCTTCGGCGGTGACGAACATCTCCACCGCCATGGTGCCGACGTAGTCGAGGCCGACGGCCACGGCTTCCCAGAGTTCGAGCGCCTGATCGACGATGGCGGGATCGACCCGCGCGGGAGAGATGCTGAGGTCGAGAATG
>CAYMHJ010000765.1:0-1692 GCA_964390165.1 uncultured Prosthecobacter sp. | reverse complement strand
GACATCGACTCACCGGGCGGAACGGTCAATGGAACGCCCGAGCTGGCCCAGGCCGTCGCGGATGCCGCCAAGCTCAAATCCATCCACGCCTTCAGCGCAGGCCAGATGTGCAGTGCCGCCTACTGGATCGCGTCCCAGTGCGATGCCGTCTATGCCACACCCAGTGCGCGTGTCGGCTCCATCGGCGTGATGCTGCCATTCATCGACAGCGCCGAAAAGTTCCGCAGCCAGGGATTAAAAGTAGAAGTGTTTGCCGCAGGCAAGTTCAAGGGCATGGGCACACCTGGTGTGTCGCTGAGTGAAGAGCAGCGTGCGTTGATCCAGTCCGACATTGAGGAAGTCGCCGCCGACTTCAAAACCGCCGTGCTCGCGCGTGGCCGCAAGATCCCGGACGAGGCGATGGAAGGACAGAGCTTTAGCGCCCGCAAAGCGCAGCGCTTCAACTTGGCCGACACGGTCAAGAGTCGCGACGAGGTGATCGCCCGTCTGCGCTCCATCGCCACCCGAGTTGACACGCCTTCCCGGACATCCACCTCGATGAAAACCGCCGAAGAACAACTCACTGATGCGCTTGCTCGCATTCAAACCTTGGAAGCCGATGCCAAAGCTCGCGAGAGCTTGATGACCGACGCCTCCGCCCAAGTCGAAACCTTCAAAGCCAGCCTCACCGCCAAGGAGCAGGCTCATCAGACGGCCTTGCAGCAGGTCTGCACGGAGCGTGACACACTCAAAGGCCAGCTCATCGCTGTTCAGGGTGATGTCGAGCGTCACAGCAAGCGTGCGGGCGAACTCGAAACGCAGGTGCGTGACCTCAACGCCCGCGAGCAGGACCTCGACAAGCGTGCCGCCGCCAAAGCCGCGCAGATCGCCGCTGAAATGGGCACGCAGGTGCCTGCCAAGATCACACCCGCCGGGGACAAAGCGCCCACCACCGCCGCCGAGGTCTGGAACCGCCAGTTCACCAAAGCCTGATCCATCCCAATCACACACCCCCAACTCCTAGACCTCCATGTCTGTCCCAACTCTTCTCGACATCGCCAAGCTGGACGCCGGTATCGGCTACCCGCTCATTGAGGAAGCCGTGAAAATGGCTCCTGAACTCACCGTCGTGCCCGCCGATACCATGACCGGCACCACGATGGAACTGACCGTCCGCACCGGCCTGCCTTCCGTGCGCTTCCGCAACGCCAACGAGGGCGTGCCACGCAGCAAGTCCAGCTACGAAACGCGCACCTTCCAAACGCACATCCTCGATCACCAGATCGCTGTGGATGCGCAGATCGTGGACGGTGCCCGCGATCCAGGTCGCCTGCTCGAAAACCATGCCTCGGGTGTGATCGAAGCGGCCATGCAATACATCGGCTCGCAGTTCTACTATGGCACGGGCAATGACAGCAAAGGCTTCCCCGGTCTGCTTGCGCAAATCAAAGCCGATGCCGCGCATCTGGTGGATGCCGGTGGTGCAGCTTCCAAATCTTCGGTCTGGTTCCTGCGCCTGGGCCGCGAGTGTGTCGAGTTCCTGTTCGGCAACGCACAGTCCATCCGCCTCCAGGACACCTGGGATCTGGAAACGGTCTATGATGCCGAAGGCAACCCCTACAAGGCCTACACCAACTGGATGACAGGTCGTATCGGTATGCGCCTGGCCAACCGCAACTGTGCGGTGCGCATCAAGAACGTGGAAGAGTCCGG
>CAYMHJ010000764.1:0-1720 GCA_964390165.1 uncultured Prosthecobacter sp. | reverse complement strand
GATCGACGGCGACGTCGAAGCAGCGGTTGGACTTGGCGTTGAAGAGGCGTTTGAGACGGAAGGATTTCATGGTGGGGAATGGGCATTTACAAGCGCACCGGGAAGCGGTCAACTTTCACGCGTTAGCGTCCTCGGACTGCGGCGTCTTCAGCGCCGCTTTCGTCACGTCCAAGGTGTGCAAGAAACTTCTTGTCCGCATCGAAGCCCGGAGTCACGTTTTTCGCATGCCACGCCGCCAGGACCAGCCTCCGCCATGGCCGCACGCACCGACGCATCTGCTCGATGCGTCGGGCATCTATTTCGTCACCGCATCCACCCATCTCAAACAGCACTTCTTCCGGGATCCCGCACGGCTTGAGGTGCTCCATCGCGGCCTGCTGACCGTCACACAAGAGTTCGGGTGGCAGCTTGAGGCATGGGCGGTGTTTTCGAATCATTATCACTTCGTCGCCAAAACTCCGCCGAACGTCCAAAATGCCGAATCCCTGCCACGCATGATTCGTGCGCTGCACGGCCCGCTGGCGCGATGGATCAACAAGCTTGACCAAATGCCCGAGCGCCGGGTCTGGCACAACTACTGGGAGACATTGCTCACCCATCGGACTTCTTACTTCGCGAGGTTGAATTACACGCACAACAACGCGGTAAAGCATGGGCTGGTGAAAGTGGCGCGGGAATACCCGTGGTGCTCGGCGAGGTGGTTTGAGCAGGAGACGGCTCCGGCGATGGTCAGGGCGATCTCGCGGTTTAAGACCGACCGGGTTAAGGTGGAGGATGATTTTAGGCCGGAGTGGCCGGCATAGCTGTCGAAAGCGGTGCTGAAGCACCGCACTCCGGCGACGCTATCGCGCTATTCGCAAAATCTTGACCAGATCTTCATGCGTCAGTGAAGCCGGATTCGCTTTCATGCTGCTCGCGGCGGCGGCTTTTTGCGCGATTTCGTCGAGATTGGCGGCTTGGATGCCCCAGGCGCTGAGTTTGGGGATCTGGAGGCGTTCGGTGATACCGTGGAGCCACGAAGCGGCATCGCCGCCGAGCATCGCGTCGATTTGATCGAACTTGGCGCGGTCTGACACGCGTTTGGAGTTCGCTTCCCAGACGGGAGCGAGCAACGCGGCGCAGACGGCGCCGTGGGGTGCGTGAAACATGCCACCAATGGGCGCGGCGAAGCCGTGAACGGCACCGAGACCGGCGTTGGCGAGCGCGATGCCGCTGTTGAGGGCGCAGAGGGCCATGTCTTCGCGGGCGTCGAGGTCCTGGCCGTTCTGAAAGGCACGTTCGAGGGATCGCACGGCACGCTGGATGCCGTCGAGGCAGAGCGCGTCGATCATCGGCTGCGCACGCGAGCAGACGAAGGCCTCAAGGCATTGCGTGAGCGCGTCCATGCCGCTGGCGGCGGTGACGTGCGGCGGGAGATCGGCGGCGAGTTCAGGATCGATCAACGCGATGCGTGGCAGCATCGAAAAGTGGCGCAGGCTGGCTTTGACGCGGTGCTCCTCGCTGGCGATGACGGCGTTGCGCGTGGCCTCGGCTCCGGTGCCGGCAGTGGTAGGCACGGCGATGAAGGGCAATGGCGCGGCTTCCAGCGGTTTGCCTTCGCCGATGACCTCAATGTAGCGCATCAAATCGCCGGGTTGGGTGCTCATGGCGGCGATCGCCTTGCCTGCATCGACCACGCTGCCGCCGCCGATGGCGACGATGACGTCGGCGTTGTGCAGTT
>CAYMHJ010000763.1:703-1726 GCA_964390165.1 uncultured Prosthecobacter sp. | reverse complement strand
ATAAAGCAGCTTAATGAGGCCTTGCCTGTTGATGCCTCTCTGGAGGATTACCAGCGGGCCATTGAAGAACGTAATTTGCTGGCAAAGCCGACTCAGAGCAGCCGCCACAAAAGCTATGTGCATTTGGTTGAACTCTATGGGCTCGATGCCCAGAAGCCGCTGTTCCACGTCATGCGCCGTCTGGCAAAGGATCAACCCGCCGATCTCCCGTTGTTGGCGATGCTCTGCGTATTCGGACGTGATCCACAACTGCGTCACAGCTTTGCCATCATTGACTCTCTCAGCCCTGGCACGGTCTTGCCCCGTGTAACCATGGAGGAGCATCTGGAGCAGGGCTTTCCTGGTGTTTTCAGCAAGGCGATGAAGGAATCCCTCGCTCAGAATGTGAACACCACTTGGACGATGAGTGGGCATTTGGTCGGACGCTCCAAAAAGTCGCGTTCCCTGCCGACTGCCGGATGGGCTGCCGCCACTTACGCCATGTTTGTTGGCTACCTCCTCGGCCTGCGCGGAGAGATCCTGTTGAACTCTGTCTTTGGCCGCTTGGTTGCCGCCACGCCCGCCCAGCTTGCGGCACATCTCACCACGGCTGCATCGCGTCACTGGCTTCGACTTCGTCAGGCCGGTGGCGTCATCGAGATTGATTTTTCACAACTGGCCCAAACCGAGTAACTGAACCGCGATGTCCCGTCTTGATCAACTCATCCAAAGCTACCGCCGTCATGCGGCGATTCCGCTGAAGCAAAGCGTGACCGTTGCTGAGCGCACCTGGTTCGTCGTGTATTCTCCTGAAGAGGAAAGGCGGCTTCGCAGCCGTTTGGCCGAGTTTGAGATCGCCACGAAGGATTGCGGACTGTACTGGCAGGAGATCGACCTCACGGGTTCATACACCCGCTGGCTGGACCAGTTGGAAGACGCCGACGAGCGCGCTGACATGCTTGCCTCGCCTGCCATCGTGGAAGATTTCGCCGTCCCTGGCTATTGCGAGTTCTTGGCTGACATCATTCGCAAAGCGGCAGCTAC
>CAYMHJ010000763.1:0-693 GCA_964390165.1 uncultured Prosthecobacter sp. | reverse complement strand
CAGCCGGTGAAGTGGAAAGCACCGTCTTTGCCGTCACTGGTCTAATGGAGCTTTACGACTTCATCCATGTTTCCCAAGTGATGGATGCCTTGAACAAAGAAGTCCGAGGTGTGCTCGTCATCTTCTTCCCAGGTGATCGGGAAGAGAACACTTACCGCTTCCTCGGTGCCCGCACCGGTTGGGATTATCTCGCCACTCCCATCACTGCTGATTCCTGATTATGAAATCCAAAGAACTTTTTCTCAAAGACCCGCTTTCCTGGACATTGGCCAATGAAGGCGTCTCCAGTAATAACGACGACGACGAAGTCACGCTCCGCTACGAGCTGGAGACCTTCGTTTGCGAGGGCGAGTATGAATCGGCCTTGGAGAAGATCCTCGGCGGCTATCTCTCACGCCTGGGTGGCAGCGAGCAGGCCGGTGCCTGGATCAGCGGCTTCTACGGTTCCGGCAAATCGCACCTGGTAAAGATTCTGCGCTTCCTCTGGACGGACTACCAGTTCGCCGATGGCACCAAGGCACGCGAGATCTGCAAGGTCACACCAGCAATCAAGGAGTCGCTGAAAGAGCTTTCGACCCGTGGCAAGCAGGGCGCGGGTCTGCATTCGGCAGGTGGCACCCTGAAAGCCGGTTCCGGTGACGTCAGGTTGCGGGTGCTCCAGATCGTCTTCAAATCCGTCGGCCTGCCCATCAA
>CAYMHJ010000762.1:0-1731 GCA_964390165.1 uncultured Prosthecobacter sp. | reverse complement strand
TTCAGCAGCTCTGCGCGATCCGGGTTGAAACCTTTTTTCACGACCGAGGTGACGGAGGCCGTGCCGCGCAGCCAGCCGCCGAGGCTGACGCATTGGGAGAGGTCCACGTCCTTCATCTGCTCCATCGTGTCGCGCACGGTTTTCTGAGTTTGATCGAACTCCTTGCGGATGGTGCTCCAGTCGGACTTGTCCGCTGCGTCCAGGATGCTTTGCGCATGGGGCAGCACCGACTTGCTCAGGCCCAGGCTCTTCGCGAGACTGATGACATCACGGCCGAGATCCTTCACCGTCTCCTTGTCTTCGGCCTGCACGGCCACGAAGCCTTCAGCCACCGTGTATCCAAAAAGCAGAGAGAGCTTGGTGCGGTCGCTGGTCGTCGGCATTTCCGCCTTCCGCAGTTCCGCCCGCCAGTTCGGCTCGCCCAGCTTGTCGAGCACGGAAAATACCTCGCTGGGAACAGGCACCACCACGTCACCGACCACTTTTCCAGGAAAGGCCAGCGGATCAAACTCCTCCACGCCTTTCGTGCCCTGGGGTGCGGCGTCGAGATTGCAGGTTCCAAGAGCCAGTCCGGCGATTACGGACGAAATAGCGAAGTGCTTCATGAATAGGATGCGGGTTTGATAGCTTGAATCAAGCCGTGGAAGCTGGAAGTCGCAACTGGTTTGACCCGCAGAACCCCGGCCTGGGCAATCCATGCGGCATCAAGGCAAGCGCGGCAGCACCTCGACCACGTCCGCCAGCACCCGGCCTGAGCCGTGGCGGAGTTCATTGCAGCGGCCGTAGAGCATCTGCCCGCTCGTGGCGCCGAGAAGATCCGCCAGGCGCTGATCCACGGAAATGCGGAAGTACCCCCTCGGATGGCTGGAATGGGGCACCTGATACTGCTCCAAAATCGCACCAAAGGGCACCCGCCCCTCCAGAACCAACTTTTGCGCCTCTTCCGGCAACAAATCCAGGTGAATGCCGATCGCCCCAAACTCGACCGGCATGCCGTCGCTGCGGCGATGCAGGACAGAGGCGCGGACCAGGTAGTTCCCGATCCGCGCCCGCGCAGCGACATCCAGATCGATCTCGCTGCCATGGAAGTCCCGCAGTCGCGGCGTCATGTCCTGCTCATGCACCAGCAGGCTCCGCTCCTGCTCCGCGAAGGCCTCCGGCTCCACAAAGGTCACCCGCGGACGGGTGCTGCCGATGCCGTAGAAAAAGATAATCGGAGCGAGGATGTCCTCATCCTCCCTCGGCCCTTCGTTTTGCAGCCCGTTGTTCATTCGATTATCGCAAGCGTGGTCGATCAGGTGTAGCGCTCGAACTGCCGGTGCTGAGGAAGGAAAAAGTCGTGCAGCAGGCGGTCCACCTGCAGCAGTCCGTCCCGCGTAAGGGTGACGCCCTCCGCGTCGAGGGTCGCATAACCTTCCTTCGCCAAGCGCTCCAACTGCGGCCCGAAGCGCTGCTTCGGATCCTCCCGAAACTTTTCGACATAGTAGCCATACTCGCTGCGGCCAAGCTTCAGCTTCAGGATGAACTCGCGCACGAAGCGGTCGTCGGCGGTGGTTTCGTAGGCACGGAAAATCGGCAACTTTCCTGCGTCCACGGCCTGCATGTACGGCCCGACATCTGCCTGATTCTGGTAGTGAACTCCGCCGAGGTGTCCGAACGACGCCACCCCGCAGCTTAGCAGGTCAGCCCCCTCCCAAAGCGCGTCACGATAGACGAACTTGATGCGCTTCG
>CAYMHJ010000761.1:0-1735 GCA_964390165.1 uncultured Prosthecobacter sp. | reverse complement strand
ACTGTCGCGCCTGCAAGACTTTCACGCCGAACAGAAAACCCGCGTGCTCTCGGGAAGCCAGGAGGCCCTCAAGGCCATCGGCATCATCGAATCCTCCATCTCGCCTGCTGAAGCTGTGGAGGCCGCCACGCTCGTCGCAACCGCACGCGTGCTCATGAATCTCGACGAGTTTATTAATCGCCAATGAAAGCCTGCCTCATCTTTTGCATGGTCGCAGCCTCACCAGGCATCGCCGTGGAGTTGCACGTGCCGCGTGATTTCCCGGACCTCGCTCAGGCTTTGTCGTTGGCGAAGCCAGGCGACGTCGTGCTAGTAGCGCCCGGCACCTACCGCGGACACCTCAAGGTCAAACCGGCCGTCGTTGTGAAAAGTGAAGGTGATGACGGTAAAGGCAAAATCGGGCTCAAACGCGCTGAAACGACGATCCTCGAAGGTGGTGTCGAAATGGCTGAGAAGTCAATTTTGGACGGGTTCACAGTCACTTGCGTTGGCGACTACGACGAAAAGCTCTGGCAGCATCATTTCGATACCCGTGGCAACGAACAACCACACGAACATATCGGCGCTCCAGGAAAACCGGGGATCGCGGTGGCCACCGATTGCGAGGTTCGGAACAACATCGTTCATCACATCGGCTACACAGGAATTGGCATCACAGGTGGAGCGCCGCTCATCGTCGGCAACGTCTGTTTTCGCAACATGGGCGGCGGTATCGGCTCGATGCAGGGTTCAGAAGCGACCATCGAGAAAAACGAGTGCTTCGAGAACTTCTACGCCGGCATCGGCTGCGAGGACTCCAGTCCGGTGATCCGTGACAACCGTTGCCATCACAACATCCGTGCCGGTATCGGCATCAGCGAGGGTTCCTCGCCAATGGTGACAGGAAACCACTGTTTCAACAACCGGCGTGCTGGCATTGGCATCCGCTCCGGCGAAAATACGCGGCCAGAAGTCGAAAATAATGAATGCCGTGAAAACGACATGGCAGGCATCGGCATCGAGGAAGGTGCGCGGCCAACGCTGACGAAAAACAAACTGATCAACAACAAGCTCGTCGGCATCGGCGTCACCGGAGGCTCGTCCGCAGTGATCACAAGCAATGAAATCAGCCGCGAAGGCGGCGTGCCTCCGATGATCGTTGTACTCGACACTTCCAGCGCCGTCATCACTGGCAATACCATTCGAAGCGGTGGCGTCGCGGGTGTTTTGGTCAAAGGAAGGGCGGAGATTCGTGACAACCATTTCACCGGCCTAGGTTTGAAGGCGGGCCACGCGATCTGGGCCCATCCCGGAGCCACGGTTACGCACAGCGGCAACAAGACGGAAGGTTGGAAGAACGACATCACCGCTGATCCAAAGGCTACTGTCAGCGAGACCGCCACCCACTGATTCTTTTTCATGTCCCCCCACGAACTATTCACCCAAACGCGCCGCGACTTCCTCGCGACGAGTTCATCCGGCCTCGGTACGCTCGCCCTGGCATCGCTGCTGAAGCAGGACGGTCTGCTGGCGGGGGAGGCGAGCATCCCGGCGAATCCGCTTTCCACACGCGTCTCACATTTCGCGCCAAAGGCAGAGCGCTGCATCTTCATCTTCCTCGAAGGCGGGCCGTCGCAGATGGACCTCTTCGATCCGAAGCCGCTGCTGAACAAATATGACGGCCAACCGCTACCGGATTCGATCGTGGGCGATGCCAAGTTTGCCTTCCTGCAAAAGGACACCGCCACGGTGATGG
>CAYMHJ010000760.1:0-1739 GCA_964390165.1 uncultured Prosthecobacter sp. | reverse complement strand
CACGTCCTCGACAGCGGACTGGCTGACGGAGAAGGCTCCGTAGCCGTTCTGCCAATGGAAATGCTGCAACTCAGGCCGTTGCTCCTGCAGCCAAAGGTTGGAGCCGGTTTTGAGCTGGCGCACGAAATCGCTCAGCGTCTCGGTGCGGGAGCCGAGGAACAGGAGATGCGGCATGGGCCATGACCAATGACCGAATCCCAATGACCAAGGAAACCCCAACGTTCCCAAGGCAGCAAAAAGTAGCCGCCGCGCTTTGATACCTCGCCGGAATGTCTTCCAGGTCTTGCCCATTGGGTATGGGGTCATTCCTTGGTCATTGGAGCCTGGAACTTGGTCATTCCGCCGCCCTTTTCTCACCCATGCCCACGAATCAACATAGAGTCCGGGCCGCAGGTCTTAGGAGAGCAGTCGCTCGCGGTTCTTCGTGGTGAAGATGAGGTGGACGTAGATTTTGGCGAGCGATTGAGGCACGGCGGCGGCAAGAACGTTTTCCCGCGCTCCTTCAGAGCGCGACCGAATGAGAACGGGCCGGGGTGATGCGCAACTCCCAGGGCTGGCGCCCTGGGCTGAGTCCTGCGGCCCGTTGGGCCGACGGGCTGGCCGGAAAGAAGGTGGTGGTGGAGCAGAATCAAGCCGCGCTCCTGCCGCGTGAGATTGAGACGGCCACGGTGAGCGATGGCGATGTGATCGAGATCGTGCAGATCACGGCCGGCGGGTAATTAAGCACGCGCAGTTAACGCAATCTAACTGGCGCGAAGTCCACGGTGGACAACCTCAGCTTGTGCGCCAAGTGGCGGAACCTTTGGGACACAACAAACAGGTGTGCCCAAGCATCAGGCTGATCGCAGAGGTAATCACAGGTCAGGGCAATATCGAAAGGCTCGATCTGTCGCACGGCAGACTCCGCATAGACGAGTTCCAGAGGAGACTGACCGGCATCGTCATAGCATTGTACTGGGCGAGGGGTGCCCGGGAGAGTGAGCACGGGCAACAGGCAGGGCGGCATGATGACCGTGCTGGTCATTTGCCAGAATTCACCACGTGCTTTCTCCGGTTTGTCAAAGAGCACAGGCTTGAAGGCGAGACCTCTCAAGTTCTCTACCTCCAAGACTTGCTTGAACTCGCCATTCACGAAATAGGCAGATGGAATGTGCTGGTTGTAACCAAATCCATAGCGTGCCTTCCACCGTGCCCCCTTTACGTTCGCGCAGTAGAGGCCATCGCGGATACTGTCAAAGTCGAACAGATCCTCTCCCAAGCCCCAGCGGCTCAAACGCAGGTAGTCGCATTTATCCTTGTCTCCCTTCGCATAACGGCGAATGCGACGAACCCAGAAATGAGTGGCGCGCATTTCCACAGGGACATGTTCACCAAGATAGGGAGTCCATCCAACCGACGCTAGCAGCGCAAATATTTTTTCCACGTTCGGATCGTCCACAGGAGCGGAGATTGCAATATCATGAGGATGATGAGTGGGCGCATTAAGATGGTTAAATGCAATGTCCTGAATCGCGCTGAAAACACGCTCATCCGTCACAAACGCTTGATATGTCACATAGCCCACAGGAAAGGCCCTGTGAACGACGGTGAAGTTAACTTCGACTTTCATGGGTAAGAAGTCAGTTTCCCATATCACACCGCGACGCCCGCATACCCGTGCCCGAGTGAGCAGAGACGGAAGAGGTGGTTGCAGACTTCGTGGGCGGCGAGGATGCCGGTGCGGGGGAGCTGGTCGAAGT
>CAYMHJ010000759.1:0-1741 GCA_964390165.1 uncultured Prosthecobacter sp. | reverse complement strand
CGGCTTTTATTCCATTGTCCGCAAAGAACCGGACACCTTTCATATTCGTGCCCGCTGCCGTGAGGATCTCGATCAACTCGCCCAGGCTGCTGGCACCGGCACGCCCATCGCCTCGTATGCAGGCTCCGATTACCCCTGGCGCATCCTTTGCTCAACGGCTGATCTGCCACGCTTCATGAGCGCCCTCACCGCCAGCATCGACTACGGCAACTTCAAGTCCGCCATCGCCGCCAGTCCCACCCAGCGCCCCAAACTCCCCGCCTACCACGACATCCACCACCGGATGGTGGAGTGGCAGCAGGAACACGACCCCACATGAAACTCCAAACCTCCGTCCATGATCTCCTCTTCGATGTCGATCAGGTCCCCATTGAAGCCGTCGTTGGTTCAAACGGCAGCACCCGCCGCATCAGCATTCCCGGCAAGAAAGCCCTGTTAAATCAACGCACCGGTCTCGTGCTCGGCGTCGTCAGTCGTGACTACCGCGTAGTCACCAATCAGGAGGCGGTGAATCTCGCTCGTGATGTCTGCGAGAAAGCTTTCCCTGGACTCTCAACGGTGGAATGGGAAGCCAAACGTGCCGCAGCACCACGCACCCTCAGCTACGCCTTCATCGACCTCATGCATAAAACGCATGTGCTGAACTACTGGGACAGCGAGATCAAAAAAGACGATCCCTTCACGCCCTTCCTTCGTGTGACCAACAGCTTCAACGGTGCCCGTGCCCTCCGGTTCGACATCGGCTTCATGCGCAAGCACTGCTCTAACGGCGTCATCTTCGAGGAAGAAGTCGCCACAATCAAAGCCACCCACAGCAAAGAGGCGCTGGCGCAGTTGAAGATCGAGATCACCTCCCGCAGCCTGCCGCAGATGTGGGACGAGTTTTCCAAGTTCCTCACCAGCGTCCGCAGCATCAGCATGGACACCGCCCAGTCCACCCTCGCCTTGAACACGGTCCTCCGCCTACCAGCAGCCAAACCCGACGACAAGAAAGCGCGAGCCGAGGGCTTGAATGCGCTGTCACTGGACCTCTCCACACGTCTCACCGGCTACCAAAAAGAACTCGGCCCCAACGCCTACGCCGTCTTCAATACCCTCACCGACATCGCCGCCCGACCGCCCTAAAACGTCTATTTCCAAAAGGACCGCGACACCATCGAGAAGCGTTCCGGCCGCTGGCTCAAAGAGTTAGCCCGCCAGAACCAGACCACTGGGTTCGATTTGAATGCGTGGATTCCCGCATGGGAGGCAGTTGGCAGTGGCCGTTCGATTCCTGGTAGGAACTGAATTCACGGCCAATTTGTTTCTCCTAGCCAAAGCGATTCTTCCCCCTCTATTATTAACCTCTCCCTCGCAGCCAACTTCTTCGCGCAAGTCATCCGCCCACCTTAAGCAAATGCCCTCTTTGACCATCAAGGACGCAGCCAGAGCAGTCCTCAGCGAGGCTGGGGGGGCTCTATCCGTTTTGGAAATCACCCGTCGAATCGCAGACAAGGGTCTGTTCACTTTTATGGTCGCTCAGCCAAAGCACGTCGTGCTGGCCAATCTGAAAAGACACTCCGTCAATTCGCACTCATGCAGCCCTGCAAAACAACCGTGTTTCCGGGAAGTGGATACCACGCTGTTTGAACTCTTCAGATTTGGCGAAGAGCAAAAAAACACTCGATCCCAAAGACCATTGTAGCAAGACCCAGCTTCACACCTTAGAACCAGACTGATCGACGCGGAGGCCAGCACACGA
>CAYMHJ010000758.1:0-1746 GCA_964390165.1 uncultured Prosthecobacter sp. | reverse complement strand
CACAACGATGAGCCCACCCATGTTTCGCAGGCGGAGCTGACGTGCGACTTCTGCGGCAGCTTCCATGTTAGTCTCAACGAGCACTTTATCCTGCTGGTCTTTGCCACCTTTGTTACGCCCGGTGTTCACGTCGATGGAGACGAGTGCCTCCGTCTGGTCAATGACGATGTAGCCACCGCAGGGGAGCCAGACCTGACGGTAGAAGGCGTTGTCGATCTGCTTCTGGATGCCGTAAGCCTCGAAGATGGCCGTCTGCCCCTGGTAGTGGGTGATACGGCGCTTTGCCCGACCCGAGATTTGAGCCGCCATTTTCTGCATGCGCTCGACGGTTTCGAGATCATCACAGGCGACTTCGTCGATGTCTTCCGTGAGGAAGTCACGAACGGTACGCTCGATGAGTTCCGGTTCCTGAAAGCAGCAGACTGGCGCGCCCTTGCTGTCACGCTTGCCAGTGATGTCGTTCCACTGCTCGATCAGGAGACTGAGATCGCGGATAATGTGTCTGGCACGTTTCCCGGAGGCTTCGGTGCGCATGATGAGCCCGAGGTTCTCAGGGAGATTCACCCGCTCGATGATTTTGCGAAGCCGGGCGCGCTCCTTTGGTTCCTCGATTTTTCGGGAGATGCCAAACTGATCGTTCTGCGGCATGAGCACGAGCAGACGTCCGGCCAGAGAAATATTCGTGGTCACACGCGGCCCTTTATTGCCAATGGGCCCTTTGGTGACCTGGACCATGATTTCAGATCCGACGGGATAAAGCTGGGGAATGTCCTCGGCCTTGATGCGCTTCTGCTTGCTCTTGCCAGAACCACTGCGACTGACCTCCTCCATTCCCTGATTGGATAGCGCCTCGGGAATGGCATCCCAGAAGTGTAGGAAGGCATTTTTATCGAGACCGATGTCGATGAACATGGCCTTCAGCCCATGCTCGATGTTTTTCACACGGCCCTTGTAAATGGAACCGACGATGGTGCTCGTTCCAGTTCTTTCGATGGTGTACTCCTCAATGGCACCGTTATCCAGGAGAGCCACTCGGTTCTCCAGTTTTTCGCAGTTGATGACAAGTCGTGTGCCAGTCTTGATGTCTTTTTTACCGGTGATGAATTCTTTGACGCGTTGAACAAAAGTAAGGGCCATGGATGATTGAAATTAGGAAGGTGAATGAAGGTATTGCTGCTCATCTCACTGAGGTGAACGAAACAGCTTGCGGAACAGCCCGCCACCTGAAGGGGCGGGCTGATTTGGTGCCGGTGCAGGTGCTCCACGGTTGAAGAGCCCCCGGCGGGGCCTTGTTCCGTCACGATTGGAGTTCACCCCGGCTGACTCGTCGGAGTCAGCCGTTTTGCGAATGTTGGGAGCGATGCTGGGCCGCCGGATAGTATCGGTCGTTTTTCGCTCAGGAAGTTCAGCCGTGCCGGTGTCACCGTCTTCATCCGTGGCGGCAAGCAACGGGAGCCCGGAATCGGGGTCGGTCACCGCTTCGATTTTATTAAAGTTCCCCACCACCTCGGTCAGGCGTTCGATTTTGGGGTCATATCCCTGCTCGAGTGCCAGGGATTGCTCCAGCACACGCTGAGCCACTGGGGCCGCGCAACCACCTCCCGACTTCCCACCCTGGACAATGATGCAAATGGCAAACTTAGGATTCACATACGGGGCGAAGCTGATGAAAAGCGTGTGGTTATCAACTACACTATGCCCCTTTACAGCATCACGCCAAGACTGGGCGATACCGGTCTTGCCCGC
>CAYMHJ010000757.1:0-1751 GCA_964390165.1 uncultured Prosthecobacter sp. | reverse complement strand
TGAAGTATTCCTTTTCCTTCTTGTCTGCTGCGCTGGTGGAGATGTCGGCCATGGTGATGAGGTGTGTTTAGGTTGGGTGACAATTTCATATTCAATGAGGTCTTGTCTTCCATGCCTGCATTCGCCAGAGTTGTGTCTGATTAAGCAATCTGTTATGTCTGACAAACCCAGCATCCTTAGCGTCGTGCCAGCCGGTTCGGCTCATCGAGTCCAGGGCAACCGCTCGGTGGCGCTGCCTGCTGTCACGGTGGATATTCTAACGACTCGCAGGATCGAGCTCCAGCAGTGGGAACTGCGCAGGCTCAATGATCCCTACTGGCGGCTCTACTGGCCGATGGAGATGGGCGGTGTGGTGGAGATCAGTGGACAGCAAACATCACTGAAGCCTGGAACCGTGTATCTGATCCCGCCGCACACGACCTTCAGCACAACGACGATTCATCCCTTCAGCAAGTGGTACTGCCACTTCAATCTAGGCCCGCTGGCGGATCGTGCCGCTCCGGGGATCTATGCTTTTCCCAGCTCGCCGCCGATGCGCGCGTTTCTGAACGAACTCATCAAACTCGGTGCGGATGCTGGCAGTGTGCGCTTCCCCTGGGTGTCTATCCAGCTTGTCACAGAGGTGCTGCAAAAACTGCCCGGCAGTGTGTGGGAACATCAGCGGCTCGACCCACGCGTGCTGAAAGCCATGGAGTTCATGAACCAGCATCTCGGCCTGAAGCTCACCGCAGATCAGATCGCCCGGCACTCGGGATTAAGCGTGCGGAATCTGAACCATCTCTTCCAGCAGGAACTCCAGCAGCCGCCCATGCGCGTGCTGCTCGACTATCGCCTCGATGAGGCATGTCGGCTGCTTCGCCATACGGACGACAGCATCGAAGATATCGCCGAGCACTGCGGCTTGGTGAACCGGCATTACTTCAGCCGCATGCTGCGCCAGTATCGCAACACCTCGCCTGCTGCCTATCGGCAAGAGAGCCTAGCATGATTTTTTGCTGGTCGCCGATGCAGCAGACTTTAAAAGAGAGGCATGAATTTGAATCTCCAGGGAAAGACCGTGGCCGTCATCGGCTGCGCCACCGGCATTGGACGCGCCATCGCGAACGGCTTTATTGCGGAAGGCTGCCGGGTCCGCGGCTTCGACAGGGTGAAGAATTCCGACTTCATCACGGAGGGCAGTGTCACCGATTTCGAGGCCGTGAAGGCCTTCGCGGCGGAGTCTGAAACCGTGGATCATGTCGTCTTCTGCGTGGGAGTTGGTTCGGGCAAGTTTGGGTTCCCCTTCTGGAATGTGCCGCCGTCCGACTGGGCGCGCGTGCTGGAGATCAATCTCATCGGCGCAGTGAATGTGGCCCATGCCTTCGCGCCGAAGCTGATCGAGCGCGGCAGCGGCTCTATGCTTTTTCTCGTCAGTGTCGCGGGACAGATCGGTTCACAGACGGACCCGCCTTACAGCGCCTCGAAGGCGGCGTTGATCAACTTCACGCAATGCGCCGCGAAGGATCTCGGCCCGCACAACATCCGCGTGAATGCGCTCGCGCCCGGCATGGTGAAAACTGAGCTCAATCAATCCATCTGGGCCGCCGGGCAGGCGAGGCTGCCAGAGTCCCAGCGCGTCAGCTTCGACGACTGGGCGGCGGAGAAGATCAAAAAAGTCTCCCACCTCGGCCGCTGGCAAATGCCGGACGAATATGCCGCGATGGCGACCTTCCTAGCCTCCGATCATGCGAAGAACATCACTGGCCAGACGA
>CAYMHJ010000756.1:0-1754 GCA_964390165.1 uncultured Prosthecobacter sp. | reverse complement strand
ACAACGCCATCAACTCATCCACCTTCGCCACGATCCGCTTCTGCTCGGCGAGGGGGGGGGAGCATGACCGGCAGCTTTTCCATCTTCTCCTTGGTCATGTGAAGCATCGAGACGCCATGTCCTGAGCGTTTGATCTCTTGAGTCTTGTTATACAGGAACCAGTAAAGGAAACGTCTGTCCAAGTCTTCGGCGCTGTGGAGGTCTAGCTTCCAAATATGGTAGTGAAAGATCACCTTCGGCCCTTCCCAGATGAAAGGCCCAAACGACGCCGACCACGCGAAGATCAGATCGCCCTTGTCGCAGTATTTTTCCGGTTCGAGTTCCAAGTCGGAGTAGTACCAATGGTTGTTGGTGAACAAATTGCCCACCCGAAGGACCGGAGTGCCTGCAGCGAGCAGTTCGTCTTTTGCGTAGGCTCTGCCGTTCCAAATAGTAACAAGATCGGCCAGAACCGTGTCTGCCCAGCCTGTCGGAAGAGTTGGCTCTTCATGGGTGCCTGCTTGTTGGCGCTCCGTTCCTTTCTTGCTGCGGCCTGTCGGCTTGAGGTAGGCCTTCACGACGGCGATTCGCGCTAATTGGGTCGTCGCAGGTTCATCCACAGGGGCTTGCGGCACCAGTCGTCCTTGAACCGCAAGCTCCAGCACCAACTCCCGCATCTTCGCCACCGCGTCGGGGGCGTCGGCGAAGATGTCGAACTTCTCGAAAAAGGTGTCCAGGGTCATTACGATGGGTTTCTCGCAAAATTCATAGCCTTATCTATCAAGTCAGCGGCTAGCTGGGTTAGCTTCTCTTCTGGAAGTTGGGGCAGAATGGATTCCCAAGCCAGTATCTCTGATTTTTTTCCAGCAGCTTCATAAGCACTTAAAAGCGATGCGGCGATACACTTAACGGTTCGGAGTTGCTGTCTAGTTTCCGGTCCATCATGAGTTGGCGTTGCAATGCCGACGCCCCATTCATCAATCTGCTTTCCAGGCTGTATCTTCAGTGGCCAGTTAAAATAGCCCAAGCCTGAGCGGAATCGAATCGCGTTTTCTTGATCCATTCGAATATAGGCTTCCAAGATCGTCTTAACCTCCTCACAACGCTGCGGCTTTTCAGAGTCAGCAATAGTCATCGAAACAATGGGTTGTCCAAGTGGGAGCTTCCATAGCGTCCCCGGCATACCTTTTCTCTGCGGGAGATCTTCATGCCAACCATCACCAATATTGCCATCGCTGTTGGGCACATAAGGGAGGAGAGCGACCTCGCGGGGCATCTGGATACCACGCCAGTTGCTCAATACAAAATAGCGCGTGATCGTACAGAACAAGTCCAGCCTTTGCTTTTTCAAGTCAATGAGACCCACAAGAAAAGGGGTGTCAGTATTGCAGAGCTGCTTGATCTGATAGTCTCGCCACATTCCTTTCTTGGTGACCCCACCAAACCGAACACCATCCCTCAAAATGCCTTTTCCAGCGGACTTTATCTGAATGTTGAATGGAGATGACGGGTAGAGTTTCTTGCCTTCGCGGCGAAGCAAGCTGCAATGAAAGTCGACACCGACGTCTTCTTGTCGGGGAACTGGAATCGTGATTGCCAATGCAGATAGAATATACTGGGCCAGATACTCTGCCCGGTCTCCTTGACGGTAGGTAAAATAGCGCATGCTTAGCGGAGGAGCGCAGTTTGGAGTTCCTGTTTCAGCTTGGCGCGGGTGTCCGCGATCTGGGCGAGGAGCTTTTCGTATTCGGGCAGGAGGTGGTCCACGTCGCCGG
>CAYMHJ010000755.1:0-1755 GCA_964390165.1 uncultured Prosthecobacter sp. | reverse complement strand
TGGCGAATAGCTCCCACTGCGTCTCCGAGAAGCCAAAGTAATGATGCGAGTGGTGACGAGTGATGCAGCCCTTCGCGATCTCCTTCAGCTCCGCGTGCTCCGGCGTCGTGTGGACGATGAGCGGCGAATAAAGCTGCTCCAGCACATAGCCGTTCTTCTTCAGCAGCAGCCCGAAGAATTTCTTCACGTCGTGCGAGACGATGTCCATCTCCAGCCCCTCGATCACCCGGCTGTCCTCCAGCGTCTCATCCCGCACCTCCAGCCCCAAAACCTTCGGCAACGGCAACACATGTGCCCCACGCAGATCAAAGTCCGAATCCGGCGATGGAAAGCCGTAAAGATGCGCCCCGCTGATCGTCGCAAACAGCAGCGGATACGGCTGCGCAGCCGTGATGCGGTGGAGGAGGGGTGGGATGGTCATTGGAGGCTGAAGATGTTGATTGAATTGTTTCGCGAGATTTCGGTATGATGCCTGCGATGAAAAGAAACACCTTCATTCTTTCTGCGCTCTCCTTGCTTTAGGCTCGCTGGGCCAAGGCTTGCGTCTGGGACAGGGATACGATCATTGCTGAGTCCAGACTTAAAAAGGAGGCTGGAGGCAGGTTCGACATTGTTTCGGCCATTGTGGGCTACTTTGATCGCAATCCGCCGCTCTACTACGAGATGCGGCTCAAGCGCGTGGACAAGGAATCAATGTCCACACCTGATAACTTGGCCCTTTATGATGATGGTGGAGTAGCTGCGGACAGGCTCGGCAAATCGGATATCGCCCTGCAATGGATGCAGCGGAAGAAAACCCGGATGCTCCTGCTTGGAGACAAAACCACCAAAGAGGATAGATACCGCTATTATGCCAATCTCGGAACCTTCTACGCTCACAAATGGCTGAAACAGGCAGCGCCTTTTCAAGATCGCTCCGACATTCAAAAAGCCATCGAAGGCGTGAATGCTGCTCTTCAAGTGAACCCAGATGGGCATTTCGGCCGCGAGGTCTATCAGATGGTGCTGCTGGACTGGTTGAACGACCAGTCTGACGATCCTGATGCTCCAGGCACTCGATGGCCTATTGGCCGCTTTTTTGACATGGCGAACTCGATGAGAAAAGCGCTGAAGCGACCTTACGATCCAATGGCAGCCTGGGAGGGCTTGTCTGGTCTTGTCATTCTCGGAGCAGCGTGGGAATCGCCTGATGTCTTCATTTTGCTTACCGACGGTCTCCATCTAGCTGACAAACATGGTCTTTCGGAGCTAGCTTCACTCCGAGCACAGGAAATTCTCGCCTCGGGTCGCAAGCCTTTCTACCCAGCCATGCCACTAAAGGTCGAGGAATGGAGAACACCTATGTTGGTGGAGAATGAAGGAAGACCGACTCGCACGAGGACAACAGTGCTTTCAGAACTCGACAAACTCAAAATTCGGCAGTTTTTTGAAGCGGCCCGTAAAGCTGTCGAGGCACGCCAGATTCAAAGAACTGAGTTCATAATGGCAAAACTCGAAAAAGGACAGCACCCGGACAGTCATGCTGATTTCTGGGCTGGATGGACAGAGCCTCAAATGCCGAAGTATCCCGAATAGCCCAACCGTCGTCTTCCGGATGATTTGATGTGCCGTGAATTCCTCAACCCTCAGGATCATCCAGGATGACTTGCAGGCGTGTGGCGAGTTCGGCTGGAAAGAGTTCAGGCCAGCTTTCGTCGATCATGCCGACGGAAAGCAGGTCGCGGAGATGCATGCGGTCTTTGTCGCGGAAAGAGA
>CAYMHJ010000754.1:0-1761 GCA_964390165.1 uncultured Prosthecobacter sp. | reverse complement strand
AGCCGCACGAACCCATCGCCTCCGACGCGAAGTACACGGCGCTGTATCCGCACGACGATCCCGCCTACAGCGCGCACCATGGCAACATCACGCAGATGGACGATGCCTTTGGCCGCCTGATGAAGAAGCTCGACGAATCCGGCCAGCGTGAAAACACGCTCGTGCTTTTCACCAGCGACAATGGCCCTGCCATCACCACGCAGCACCCGTATGGCTCCGCCGGTCCACTGCGGGACAAAAAAGGCTCGCTCTATGAAGGCGGCATCCGCGTGCCCGGCATCCTGCGCTGGCCGGGAAAAGCCAAACCAGGCACAACAAGTGATGAACCCATCTGCCACGTCGATTTCCTGCCGACAATGTGCGCCATCACCGGCATCACCGCACCGAGTGATCGCGTGATCGACGGAGCAAGCTGGTTGGCGGCGATCGAAGGCGGCAAAGTAGAGCGCAAGACGCCGCTCTACTGGCATTTCAACCGAGCCAGCGGTGATCCAAAGGTTGCCATGCGAGTTGGTGACTGGAAAATACTCGCCACACTCGACAAGACACCGCCACCACGCGGCAACGACATCACCGAAGAATCCGAGAGCGCTTTCAAAGCCGCAACTCTCCAGAACTACACGCTCTACAATCTCCGCACTGACATCGCAGAAGCGAATGATCTCGCCTCCAGTGAGCCTGCCAGACTGGCTGAGATGAAAGGCATGCTCGAAGCCAAATACGCCGAGGTCCGCAGTGAATCACCGATGTGGCCGGCCTGGAAGTTCACCGGCAGTGAAGGCAAGAAAATCGAGTGGCCGGACTATGTGAAGAAGAAGGCCGGTGCGAAGAAGCAGCCGTGAAACTCGACCGTCTCATCGCCAAACATCGCTCTCTAGGCCGCAGCGAAGCCCATCGCCTGATCTCCAGCGGCTGTGTGCGGGTGGACGATGCCGTCAGCACGGCAAACCAGCATGAGATCGACCGCTTCATGCGGGTGGATTTGCATGACGAAATCGTGCAGCAGGCCGAGCGGGCGCTCTACCTGATGATGCACAAGCCCGGCGGAGTCGTCAGCGCCACCGTCGATGCCGAACACCGGACCGTGATCGACCTCATCGAAGATCCCGACAAGCACACGCTGCACATCGCTGGTCGGCTCGACCGCTGGTCCACGGGTTTGCTGCTGCTGACCAACGATGGCCGCTGGTCGAAGCAGCTCATGGATGCTCCATCCAAGGTGCCGAAGACTTATATCGTGGAGACCGATGTGCCCATCCCAGGCGATGCCGTCGCCGCCTTCGAGCGTGGTTTTCACTTTGCTGCTGAAGACATCACCACGCTGCCTTCCAAACTTGTGCTGCTGGGCGAGAGTCGTGCTCGTGTGACCCTTCACGAAGGCCGCCATCATCAGATCAAGCGCATGTTTGGCCGCCTGGGATGCTTCGTCACCGCGCTGCATCGCGAGAGCATCGGCAGGCTGGCTTTGCCGGAAGATCTGGCTGCGGGGGAGTGGCGGGCGCTGACGACGGAGGAGAGGTTGGCTGTGGCATGAGGTTGCACCACGCTGCCAGCGCGCCACTTTTCACCACTTCACCATGCCCACGCCCCCTTTTCACTACCAGGAACTCTTCGAACTCGGCACCGACGACACCGAATACCGCCAGTTGACCAAGGAACACGTCCGTGTCGAAAAGATCGGCGACAAGGAACTGCTCGTGGTCGAGCCCGAGGCGCTCACGCTGCTGGCGAACCAGGCGTTTCATGACATCAATTTCTTCC
>CAYMHJ010000753.1:0-1761 GCA_964390165.1 uncultured Prosthecobacter sp. | reverse complement strand
TCGGCCGCGAGACGCTGATCTGATGCAGCAGCGGATTGAAGCCGGAGGTCGTCTTACCGACGCCTGTATCCCCCGTGATCAACCAGTGGCGCGTGAACTCCCCCGGCAACCATTTGAGGTTCTTGTACTGCACGATGTAGTCCTTCTTGGAGAAATCCGGCTGCCACTTCAGCAGCACAAAAGCCCCCAGCACGCAGATGAAGGCCACGCCGCCGGTGACCTCGTTGATGCTGTCGTATTGAAACACATACCAAACGCCAAACGTGGCGAGGCCGACGGCGAAGAGAAATTTGAGGAAGGAGAACATGCGGGGAGATGGCGATGCCATTTCAATTAGCCCGAGCACGCGCTGGTGTGACTTTCTTTTCCCTGCCTGTCACAGTTCATTTGGACGGGGCTAATGCAGTGGGACCCCATTTTAGTCAGTTCAAAATTCAACCGCCCACAGCCATGCCCCTTGACTTCGAACCCAAAGAAATCGTTCCACATGATGAAATCAGCGTGACGCTGAACACTGACATGATAGCAGGCATGCAGGCCAGCGAATCCTACAGCGTCCGTGCCAAAGATGGTCATGTGCTGGGCGAGGGCGGAGAAACACGTGCCTTTGGCAAGTACGGGTTTGATCGAAAAACGGCTTCTGAAACGGTCGCCAAAGACTTTGCCAACTCCTCCGGTCCGTTGTTTGACAACAGCGCCAGAGATTACATGAACGAACCTCGTCACGGCGGGGATCGCAACCTGCTGACGCGAGCTGTGGCGTCTAGCCAGCTCGACAAGCATCTCGGCCTGAACACGCTGGCGGAGGAAAAATTTGGTCTGGTTGATGGCAGGCTTATCGGGATCAGCGTCCAGGTGGACGGTGCCGGCCTGACTGGCAAGTTTGACACGGATCAAAATGGTGTGCAGGTGGAAGCTCATGCCTTCCTCGCCATCACCCCGGCTGACACAGGGCACGCGGCCTCTCCTGCGCTGCAAAACAGCGGCCTGCCGGATCACTTGAAAGGCTACGCCGACCCCAGGATTCAAAAAGGACTCAGCGATCTGGAAGTCATGGACTATGTTTCCGGTCAGATCGACCGTCATCCTGGCAATGTCTTCGTGGACCCCCAGAATGGCAAGGTGAAGGGCATCGACAACGATCTCGCCTTTCCTGAGATCGACCGCGCCGATGTGCTGCGCTCCGACGTGGCCCTGCGGCAGAAGATGGTGCAAACCATGCCGATGATGATCCATCAGGACACGGCAAGGAAGCTGGCCGCTGCGGATCCCGAGGCGGTGCGTCAAATGCTGGGCAACATCACCCGCCCTGACGGGAAGCCGGGACTCTCAGCCGCAGAGATTGACGGTGCGGTGGCACGGCTTCAGGAGATTCAGCAGGCAATCGCCGACCCGGCTGCTGTCCCCGGCTTCCAAGTGGTGCAGGAGTTCAACGACCAGACTTTTCTACAAGCCGTTGATCAGCAAAAAGCGACTTTTCAAATCCAGCAGGACAACATGGCCCGCAAGTATGGCAACCCGGTGGGAGCCAAGACTTTCGACAACATGGTGTCCAAAGATCTAGAGGACGCCTACCGCAGTTCGTACTTGGGCGCCGTCGTGATGGCGGAAAAACAAAAATCCCTTGAGATAGCAGTACGCCCGGATGGCAACACCATGCGGCCAGCCAACACCGTCACCGCTGCGCGCAGAGATCCGCAGTTCGTCGAGTTTAACAACCAAGTTGAGGCGGCGAAGAAAAATTTCAAATTTAAGCCTGAT
>CAYMHJ010000752.1:0-1762 GCA_964390165.1 uncultured Prosthecobacter sp. | reverse complement strand
GTTTCAAACCCAGCGCACCGTGCCAGCCGCCAGCGCCACTCGCAGCTTCCACCGCATCCGCCGCGATGGTGTGGCCACCTACGATGTGATCGACACGCCCTGATTTCATTCTTCACCTGCCAGGGAATAGCACAATGGCGGAGAAGCCTGCGCCAGTTCCTGCCACGCCCATGACTCCAAGACTCCCCCACTCCAAACGCTTCACGCCTTTCAAAACCGCTTGGCAGGCTGTTTGCCGAGGCGCTTGCAGGCGCTCCGGGACGCGATGGGTTTGAGCAAGGTCCATCCTGGCTCGTGAGCGTGGTATCAGCCGGGAATCCATCGGCAGGATCAAAGGTGGCTTCATCTGCCTGAGCTTGAGCGACTCACTGGACCACTATCCCAACTCTCGGCTGCCATGATGCTGCCTCCGACTCCGTTGCCATCGGCTAGGAATTGCCAGCATCTTTCAAGACCATTCGATAAACCCTTTCGAGATCGGTCTTTGTCAGTTTTGTGATGCTGTCGAAAGGCTTCATCTTCAGACGCCTCGCGATTTCGGGGTAGTATTCACCGTTGGTGCGCCCAATGCTTTTCATGGCCGTCTTGATCGCTGTGATGCGGGCGTTACGCCAGAGGTCGGGTGCTTTGGTGCGTTGCTTGCGAACGCCCATAGCACGATTCTTTCGGAACCATTTCTCAACCTCACCCATCTGTGAAGACAAGATGTCCTCGTAGCGAGTGACGTCGCACTCATTCTGGAGCCTCTTCCACCACATGCCATAGGCTGCGGGTCGGGTCATGTTCGAGGTGCATTCCACAAGTTCATCAACCCATGCTTCGATTTTCTTTTTCTCGGCGGGTGTGACCGCGTTCTCAGATGGAGGCGCGATCAGCTTAATTTTCCGCGGCTGATGATACACTCTCTGATCCACCTTATTGTGGTCGCCTAGAATGTTTGTATTCGCGCTCCCTGTTTGAGAAACATCCGCTGCCTTTTTCCTTTTGGGAGCAGGCTTTTGATGTTTGACGGCCAATTCCTGGACGGCAGAAGCAAGATGTGTCCGAAACAACTTCTCAAACTCACCTCTGCTTCGGTATGCCCAGTAGAGTCCTTTGGCCGAAAGACTGTCTCGAAAGCTCTTCAGCAGGGCTTTCTGACCGTCATCGCCATCTCGAGTGTCCTCAATATCCGAGAAATAGAGCAGCACACGCTTCCCTTGCTTGATTGCACGTTCGATCTCCTCTTGGGTGCCAGAAGCAGCGACTCCAGTCGGTGTGCCAAACCGTTTCCAAAATACGGCCACGACCAAATCTGCTTTGTCGATTAGTTGACGGTTGATCACAGCCTGTGGCCTGTCAGACATGTCAGGAGCAGCATCGGTGGCCCAGTGAGCATGGCGGACAAAAAAGTTTGAGTCCAAGCCTTGGGAACTATTCCACTCGTCAACGATTTCCCCTGCCTTCTTGAGTTCACGGGCGACATCTCCCGGCCCACAACGAACGAGATTAAAAATGATAGGCTGTTTGGGCATATGGCTGATTGCTGGGTTGGCGTGCTATTTGTAAATGGCAGGCTGCTCTTGCACAATAGAACTATGGAAGTGCGCAGCGGCGGCACGAGACTCATCCGAGCTTCCATCTGGAATTAAGGGGAGGATGCAGTCTTTTGAGATGAATGCAGCATGGTCGCTCTCAGGGAGTGGAAGGCCGGGAGGCGTGATGGTCTCGCCTGCCGCTTCACGGGCGGCGCAGGTATGATTCAGCTCCAGGAGGAACTCCA
>CAYMHJ010000751.1:0-1768 GCA_964390165.1 uncultured Prosthecobacter sp. | reverse complement strand
GGTTTAGGGCTTCAGTCATGGGGGTGTGGTTGGGTTCAGGTGAGCGGTTGAGACAGGCTTTGATGATGGCGATGCGGGCAGGCTTGAGTTTGTCCTCCTGATCGAGCTGCTGACGGCGAAGCGCCGCCGCGAGGGCCGTTTGCGGAAGGGGATGATCACGCCCGCGCCCACGCAAAGCGCTGTGCAGGAGTTGCGCGGCCAAGGCTGGAGGCAGCTCATCAAGTTCGGCGCGAACCATGCCGTAGAGCAATGCGCCGAACTTGAAGTCTCGCTTCGTGTCCACGCCGTTCGGGTCGATGATGCTCAGGTCTTCAAACCAGTCGGCAATGTTTTGCGCGACCTCAGGCACGGTGAGTTCGAGCCAGTCGCGAACCACGATGCGGGCACCGTTGCCGGACAGGCTCATGCAATAGTAGCGGTTGGCTTCGAGACCGATGTATCTGCTGCCGCTTTTCACAGAAAGTAGCAATGCGGCGATGGCTTCTGGGTCGGCGGTGATGAGGTCGTCCATCGGGTCCGGCACCGGCATTTCCTCACGCGTCCAGTGCAAATGGACGGTGTCATTGAAAACGAGCCGTTGCGCCTTGCTGTGCTGGATGAGTGCGTTCAATGCCGAGCGGATTTTGAGTTCCGCTGGTGCGGAAAGGGCGGCGTTTTGGGCCTGTTCAAGCCCGTAGGAGCAGAAGGCGTCTTTATCGAAGCTGATGAGGTTGGTTCCCATCGCCAGACCACCGGGAACGCCGGTGATCTTCTCGGTCGTGTCGAGTGTTTCGGCAGTTTCACCCGTGGCGATGCAAACCCGATGGCTTCGCGCGGTGCTGGCTTTGGCGGCCTTGCGTCGTTCACGCCAGAACTGCTTGATTCCGTTGTGCTGGAGCAAGTTGATCCCGTCCACCGTGAAGATGGCGTTGTCCGACACCTTGGCTTTGGCCTTCGTGAGCTGGGAGTGGAGCGCAGCGATGGCTTCTTCATCGTTCAAGAAGGCGAGGACGGCGGCAAGCTGCGGCTGGGCTTCCGGGACTGCTTTGGCCGTCTCTTCCAGCAATGCCTTGAAGTAGCCATGCTGCACCCGGCGCGCGGGCACGGTCTTTTCGTTCTCCATCAAAATGCAGCGCTCCAGCGTGTCACAAAGGAAGTGCGATTTGTCACCCTGCCCCAACTCGTTCACCGATGTGAATGGACGCAGCATCTTTTTGGGCAGCGGTTTCTTGGCGGTTGCGTCCTCGGACAAGGCGATGGGGCCGCCGCAGAGCTTGCCTTTGGCGTCGAGCGGGATTTCCCAGCGCACATCGGCGCTGGCAAAGTCAGCATCGCCGAGGCCTTTGCGCTCAGCGTAGGCGATGAGGGCTTGAAGCATCATGGCGCACCTCCTTGCTGCTGCTTCATGGCGACCCAGGTGGGAAGCGCGTTTTGACCTTCCCCCACGAGGATGCCGTCTTTCATCGCGGCTTTGAAGAAGCTGATGCGCGGCTGAGTTTTCTGGATTGGCCCCATTGGTTGATCCTTGCTGACATCGAGATCAAAAACGTCGTAGAGCATGAGGCCCAGGGCTCCGTCTGGGTTGGCTGGATGAGCGCTGGTCATGGCGGAGGCATCCGCCAGCTCGAAGTAGGCGGGAAACTCGCGGCAGCCGAACACCGGCTGCGTGAAGCACTGCCCTTTCTCCGCCCGGCGCTGGAACATGGACAGGTATTTGATGGGCGAGTCGGGGCCTTTGTCATCCTCATGAATGGCAGGCTTGCGTCGATCTCCGGCCAGAGGCGTGGTA
>CAYMHJ010000750.1:0-1772 GCA_964390165.1 uncultured Prosthecobacter sp. | reverse complement strand
TTCAGTTTGACATGCCAAATCCTCACTGTCTCCTTATTTTACGAGTCTCAATAGAGCATCTGATCGTTGAGACAGTTTCACCTTTGAGGATCGTCGTTGGCTTCGAAGTTTTTTGTGACGAGGCTAGCCTAAGGAAGGGGGTGCTGGATTTGCTTGATGCAGCGTTCGATAATTCCGATCCCAATCAAAGACGGTTCAGCATAAGTGCTTTCCCGAATTTGGTTGTGTGTGGCCAGGCTTCGATCATTAAGCTCGACGGTTTTCCTTTCTCAGCCAAAGCCAATCCGAATGATTGGTATGCTTGGTTTGCTTCAAGTTCATACAAACCTTTGGTTTATCTTTTGGAGATACTGTGGACCCGCCTCACATACCTCCTAAAACTGCCTCCTGAGGTTTTTGGTGACGATTTGCGCGTTGAACAGCCAAATCCACTTCTCTGGTGCCGTGCGGGGGCGTCGCCATACGGCGAAGGCTGGGAGTATGTGCCTGTGCTAATGGAAAAAGAGCATCTTAAAGCCAATTCAGGTCTTGGTTCATGGGAGCCTGAATTCCTTTCGGAAGTGGAATTTGATATCATGAACTTGCTGTGTGCTGGGCTTGAAGTTCGCGATGATTGCGTTGAGATCGCCAAACTTTTTAGACAGAGAAATTCGAGTTTTGACGAGGTCGCTAAATCTCTGAAAGCGAGGCGTCTCGCTCATGACAAAGGCGGCAGGCTGGAATTGCTGACTGACAAGTGTGTCTGTTTTATCCTGCCGGACGGCCGCTTTGCTGCAGCGGAGAACAAGTCGGGGAGGGCCACCCAGTATGTGGATGAATATCTAAACCGCAGGCAAACGATGTAAGGGGGTGTGGCCCTGTAAACCGGCCGTCACATCTCTCATTTCCGAACTTTTCTTTCTTCGCTCCAAGCCCAACGGGCTTGCGTCATGCAGCCCAGGAGTGCCGAGCGCTAGCGAGCGCTCTACTGGGGGCCGCGCCACCCACGATCCCCGCCGGATCATGAACCTCAACGAGGTTCCGTCACCCGAACGTCCCTGCGCGGACGCCTCGCAGCCTGACGGGACCGCGTTGCGGTCCGGGAACATGATGGGGGTGTGGCTCGCGATTCCCAAGGGAGCACTCGCCTAGGCTCGGCACCCTTGGGCTGCATGACGGGACCCCGTTGGGGTCCACGGCGAAAATTCACATCATGATTGACGACGGCCAAATATTTCCCCTACGCTCCACGACATGCCTCAATCGCTCGCGAACGTCCTGATTCACGCGGTCTGGTCCACGAAGGAACGGTTCTCCTACCTCACGGACAAACCGCTGCGCGATGAACTCCACCGCTACCTCGGCGGCATTTCCGCGCGGCTGGATTGCCCGACGCTGATCGTCGGCGGCGTGGCGGATCACGTTCACATCCTGATGCGACTGGCCCGCACGATCACGCTGGCGGACTGGGTGAAGGAAATGAAACGGGCCTCCACCGTCTGGCTCATTGAGCAGGCGCAGCGCGATCCGATGCTGACCAAATTCCACTGGCAGTCCGGCTACGGTGTCTTTTCCGTCAGCGAATCGAAATCCGACGAGGTTCGCGCCTACATCGCGAAGCAGGAGGCTCATCACGCTAAAGTCACCTTCCAGGACGAATACAGCCGCTTCCTCCAAGCTCATCGCATCGAATGGGACGAGCGATACGTGTGGGATTAAAACCGCAATTCTGGCCTGCGACTCCCGTTTTGACAGAACGCCGCCCGTGAAGCATGCTCGGGTCATTGAGCAGT
>CAYMHJ010000749.1:0-1783 GCA_964390165.1 uncultured Prosthecobacter sp. | reverse complement strand
ATGGTCCGGCGCAGGGGATTGGGGATCGCCTGCATCTTCTCCCACCAGTCGGGTAGGTCGTCGGGATGGATGACGGCGTTCTTGCGCCGCTCCTTGTTGAAGGTGACGGCCTTGACGGGGTTGTCTGCGAGGAGATCGGGATTATCGACAACGCGAAGGGCGAGGTTATAGGCGGCGCGGAAGTCGCGCATGACGTGGTTGGCTGTGACCTTGCCGCGGGTCTTGGTCAGTTCCACGTGCTTGGCGCGGACGATCGAGCGCGAGAGGGAGGTGAGGGGCATGTCCTTCCAGTCGGGAAGGTAGCGGTCGCGGCGGGCCAGCGTGTCTGCGATGGTTCGCTCCGAGCATTCCCGGGCGCGCAGGTCGGCGGCGTATTCGTCGAAGAGGATATCCACGGTCCATCCTTCAGCCTTCTGGCCGGCGAGCGGCTCATTGGGATCGATCCCGAGCTTGATCTGGCGGATGACGTCTTCGGCTTTGAGGCGGGCCTGTTCGAGCGTCAGGTCCTCGGTCGACCCGAGGGTATGGCGGACGGTCTTGATGAGTTGGCGATGGCCGCGGCGGCCCCGCCAGAGGTCGCGCTGGACCTTGTAGGACTTGCCGGTCTTGTTGACGGCCACGAAGAGGCCGGTGACCTTTGTGTCGCGGACGGCGTAGGCGATGCCTTCGAGCGGCAGATCGCGGATGAAAGTTTCGGTGAGCTTGGTGGGTTCGTATGAGGGCATGTTCGGTTCTGAAACGTCCTTGCAAAACAGCGCCTGACCTGAGGTCTGAGTTCGCTGATAGCCCCGATTGCGCGAACCGTGTAGGTCTGACGCGCGAACCGTGTGCGAACCGTGTCTGATGCGTATTCACGCGTGCTGGTGCGTACTGCAACACGAGTAAAGTGCTGAAAATAAAGGGCGTTGCGGAGTGGTGCGGAGGCCTGCGCAGTCAGAACCTGAAACTTCTAAGCGAGTGGCCGTTGGTTCAAATCCAACCGGGCGCGCCATTTCTTGTCTCACGCGCTGAAGGCGCTGGGACGGGGCGGGCACTTCGCCCGGCGCCCCTTGGGCGCTGGATTGCTGCACCTTCAAAGAATCTTTTGCTCGGCGCCGGCGCGGGTTGCTTACTCTATTGCCGCGTCTTGAGTGCAGGGCAGCTCGAAATCTTGTGTTTCGCCCTTGTCGAGAATCCCCAAATTGCTGACATCGACCATCGTGAGGACCACGCAAGTCGCGCCGCTGGTATCAAGTATCCGTTTAGGATGGTCGGCCAGATTTAATGCGGTATCGTCATGAGCCGTGGCTGGATGCGGATCGTTATGGACGGTCCAGTTGGATGCCGGAATAGAGAGTGTGGTGAGACCTCGATGAGCGATGATACATGCGCAGCCCCTTCCGACTAGCAGTCCTTCGCTCGCACAGTGGGAGAGGTCTATTCACCCAAGAGCGCATACCCAAGGGCTCGCTCGTCGTCGAATACATCGGACGCCCTGCCACTGCGAAGCAGATGAAGGAGAATCGCGGGAAGTACCTCTTCTGGACAAGTGATACGAGCATGATCGACGGAAACGTTCCGGCAAATATCGCTCGTTTCATCAACCATTCCTGCGAGCCAAACTGCGAGACCAGGATCCGAAATCGTCGCGTTTATATCTTTGCTCTCCGCACGATCCAGCCTGGAGAAGAACTGTCCTACGATTACGGAGAAGAATACTTCGAGCTGCATCTGGCCGGGCTTTGCCGCTGCGCGACGTGTTCGAAATAGGCGATGTCGTCCGCGTCCATGCAGGCTATCCAAT
>CAYMHJ010000748.1:0-1783 GCA_964390165.1 uncultured Prosthecobacter sp. | reverse complement strand
GGTGCAAATGGCAAGCAAAGCTGTTGAGATCACCCGAAGATGAAATCAAACACAGGGTCATGCACGGCTCTCATCTTCAGGTCTTCACTCATGGCCGATACTTTCTTCAGTGAATCCTTAGCTGTGTCCTCGTCACCTAGAGCCGCATGACACTGAGCACATAGATAATGGAAATAGGCGTCTTCTGAGCACTTTTTCTGCACAGACATTAGCCAGGCCAAAGCATCTGCATACTCGCCTGCCTTGTAGCGATACCTGGCTACCATCAAAAGCCTGTCCACATCATCCGGTTCACTCATGCTCAAAGTCTCAGCCAAGTATGAGGCCTTTAAGTATTCCCCGGCCTTCAAGAGGATGGCCATGTGAAGCGTGATGACGTCCTTGGTAATCTTCAATGCAGACGGCAGATCCTCCAGAATACTGTTGGCTTCATCCAGCAAGCCTAGAGCGGTGTAGCCCTCGACTGCATCACAGGCCTTTTTGAATTCTTGTTCGTTCATCCTTCCCCTGGTCCTCCTAGTATGTTCGCATGGGATTCACTCCAGAACAGCGCCCGGTCCAGAATACCCTTTGTCCATTCATTGATTCCCGGCTCTTTACTCTCTCTTGATCCGGCAATGTTGAGCAGTTTGATGCCGTGTTCCTTGACGAAGTTCTGTATCAGCGTCTCAGGCTGATAATGACCACGACTGATATGAAGACATGGCTTCTTATGCTTCCTGGCAAACTCTACTGTGCGCATTGAGCCACCAGTGATCTCGGAAGCGAAGGTGAATACAATCGTTCCATCCGTATCGCGCACATTCCATTCGGTTCGTTGGAGGTAATTGGCGCTGGGGGTTTCGGTGAGCTGGTATTGCCCTCCAATGGGTCCGTTTTCAGCTTTCCTGCCTTTGGGACACCAGCCACCATGAGGGAATTTGTGCCAGATCGCTGCGTCAAGACCAGCTCTGTCTGCGCCAGTCTGTCCGCCAGAAATGATTTTGGTGATGGTCATGGATGCATATTCTGCAAGCCTAGCTCCATCACAACTGCATTGATCAAAGTTCCTGCCATAGCCCTCCTGCTTTTGGTTCTGTGCTGCTCCATCGCCCAGGCTCAAGATGCAGCCATGGTTGCGATTAGAGCACTCACAGATCCGGCCAAGATCGCTACCCTGAAAGATCCCCGCGCTTGCAATGACAGGCTGCTGAAGGTGGTTTACTGGCTCCATCAAGCACAACAGGCAGGGAGATCCCCAGAAGCGATTCTCGATGCCTCCCTCATGCAGCAGCCAAGGCGGGACATGGTGAAGGAATCCTTGCTGCGAAACCTGGTCATTGCCAATCGTCTGGGACTTCTCACGCCAGCAAACCTTGATGACATGAAAAGAGGTAAATCACCGACTGTAACCTTCGGTCCTTACGCTGGCGAAATTGCCGAAGTCGATCACATCCTCCCAGTCGCCAAGTTTCCTCAATACGGAAAGGAGTTCTGGAATCTTGAGCTGATGCCGCAGTCATTAAATCGCAGAAAGGGGGATACCATGGGACAGAGGCAATTGGATCTATTGAAGAGGCTCAGGGGGATGTAATAGGGTAGGTTGACGATTTTCCGCCGTCTCCGTAGATGCCGGTGAACCCACACATCACCGCCATGCCCACCGCCCCTTACACCCGTGAATCCGCCGCCAAAGGCGACGACCAGATCGCCTATGAAAATGCCGTCTCCTGCGAGGAAGTCGGGCGTCATCAGTCCGCTCTTGAATGGTATGCTGAAGTGAAGCCGACCGGTGGCAGGTGGG
>CAYMHJ010000747.1:0-1788 GCA_964390165.1 uncultured Prosthecobacter sp. | reverse complement strand
TCTATAAAGTAAACTCAGTCTGGGTTCGGAAGCAGCTCACTCAATTCAACCTGGAGGATACCGCCGATGAAGCCGATTGGTGAGCTGTGGAAGGACATTGAGGCTGATTTGCAGAATCAACGAGGGACTACACAAGCCCCCGCTCTGATGACTCGCCTCGCGACTTCGGAGATCGGTCAGCGTCTGCGGGTGGGAGTCGAGTGGCCGTCCAAAGCACGCCTGCTGCTGTTTTCGGTTCCAGCAGGCACTTTGCCTCCGAAAGCCTCATGGCCTGAATGCAAAGGCTTGGAGCTGCTTCTCGATGCAAAGCCGAATGAGACAACTTTCATCGTAAGGCTACGCGATCTGCGCGGTCAGGATGTTTTCACCGTGCTGGCGGAGGACTTGGCGAGGCGTGCGGTCGGCGGCTCTGAATCAGAGGCTGCCCGCCGCGTGCTCGCAGCCTTGGGTCGGTGGCAGAAGTTTCTGGCAGTAGCGGGGCGCTCGCTTTCAGACGAAGCTCGGAGGGGCCTCTGGGGTGAACTTTATGTGTTGGAACATCTCATCATGCCCTCCGTGGGCATCGAAGCAGCGGTGGGAGCTTGGAGAGGTCCGGCAGGTGCACCGCAGGACTTTCAGCATCAAGGCTCGGCCATTGAGGTGAAGACGCGAGCGGCAAGGTCGCCTGCCATTGTGCGCATTTCGGGAGAACAGCAGCTTCATGAAGCCCCGTGGCGGAACTTGCTACTGACTCACATCGCCGTGGACGAGCAGGATGGCGCGGGTGAAACGCTGCCCGAGAGAATCGCCCGTGTGAGGACGCTATCAGCCGCCACGGCGGCAGCGGAACTGCTGGAGGATGCCATGGCTGATGCGGGATGGCTGGACGCTGAGGTGGAAAAGCATCAAGTGCGCGGTTTTGTGCAGCGGGAACTGGACGTCTTCCGCGTGGCGGATGCTTTTCCGCGACTGACTCCCACCGGGCTGCCTGCTGGCATCGGCGGCGTGGCCTACGACCTCAGTCTGGACGCGGCGCGTCCTTTTGCCTGCACACTCGAAGACCTGCGAGCTGCCCTCAGCCCTGAAACCTAATCCCAAGACCCCACGAACATGGACCTGACTGAACTCGCGAACTACCTGGATGGTGAAGTAAGTGCGAAAGAGCATGCCGACGGCAACGAGCAAGCATTCACCGAGGTGATGCTGACCTACCTTGCCGAAAGCAATGAGGTGGACGGCTACGAACTCGACTTTGCCCAGCGCAGCGGACGGAAGAACGCTCCTGCCTACAAGTTCAACGCCTGGAACCTGCACGAGCAAACGGGCGACCAAGAAGGCAGTGCGCCGCTGGTGGATTTGTTTGTTAGCCTCTACAAACCGGGAGCCACCGGCCAGCCGGTGTCGAAGAGCGAGGTGGCTCATCACTTTGAGCTGGCGCGGAACTTTCTTTCCCAAGCTCTGGCCGCCAACAGCAAGTGGATGGCGCAGATGGAGGAGAGCGCACCGCCTTACGAGGCGGCGATGAAGATCCTGCAACATCGCGATGATTTGGACACGGCCCGCATCTTCCTCCTGACGAACGGTGTGGTGAAGCAGGCCGACGAGCAGGACACGGAGATCGCCGGAGTGGACGTGAAGCACTATCTCTGGGATTTGGAGAAGCTGCGCCGTCTCCGCAGCAGCGGGCAGGAGCGGGAGACGATCCAGATCAACCTCGTCGATGATTATGGCGGCGCGGTGCCGTGTCTGGCGCAGGAGGATGGCACCTGTGAATACACCGCCTATCTGGCCTTTTTCCCCGCCACCTTG
>CAYMHJ010000746.1:0-1789 GCA_964390165.1 uncultured Prosthecobacter sp. | reverse complement strand
CCATCCGGCAGAGGCGCGGAATTGACGTCGCCGCCGGCTGTGGGCAGCTCAAGGCGGACCGGCAATCGCGGAGGAAGGCAGCGTAACTTCGTCGTTCGGCCTTTAGCCCGCTCTGGATGAAGTCCACGTGAACGCCGCGTGAATTCATCTCCACAATTCACCCCGTTCCTTGCCGCAGGGCAGCCAGCGTGGACATTTCCGCCATGCCGCGCCGCATTCTCATGCTCAACATTCTCGCCACCTTCTGGTGCTGCATCGTGCTGAACGTTGAAGCTCATCCTCGTCTTTCGGTCGCTGGGTCAATGCCTTGGCACTCCAGAACCGTAGTCTTGGCGCGATTGCTGCTGGGGTGTGGAGTGTGGCGGGTAGCAGCAAGCGTGACAAGATGGCCGCATGAACGATGCCGTTTCCTTCGTCCTGACCGTCCGAAAGATGCTGGATGCAGCGTTCTTGTTAGGCCGGTGCGGTCTGTTGTGTCAACACTCGCGCAAGCGCCAGTGCTGGGGTGGCTCTCTCTCTGCCTCGCGGCGAGCAGCCCCCGGAGGGATGAAATAAGAGGGGTTTAAGGGATTCCTCTCCTTGTTTACAAGGGAATCCCGGCCCCGACATCTGAACGCGAAGCCTGATCAAAGGTGTAACGTGGCGCGGAGCTGGTGAACGAAGCCAAAGCACATCCTGAAAGAAAGCGGGCGCATAGTGACAGGTTCCCCCGAGTCTAAGCGAGGGGGGTTCTGGCACGCGCTCGCATACGCACCCTTGTCCTTAATCGCCCTCAACACTTCGCGTAATGCGTTTTATTGCAATCATTTACAACTATCGCTTGCATTTGGCATGATTCCTGCTACGCTCACGAATGCCGAAAAACCATAATCAGCTCGCCCCATGCTGCGTTGGTGGATCGTCTTCGCCAGTCTGGGAGGTGTTCCCTTTCAGACTGGCGCTTTCTTTGCCTGCTGGTGTTTTCCATCGGAAAAGGGCGCAGATTCGCACGAAAGCGGGGTTTACGGCGTTGGAACTGGTCTGGGATGCCAAGCGGGAGGATGACCAGTGGAAAGCGCATACGGGCCATGAAACCGCCTCCATAGCTCGCAAGATTGCGGATCTGCGTTCCCTTCCTCCGCGTGACAGGGCCATTCTCGGCATTTGAGGATTTACCGCATTACTTGCGGTCTTTTGGCCTAAGACTTCAACGGGTGGCCGTATTTGAAGCGCCACACCTGGAGAAAAGCGATGGCTGCGCGCTAAGGCGGCGCTGTGCGCCGCCGTCGCGCACCCATCGCCCCCTTAACCTTGTACCTCTTCAAACACTGGCAAGAAAAGGTCGTCCTGTGGCTCTCTTGAACCGGCCTAACGTCTAAGCTCACCTGCTTCTCTCGGTCAAGAGGCCAATTCGTGATGCAGTCCAGAGCCGGAGTCTTGGCGCGATTGATGCTTGGGAGCCGTGGTGGGAGCATCAAGCGTGACAAGATGTCCGAATGAACCAATTCGTTCTCGTCGTCCTCATCGCCAGAGAGATGTCTGGTGCAGCGTTCGTGTTGGGCTTTGGTCTGTAGAGTTGACTCTACTCCAAGCGCCTTTCCCCCCTCTCTCTCTGCCTCGCGGCGAGCAGCCCCCGGAGGGACCAAATAAGAGGGGTTTAAGGAATGCTTCTCCTTTTTGAAGGAGCATTCCGGCCCCGATATAAATGCGAAGCCTGTTCAAAGGTGTAACGTGGCGCGGAGCTGGTGACCGAAGCGGATAGGTAAACGAGCCAGAAAGCAGACGCAAAGTGACAGGTTCTCCCGAGCCT
>CAYMHJ010000745.1:0-1792 GCA_964390165.1 uncultured Prosthecobacter sp. | reverse complement strand
TACGCAGGCTCTGCGGTATGGCTTCGCCCGGAGGATGCCGCTTCGCGGCACGGCATTGTCCAACAACTGTTACCTCTGAAGTCGGGCCAGGACACTCAAGACCTCATCCACACTCCTTGAAGCCCGATTCAAAGCTAACTTGAGGGTTCGGCGATTCCGGTCGCATTGGGTCAATCTCCTCCCCAGACATCAATGCACTTGCTGCCGTCGAACTCAATGTGCAAGCCGTAGTCGGGAGCTGCGACGCTACCGACTACGAATGTCCACAGAGTGCCTCCCTCGATAAACTCATGGTCGATCCAGATGTGCGGATCGTGAATGAGCGATTGAGCGTCTGGCTGGTAGCGAGCGTGGTAGGCTGTGAACTGCCTTTCGGTCTCGGGCAAAAGGTGAGGAAGGTCTGAGAGGACTTGTATGGCGAGAGCGGTTTCGATGGCATTGGGAGAGCGAGGCGGCGTTTCGTGTGGCGTGTTGCGCGTGTTGATCTTGAGACTGATCGGAATACCGAAGAACGAGCCGCGACCGGAGGGAACATTGGCAACCCAGCCGTGAGTGCTCGGCTGTAGCTGAATGTCGGCAGGAAGTTCTTCGGGCATTGGAAGCTTCTTGATCGATTACAGGACGCGCTAGCAACGCCTAACGTCACGGATCAGGCGACGGCGAGGGGTGGATTTTGAATACACGACAGATAGCCTTCGAGCCGTTGCCTGCATCCGTTTCGCCCTTGGTGGTGTCGAGGTCAGATTGGTTCATGTTCCTTGGTCGTAGTGTAAAGCGCTCTCAAACAACTCGCACTCCGTCTGTGTCCAGACAAGCAGCTGGTGTCCAAGAGAAGCGAATGAACGGATGGCGGTGCCGAGCCTGTTGATGGAGGCGGCCTCAGTCTGGATGCAGAACTCCGAAAGTTCTCGGTGCGGCAAGTCACGGTTATTCGAAAAACGAAAGTGGAGCGCACAGTGCCCAACGCTGTCCGCTAGGAAGGCCCTGAATCTAAAGTAGCACGACCACCGGTCTTCAGATCGCTCTGAACCAAGCTCGGTCAGAAAGACGTCAGTGGCGTGTCTCGGAAACTGCTCAAGGTGCTCTGCCCACTTGACCAGTTCTTCGCTGTGGGAGTAAAACTCAATGCAACCGCTGGTGCTTCCGTTGGATGCACTCATGACGAGCTGAATCTCTCCGGGGCCGTCGTGCGAAAGGCATCGCAAATGGAGATACGGCTTCATGGGTTAGGCGAACGTTGTTTATCCACACTTAATTGTGGACGAATCAGATTCGCCCACAGTTTTTTCTGGTTTTTCAGGGATGGCTTGAGGCAAAGGAGCTGCATCAACAAAAACGAGGGTTTTTAGGAATGCGCTGATCGAAGCGAAAAAGTCGCCCGAGGTCAAGCCTTGGGTGCGCCGGGATCGCCGACCCCGCCACGAGCGGACACGGCAGATGGCTGGCCTTTGGTCCGGATGAGAAGACAAGGGATTGCGACAGGGGAATCCTGACGCCAACATCGCGTCACTCCTTGTCGTAGCCGAGCCTGCAAAGGCGTGGGGCCTCGCACCGCCAGCTGTCCAATCCACAAGAGACAAAAAAATAGGGGGCAAAAAGAGGGGCTGGGATCCTGCACTTTCAGTCCTCCATCTTTTGATTTTTGAGGGCAGTAGAATGCGGGCAGTAGAATGGCCTGAATAGCCTGATTCTGCTGCCCCCATTCTGCTGCCTGTCCTGTCCCCGTTTCTTCGGGAAGTCATTCGGGAGGCACGATGAACACAGGGTTTCTGGATGCTGGCGGTGCGGAAGA
>CAYMHJ010000744.1:0-1807 GCA_964390165.1 uncultured Prosthecobacter sp. | reverse complement strand
ACGCCATCAAGGAAATGAAGTCCCTCGACCGCACCCTCATGCCCGTCGGCCTCGAAGCCGCGATCTCGAAGGAGCAGATGGCCGACTTGATCGCCTTCTTGCTCGGGAAGTAGCATCGGCTTTTTAGCCGGTGCTCTCGGAGCGGTCCTCAAGCCGCACAGCCTAGAAAGGCTATGCTACGGCCTCGAAGCCGCGATCTCGAAGGAGCACATGGGAATCGTGGGGAGGCGACGACTCGTCGCCTTTGCATGGCGACCAGTGGTCGCCACTCCATGGTCTGCGCTCCGTGGCTCACTGAAAAGCCGCCATCAGGCAGGTCAGCTCCTCCTCCACGCTTTCATTATGACCGAGGGTGGCTTTGACGGTCTGGCGGAGGACCTCACCGTAGCGCTGGCGCAGGCGGTGGATGGCGGTGCGCAGCGCCTGCTCGCTCATGCCCAGTTCGCGGGCTAGCTCGGCCTGCCTTCCGCCGCTGTCATCGGCGTTGATGAAGGGCTTGAGGGCTGCGAACATGTGCGCTTGGCCTTTGTCCACGTAACGTTGCGCCAGGGTGGAGACGACGCCCTCCATCACCGTGATGGCCCATTGACGCTCAAAGACGCGGTCAGGCGTCAGGTCGTCCATCGGCTCGGGGATGTGGCAGCGCGCTTCTGCATCCACGACGTCAAAAGACAGCACGGCAGCACCGCCGCCGCGCTTCTGGCAGTTCTCACGGCGGTGCTCGCTGTTGAGGTAGTTGCCGGCGGCGGTCAGCAGGTAGCTGCGCAGCCGCCCGTGGGCGGAATCCGCCCTGGCGAAGTCATGGCGCTTCAGCAGCGTGGCAAAGAAGCCCTGGGTCAGATCCTCCGCGTCATGGGGCGAGTGCCCGCGCGAGCGGACAAAAGCGTAAACCGGCGGCCAGTAGAGGGTGCAGATCTCCGCCAGCGCTTTTTCCCGCTCCGCCGGGTCCTCCGCCGCCGCACGCACGATGAGACTCCACTGTGTGGTGGGGAATGGTTGCTGCCGACTGTTTCCTTCGTCCATGCGGGATGTGTTCTAGGGGGGCGGTCCGCTCTTGCCAAGCTGGAAATGCCGTCTGCGCACTTCTGCCCAGGCGATCACGCGGCGGAGAAGTGGGGGGAAGGTGCTGCCGAGGGTGCGGGGGCGGGAAAATAGCCCGAATTTCTCACACCGGAGAGTTGGGATGGCCGCAGAGTTCAGAAGCCGAAATAAAACTCTCTGCGGCCATCCTCTCTCTGCGGTGCAAATACCCGCACGCCGCTTTGGAATCAGACGGTCACAGGCTGTGTGAGTGGCAGAAGAGCGTGTGAGAAATGCGGGATAGGCCCCTGGGGTCGTCAGCACAGGGCGGCGTCCTCGATGGAAGAGGTGCCTGGGGTATGGCGACGCCGCAGCCACCCACCGGGTGCGAGACCGCCACCCAGCGGGTACGAGACCACCACCCGCCGGGTACGCCGCTTTCACCCGCCGGGTACGGCGCTGCCACCCGCCGGGTGCGAGACCACCACCCAGCGGGTACGGCGCTGCCACTGGTAGGGTAAACGGGGAGATGCCGCCTCTGGTTCCCAGAGAACCCGCTACTTCACCACCTGTACGTCTGGGCGCAGCTTTTCAAAGGCGGCGATGCCGGCTGCGGTGAAACCGCTGGCCCTCTTGCCGGCTGGGTTCATGGTCGCGACGACGAGCCTCTTCAGCGTGGGGATGGAGGCCAGCTCCAGCAGGGCGGCATCGGTCAGCTCGGTTTGGAAGATCTGGAGGGATTCCAGCTTGGGCAGGCTCTTGAGCGTGGGCAGGCAGGCATCTGTGA
>CAYMHJ010000743.1:0-1811 GCA_964390165.1 uncultured Prosthecobacter sp. | reverse complement strand
TCCTCAAAGTCCTCGCCGACCTCCCCGCCACCGCCGCCACCCCCTGGCAACCCACTGGCCCCGCCCTTCACGACCTCCAGCCACGGGACGTTTTCCGCGAGCTACTCCAGGAAAAGCAGATCGAAGCAGGCCCACTCACCAGCGTGTTTGATGAACTCCTCGCCATGAGGGAGGCAAAGTTCACCGCTTAGCTAAAGTCACCCATCCCCGCCCATCCTCGGCTTGGATACTCGGGGCACCAGCCTGCGAGTTGGAAACTCGTTTTACCTCCGCAGCGCGTTGATCAGCTCATCCAGCTTGCTGATCACATTCTGCATCTGCGTCTGGTTGTAGATGCTGGCATAACAGTTTTTGGTTCGTTGTTCGTTGTTCTTGGTTTCGTAACGGCGGGGGCAGGGAGAGCGGCTTTGCCGCGAGAAAGCAAAGACGATGAGACTTGGAGAGCGGCCCCGGCTGGCTGGCAGATCGGCGGCACTTTAAAAAAAGAGGGGCAGGGGGGCGTGGCCTGCTTTGGAAAGGGTAATCCGGCCCCTGGGGAGTGGCAGCAGCGCGCTGTCCCACATCCGCACCTTTCCGGTGGTTCTCCTGGGCATTGGGCGGGCAGAAAATGACTTTCTTGTCTAAATGATTAGGAGGTAGTCCGCGCTTTTGCCGCACTCTGACAGAGTCGAGGTCCACCTTGGCGGCGTCAGAGTCCACCTTGGCGGCATCGGTAAAGATAGACTCAGAAGTAGCCGACACCCTCACTGGCCCGAGAACGCCTGCCTGGACCGGGCCTTGCAGCAGTCCGCCGCCGATGACAGCCCCGCAGGCAGCGTGTAGGAAGGCTGCCGGGCAGCCCCCGCGTTGTGGCGCAGAGGCATGCCTGTGCGTGGACGCAAAGGCAAGATCGCCTGTGAATAACGAGCCGTCGGCAGCCGCGTGAGGATCGCGAAGTGATTGTCGGAGCCCGAGCTGTGGAGCAGATCCGGCTGCCCTGGGCTGAGGAGGTTGTTGCCGTTGGCACATCATTCCGGCGACACACCCCTCTCAAACTCTTAAAGTCTCGGGCCAAGCGCGTCCGTCCTTGCCAGCCCATCTAAGAGCCGCTTGGATAGGGGAAATTCCCTTCATGGCCCGCAAAGCATCCAGCAAGCCCGACTCCGGCTCTTCCAGCACCGCCACCATCGGCTTCGAGGCGGATTCCTGCGGCTCCGTCAGTCTTCATTCGTGATTCGACCTTTCTCCGGCGAAGATCGGCCAGGAACGCGCCGACTCCTTCCGCCACCCGCTCCACTCCGCCCCTTTCACAAACCAACCGATGGCAATCAAAAAAACCGACCTTTACTCCTCCCTCTACGCCTCTTGTGATGAGTTGCGCGGTGGCATGGATCCCAGCCAGTACAAGGACTACGTGCTGTTCATGCTCTTCATCAAATATGTCTCCGACAAATACGGCGACAGCGATGACTTTGCCCCGCCGGTGGTCATTCCGAAGGGTGCCAGCTTCAAGGACATGGTTGGGCTTAAGGGCAACAGCGACATCGGCAACCTCATCAACACCCAGGTCATCCAGCCGCTCATTGATGCGAACTCCCGCCTTGCCCGCAGCGACTTCCCGGACTTCAACGACTCGAACAAACTCGGCGACGGGGCGCAGAAGGTCGAAAAGCTCGGCAACCTCATCGCCATCTTCCAGAACCCCGCGCTCGATTTCTCCCAGAACCGCGCCGAGAACGACGACATCCTTGGTGACGCCTACGAATATCTCATGCGGCACTTCGCCAGCGAGAGCGGGAAGAGCAAAGGCCAGTTCTACACCCCGTCGGAGG
>CAYMHJ010000742.1:0-1823 GCA_964390165.1 uncultured Prosthecobacter sp. | reverse complement strand
GCGCAGGCGTGGTTGAGGGCCAGGAGGTGGGTGAGGATGTCGTCGTTCCTGCCCATGCCTGAGGAGCCGCTGAAGCTTGTACAATCGACCGCAAACGATAACCTCCGGCGTGGACTTGTGCCCCGACTTAATCAATGCGACGCTGATCCCGGAAAAAAAGGCAAAGTGGCTTGCCGTGGATTTATTCGCCGGCTGTGGCGGGCTGGCGCTCGGATTCGAGGCTGTCGAGTTTGCCACGATTGGCTTTGAGAAAGACAGGGACGCCTTGAGACCTACAGACAGAACCTGCTTGGCCCATGTATTGAGACCACCCTAACCCCTGATTCCGAGTTGCCCGATTGCGACATCTTGATTGGGGGTGCTATCTGCTGAGTTGAGTACTTCTTCGACCGACATTCCACCATGCTGCCAGATGTTCGTATGGTGAAATTCGAGATATGGGCGATGAAGGCGGCCCAATCCTCTCAAGCGAGTTCCAGCATTAAGGCCTAACTTTTGAGTATCAGGTTTTGGAACATTGGGTGATAGAATCAAGTGCCCATCGAAACAAAAAGTAATCACGCCAGCATCAAATGCCTTGTCGAACACCGGCGACAAACAGATGCCGTTAAACGCATCAAGACGCTCCTGGTCTGAGCATGTGCGCCAAGGTTTTATGTGCGATGCGGTCAACAGGATGCCAGCCTGCGTAACGGCGCAGCGGTAGTCCCACCGTTCAAGAACCAGATAACGAAACCGATCCTGACCGACTCTGATTTTTGTCATCATCTTTCGCTCAGTAGCTGGCGCACTGTGGCTGTGTTCACGAAAAGACGTTCCTGCAAGCCCGCTTCCTTGGGCAACCCTGAATTTCCGGTAAAGGTTGGCGGCGCTTCTATAGGTTGTGCTTCCATTTACTCTGTCTCCACGGATCGGGATTCCGTGTCGAGGATTGAAGCCTGCTGACTGATCTGATGTGGAATACGACAGCCGCTCGATTAAGGCTGTCATGCCGTCGTTGTCAAAGTGCACATCAAGATCACCTTCGTACTGTTCTATGGTGCTACAGTTGGCCGACCGGGAAATCTGCGTCCCGGCTGCGAGACGATTTCCACTGATCTGAAGATAGCTCGTTTTGAGCCAGTGACGAAAAGCTGAAGTTTGCATGACTTTGCTGCAGCCAGATCAATTCCATTAGAATATGGTCCCGTCCATCATGGAAAAACAAAAGAACTCCATCACTGTCATCGGCGTCGATCGCGCTAAAACTAAATTGCGCTCCTGTCCGGAGAGTGCAGTCAAGAAGGCGGTCATCGAACAATTTGTTCCCAAGTTTGCGGCTGATTCCTGCCTTCTTCATCTGCGAAACCCAAGGCCTTACACAACGGCCAGTCGATCGACTGAACTCGAGAAACTTGGAATCGCTTTAGGCGCATCCGGTAGCCTGCCAGATATTGTCCTCCTCGAAGAAAAACGAGGGTGGGTTTTCTTCATCGAAGCTGTTCACAGCTTTGGTCCCATCTCTCCGCAGCGGCTAATTGCGCTGGAAGCGCTTTGTGCGAATTGCAAGCTCCCACAGGTGTTCGTGACTGCATTCCTCGATCGCAATAGTTTCCGCAAGTTTGCTCCTGACATCGCATGGGAAACTGAGGTCTGGATCGCCCAGGAACCTGATCACATGATTCATTTCAACGGTGACCGCTTCTTCGGACCACGTTGAGCGGGTTTGTTCGGGGCGGCCAAGGGGTTCATAAACGGAGGGTGCTTCAGGATGATGTTGCTCCACTATGACAAAGGGGCTGGGCGCGGTCCGACGGAGGCAGCTTCCCGCTTTGCCCATGGTC
>CAYMHJ010000741.1:0-1829 GCA_964390165.1 uncultured Prosthecobacter sp. | reverse complement strand
CACATCGACGGCCACAAAGCACGGTAAAGCAGCGCACCGAGCACTCCGCCGATCACCGGCCCCACGACGGGAATCCAGGCATAGCTCCAGTCGGCGCCTCCTTTTCCAGGGATTGGCAGAATGAAATGCGCCAGTCGCGGCCCGAGGTCGCGGGCGGGATTGATCGCGTAGCCGGTGGGACCACCGAGGGAGAGCCCGATCGACCAGACCAGCATGCCGACCAGCGCGGGGGCGAAGCCTTTGTCGAAACCGGAGTTCGGCACGAGATTCGCCGGCGAAAGAATGGCCAGCACGCCGAGCACAAGCACAGCGGTGCCGATGATCTCGCAGATCACATTTCCCATCGTGTGACGGATGGCCGGACCAGTGCAGAAGACCGCCAGCTTTGCACCTTGATCGTCCGTTTCCTTCCAATGCGGCAGGTAGGCAAGCCACACGAGCACACCACCGAGAAACGCACCGGCCAACTGTGCCGCGACATAGCCCGGCACCAGCGCCCATTCGAACTTCCCGATGCTGGCCAGTCCGATCGTCACCGCCGGGTTCAAGTGCGCGCCGCTGATGCTGTTCGTGCAATACACCGCCACGGCGACCGCAAATCCCCAGCCCGCGGTGATGACGATCCATCCCGCATCGTGTCCCTTGGTCTGTTTGAGAACAACATTGGCGACAACGCCGTCACCGAGAAGAACAAGGATCATCGTGCCGATAAGTTCAGCGAGATTGGCAGACATGGCGGTGGATTGATTGAATTTCCGCGAAGGCTATCGGGCCGCGCGAAAAAGGGCAAGCAAAGAGCGGCCCCGTCCTGGACAGCCTAAATCGCACTCAGTGGCGAGATATAGTTCAGCGCGATGCTCAGGAAGAAATTGAAGATCAGAATCGTCAGCGAGGCGAAGACCACCGCCCGGGTCGTCCCCCGCCCCACGCCCACCGCACCGTCCTCCGCCGCCAGTCCCTGATGACAGCTGATGATCGTGATCAGCACGCCGAAAACGAGGCCTTTGATCATGCCGAAGGCCACGTCGATGAACTCGGTGTGCTCGATCGTGTGATTCCAGAACCAGGACGCGGGAATGCCGAAACTCTCCACCGCCACCAGATGAGCCGCCGCCAGCCCGAAGGCGATGGTCTGCGCCACGAGCAGCGGCATGGATACCACCATGCCCAACAGCCGCGGCAGCACCAGATAGTCCACCGGATGCACGCCCATCACCCGCAGTGCGTCGATCTGTTCCGTGACCTTCATCGTGCCGATGTCCGCCGCCATCGCCGCGCCCACGCGCCCGGCCACCATCAGCCCCGCCAGCACTGGTGCCAGCTCCCGGCACAGGGCGATGGAGACGATCGCGCCGACGTTCGACTCGATGCCGAACTCCTTGAACTTCGCATAGGTCTGAAAGGTGAAGACCGCGCCCGTGAACGCCCCTGTCACGATGACGACCATCTGCGATCCGTAGCCGACACTGGCGATCTGCCACGCCACCAGCCGCAGCCGCCATACTCCCGACCGCAGCGCAATCCCAAGATCCGCCGCCAGCGCCACCAACTGGCCCAGATACGCCAAAAATCGAAGCCAACAGCGCCCGGCCAGCGCCAGCCATTGCATGGGCGGGAGAGATTCCATCCCCGCCAGACTGCACTTTCACAAGCGCCTGGCCTCCACCCCTTCGTGCCGATTTTGTCACGCCCCCTTTACTCCCGCGCCGCCTTCAGGCGTTCGTCGTCGAGGTCGAGGCGGTACATCAGTTGGTTGTAGTCGTAGCGCGGGGTGGCGCGGGGATTGCCGGAGAAGGTCTCTGCGTAGGTGCCTTGAAAGTAAATCATGC
>CAYMHJ010000740.1:0-1849 GCA_964390165.1 uncultured Prosthecobacter sp. | reverse complement strand
AGCGGGCCTTCTTCCGGCGGAGCGAGGATGTACCAAATGAGGTCGCGGAAGGCTGCATCGGGCAGATTGCCGAATCCCATCGGCATGAGGCTTTGCTTCGTGTTCGTGAGCGAGGCGATTTGATCGCGTGGCACGACTTGCGCGGCTCCACCGGCTCCGAGCAGTTTCACATGCCCCGGCGTGTCCTCCACGATGCGGCCTGCGAGTGTGCGGCCGTCCTTGGTGCTCACGCTGATGTTTTCGTAGCCGTTGCCGATGATCTGATTGGGATCGATGACGTTCGCCAACAGCGCATCGAGGTTGCTGCGGCCGCTGCCGATCAAATCCGGTCCCACTTTCTGCCCACCGCCGTGGAATTCATGGCAAACCATGCAGGTGGCCGTGAAGAGCAGTTTGCCGTTCGCCAGATCCGGCTCGCCTGTCAAACAAGCCTGCTTCTTCTGCGCGATGAGCGATTTCACATCGTCCGACGAATCCTGCCACGCGCCGAGCACTTTGAAGGCGAGATCGCGGATGGCTTTGTCCTTGTGCGTCGCCAGCGCACGCCGCACCGGCGCGGGGAAGCTGCTTGCGCTGACTTTTTGCTCGGCGATCGCGTTCAGGAGGGCCTTCGTCCATGTGTCGCGATTGGAAAGCGCCTCGATGGCCGCGTTGCGCACGTTGAAGTCCTTCGAGGCTGATTGTTGAAGCAGCGGCGCGATGAAGTCATCGCCTCCGAGGTCCGCCGCCGCGCGAATCGCTGCCACGGCGAGCGCGGTGGAGGTCTGCGGCGTGAGCAGCGGCATCAAGCCGTCCTTCACCGCGTCCGTGCGCACCTTTTGCAGCGATTGCAGCACCGTGATGCGCTCCTTCTCCGGCTTCGAGCCATCGTGCAGCACCGCGATCATCTCCTTCACCGCCGCCGCATCGCCCCACATCACCGCGAGCGTCTGCGCATGCTTCCGCACGTCCGCATTCGATGACGAACGCCACTTCGCAAGGCTGGCCGAGACCTCCTTCACCGGCTTGATCACGCCACCTTCCTGCCCTTTGACGAGTCCATCCAGCGCATGCGCGAGCAGGATGTCGTGCACGGCGATCTTGTCGCAGAACTCGACCGCGAGATCGAGGTTCTCCGCCTTCCGGGTATCGCAGAGCCGCCGCATGGATTTATGAGCCAGTGTATTGCTTAACGGCTCCGCTCTCGGCGCGAGTTTGGCGAGCCAGTCCATAGTCCAGTCCGCATGATGCGACAGTTCAGGCTCGATCGCCATCCAGATGGCGAATAGAAGCGTTTGGTCCTCGGCCTTCGTCGAAGCGAGAATGGTCTTTCCGAGGAAGTCTTTAGCGTCGGGCCACGCCATCTGGCGCATCTTCATCTCAGTGTAAGTTTTATCGCTGATATCCTTTGTCAGATGATTGAAGGTAAGATGCCGGGCAGCAATCGCGACAGCGTGACGCACAGCGGGATCAGTGTCCGCAGCTAGCGTATCTAATAGTGGATAGGTGTCATATCCTCCAGCCTTGCGATTCGCGTCATTAACTCTGACTAGCGCCAGTGACGGATTCTCCGCGATTAGCTTTGCGGCCACAGAGCGAAGGCTCTGTGAATCTCCACTCGCTGCTTTTGCCACAGCTCCTTTCGAAAGTTGGTCCGCTTGGAACAATGTCCAGAGCGCTTCATAGGAACTGCCTCCGGTGAGCATTAACTCGAGCAGCGGCTTCGCTTTCTCATCCTTTCGCTCCATCAAATGTCTCCTCGCCATCCTTCGCATCCAGTTGTTGGGATGCTCCAGGGTCTTCACGAGATCGGGCGTGGAGAGTTTTTTGAGGTCGAGGTCGGCGCGGTCGCGGGTTGGGATGGAGCGCA
>CAYMHJ010000739.1:0-1860 GCA_964390165.1 uncultured Prosthecobacter sp. | reverse complement strand
CAGCGGGACCTGCTGCAGAAGCTCCGGGCTGCGGGGCTGTTTTGAATCCGTGGACCCGATCTTGTCAGAGGGTTCGAGCCTGAGCCGGTTTTACGTGATACACGATCGCAGCATCGTTTTGGGCTTCGAATTCCTCCATCTCATCAAGAGTGCAGATATGAATCATGCCCCCAGCGCCGCCAGCACGGCTCTAAAGTTGTTCAGCCCAGCCTCGATGTTCTCCACAATCTCCTCGCCGAGATCTTTCGGGTCGGGGAGGTTGTCGAGGTCGGCGAGGCTTTTGTCTTTGAGCCAGAAGGTGTCGAGGCTCGTTTTATCGCGGGCGAGGATGTCGGCGTGGGTGAATTTGCGCCAGCGGCCTTCGGGGTTCTTCTCGGCGTGCCAGGTTTCCTTCCGCTTGTGGCGGTCCGCTGGATGGTAGCAGGTTATGAAGTCGGCGAGGTCTTCGGCCCGCATCGGCTTGCGCTTCAGGGTGTGGTGGATGTTGGTGCGGTAGTCGTAATACCAGACTTCCTTCGTCCATGCCGTTTTGGCGGCGGGTTTGTTGTCAAAGAAGAGCACGTTCGCCTTCACGCCGTTGGCGTAAAAGATGCCGGTGGGCAGGCGCAGGACGGTGTGGAGATCGGTGTTCTCCAGCAGCTTCTTGCGGACGGTTTCACCCACGCCGCCTTCAAAGAGCACGTTGTCTGGCAGAACCACTGCGGCTTGGCCTGTGGTCTTGAGCATCGTGCGGATGTGCTGGAGGAAATTGAGCTGCTTGTTACTGCTCGTGGCCCAGAAGTCCTGCCGGTTATAGACGAGGTCGTCCTTCTCTTCCTCGCCTTCGTCGTTGGTGAAGGTCATGCTGCTCTTCTTGCCGAAGGGCGGGTTGGCCAGCACGTAGTCGTAGCGTTTGCCGTTGTCGGCGACCAGTGCATCCGTCGATGACACGCAGCTCTCGCCGTCGATCTCGCCGATGTTGTGCAGCAGCAGGTTCATCAAACAGAGGCGTCGAGTGTTGGCGACGATCTCATGGCCGTAGAAGGTCTCCTTCTTGAGGAAAGCTTTCTGCGCCTTGTTCAGCGTCGGCGTCTTCGTCAGGTAATCATAGGCCGCGAGGAAGAAACCGCCCGTGCCGCAGGCGGGGTCGGCAATGGTCTTCTCCGGCAGTGGGCGCAGGCATTCGACCATCACCTGGATCAGCGCACGCGGGGTGAAGTATTGCCCGGCACCGCTCTTCGTATCCTCGGCGTTCTTTTCCAGCAGCCCTTCGTAGATGTCGCCCTTCACATCGGCACCCATCGTCACCCATTCGGTTTGATCCACCATCTCCACCACCCGGGCCAGCTTGGCGGGGTCTTGGATCTTGTTTTGGCTCTTGGTGAAGACTTGCCCCAGGATGCCGGGCCGGTTCGCCAGCTCCCGCAGCGTAGTGACATAGTGGACCTCCAGCTCCGCGCCTTTGAGCTTCTTCAGCGTGGGCCACGAGTATTCGGCGGGCACGCCGATCTTCCGATTGTGCGGCGGGCGGCTGTATTCGTCCGCCATCTTCAGGAAGATCAGGTAGGTGAGCTGTTCGAGGTAGTCGCCATAGCCCACGCCGTCGTCGCGGAGCGTGGTGCAGAAGCCCCAGACTTTGGAAATGATGGAATCAGTGGACATGGATGGGAGATGAGGTCGGGGAATGAGTTGGGCGCAGGATGGTCAGGGCAGGTCAAAACGCTCTCGCCAGATCGAGATCAGCGGCTGCCAGTCGAGGCCGTCGGCTGCTTCGAGGGCTTGGAAGTAAGTCTGCCGTGCCAGTTCACTCTCAGGAGCCAGCACCACATGCGGCAAATCAAGCCGTCGGCGAAGTTCCGTCAGGAAAAGACGAATGGTGCG
>CAYMHJ010000738.1:0-1865 GCA_964390165.1 uncultured Prosthecobacter sp. | reverse complement strand
TCAAGCTGGCTTCGAAGTCGGCAGGCGGCGGCGTTTTGAGGCGCAGCATGCGGCGTTCCGCACCGGTTTCGCACTGGCGCACGCCGGTGGGAGAGTGTTTCCAGTCGCCCTTGAGGACCTCCCACTGCGCGGGCTTTGCCGTGGTGAAATCATCGCTGAGGATCACTTTAGGTTCCGTCGGTGCCTTCCGTGCGGGCTGAGGAGATTTGGCGAGTGTTTGCCGCGCCTGGTCGAGAGCTTTCTGTGCGGCGGCGATGTCGCGTTTGGCGGCCTGGAGTTGATCGTCGAGGACAAATGGCAACAGCACCGGACGTGCGGAGGACGGCGGCAGTTTGACGGGCTTCGGCTGAAAAGCGGCGAACTCCAGCACCTGCGGGATGCCCGCCGTCAGCGTCTTCGATTTGTCCTCGTTCTTCTCGTCGCCACGCACATGCCGATACGTCGGCGTGTCGAGATGCAGGTCGAAGACGCGAGGCAGACCGTTTTTTTCGAATTCGGTCTCACCTTGCCAGGGATCAAGCCGCACGTGCAGCGGTTCAAAGATGGCGCGCATGCGATAGTAGTCGGCCTGCTCGATGGGATCGTATTTGTGATCGTGGCACTTCACGCACTGCATCGTCACACCGAGAAAGGCGCGGCAGGTGTGCTCGATGGTTTCATCCAGCCATGTGGTGCGATTGAAGAGGTAGTAGCTGCGGGCCAGAAAGCCGGTGGCGCGAAGGTTGTCGCGATCCTCGGGCGCGAGCTCGTCGGCGGCGAGCATCTGCACGATCATCTGATCGTAGCCCTTGTCAGCATTCAGCGACTCCACGATCCAGTCGCGCCAGTGCCAGATGTGCTTCTGCGAATAACGAAGCTGCGCGCCGAGGCCATACCAATCGCAGTAGCGCCAGATGTCCATGAAGTGCCGCGCCCAGCGCTCGCCGTATTGCGGCGTGCCGAGCAGATGATCCACCACGCGCTGACGCGCCGGCATCGACGTGTCCTTCAAAAAGGTCGCGATCTCCTCCGGCGTGGGCGGCAGGCCGATGAGATCGAGATAGACACGACGCAGCCAGATCTCCGGTGCGGCCTCGGGCTGCGGTTTGAGATGCTTCGCCGCGAGTCGCGCCGAAAGCAGCGCATCGATCGACTTGCCGGAGGATTTGGGCGGCTGGTAGGCCCAATGCGCGCGTGGATCGGCCTCGGGTTGCTCGTCGGCAGGCGCAGGCGCACCAGCAGCGATCCAGGCCTTGAGTTTCGCGACTTGTTCACTCGTGAGCATCGATCCCTCACCTTCCGGCGGCATGCGATCGTCCTTGTCGGTGGTGGTGACGCGTTCGAGCAGCAATGCGTGCTCTCCGGCGAGGATGTCGCCACCATCACCGCCCTTCCGCATCGCAGCCGTGGTGTCGAGGCGAAGATCGGCCTTCTGCTTCAAAGCGCCATGGCAGGCGTAGCAGCGCTCCTTGAGGAGCGGCTTGATTTCCTTTTCATAATCCACCGCCAAAGCGGGCAAAGTGGCGCAGCCAAGCATGACCGCCCCTCGCATGACGATGATGCGCAGAATCGAATGGGCGTCTGGTTTGTTCATGGAGCTTGGCGTTGGAACATTACGCCGTCCGAGTGCGAAGTCTTTGCCGCCGAAAAACCGCCTTCCCATGGCTGGCAACGTCTGCCATCCTTGGAAAGCCCCCATGCACCTGTTGATCTCTTGTTTCTCCGCCAGCGGCATGTCGTTGACCGTGCGCATCTGTAGATTGGCCATGCTCCATGGCGCCACGGTATCGGTGGATGGGTGCTCGACTCCGGTGACCCCATGAATACGATTTTCACGATCCACCTCGCGGTGACCTGGATGCTGGTCGGCCTGATCTGGGTCGTGC
>CAYMHJ010000737.1:0-1867 GCA_964390165.1 uncultured Prosthecobacter sp. | reverse complement strand
GATCCATCTCGGATCGAGCGGCCAGCTTGCTGACTGAAGCTCAAAGGTTGAAGTCTTCATTGGATGGGTGGCAGGCTCCGAGGTCTTCGTCATACTTGGAGGTCCAGACGTAGAGCTCCCACTCGGGAACGGGTTGATAGACCCAGCCTTGGGCCGACGCTTTTTGGAACTCCCCCATGTAGAGATTCACCGAATAGCGCTGAGCCATGCGGCACTCGGCGGCGGTCAGATGGCGCTGTGTTTTGAGCTTTTCATAAAGCTCGGCACCTGTTCCCCACTGCACAAGCACGGCGCGGGTGTTATCCTCGATCAAACGACATTCTTTGGCCGCGCCGGGGAAGTCGAAAGCTGAGGAGCATTTGAAAACGGGGTCGGCCTCGGCGTTATCCTTGCCGGTGATGGAATAGAGTCGCGCAAAATACTGCGCGTAGGTGGCGGGCGAGTGAAGCGTCGAGGAATCCCGATCATGCAGAAAGGTTTCAGTGATCTGCATGACCTGCTCGTAGCCTTTCGGCAGGTGGCCTCCCTCCGCTGGCCGGAAAATGGTGACGGGACATGGCTGCTCATGTCGGCCTTCACGATTGCAACGCCCGGCGGTTTGAATGATCGAATCCAAGGGGCCGAGAGCACGCCAAGCGACGGGGAAATCGACATCAACGCCTGCCTCAATAAGCTGGGTGGAGACAAGTCGGCAGGGTTTGCCTGCCGCGAGGAGTTCACGGATTTCCTTCAGCTTTTTCTGCCGATGCGCAGGGCACAGGCGGGCCGAGAGATGAAAGCGGCCTTCAGCAGGCAGGAGCGCGAAGAGGTTGCGGGCGTCTGCGGTGGTGTTGACCACACAGAGTCCCTGAGACTGCTCCGACATCTGAGTGGCGAGCGCCTGCCAAGTAAGGGTCGCATCCTTTTCAGGAAGCTCGATTCGTGTGCGGCGCAAGGCATCGGCCATGGCCTCGGGTTGGGAGGAAATTTCAACCGGCTTCCACGGATAAGGCAAGGCAGGCTGTGCCGAGGCAAACGCGGGCTGTGTGGCCGTCATGAACACAGCGCTGGCTCCATAGTCCCGCACCAGGCATTGCACGCCAGAGAGCAAAGAAGGAACAAGGCGCGGAGGCAATGTCTGCACCTCATCAAACAGTACGACTGAGCGCCCGATGTTGTGCAGCTTGCGGCAGGCGCTGGGTTTGTTGGCAAAAAGGCTGTGGAAGAACTGGACATTCGTGGTGACCACCAGCGGAGACGCCCAGTTTTCTGCTGCTAGGCGCGCTCTTCGGACGGAGGTCAAAACAGTGTCATCGTTGCGCTGTCCTTTGTTTTCCTCTGGTGCCACGGAACTGTGATGCTCCAGCACATAATCGTCGCCGAAGGCATCTTTGAACAGCTCTCGAAAGACACGGGCCGTCTGCTCAATGATGCTGGTGAAGGGTATGACCACGATGATGCGGCGGAAACGCTGCGGATCATTTGGGGCAAGCCGTGCATTGTGCTGTGCGATGTGGCTCAATGCGAAGGCTAGCGAGGCCAGAGTCTTGCCGCTTCCCGTGGGTGCGGTGAGGGTGAAAAGACCCTGTTGCTGTCGGCTGGCGGCAAGGCAGTCAGCCAGCAAACGAGCGCGAGTTTGATTCACCGGTCCGTCGGCGCTGAAACTGCCAAGACGAGCCATGAGAAGCTCCAGCGCACGTTCCGGCTGAAGATCAGGAACGCTGCGCAAGGGCGAGATGCTGCCATCAAAGTGCTGCTCGGTATCCAGGAAATCCGCATCAACCAAACAACTGAACAGCATTCGCACGCGCATGGCATTGGCGAAGGCATCTGGGCATCGAGTGGCCTGTGGCGTGGGCAAAGTGATGCCGTCGGCTTTGAGCAGGGC
>CAYMHJ010000736.1:0-1872 GCA_964390165.1 uncultured Prosthecobacter sp. | reverse complement strand
GCGACGTGAACAACAACGACTACAGCGGCAAAACTCCCGCCGTGAAACGCGAACCGTATGAGAAGATCAAACTCGTCGCAGGCGACCTCGCGCAGGAGGTGCTGCGTGTTCGCGAGACGCTGAAACATCAGGACTGGGTGCCTCTCAAAGCCGCCGCCAGTGATCTGGAACTCGCCGTGCGTCGTCCCACACCGGAGTTGATCGCTTGGGCGGAAGGCGTGCTTGCAAAACCCAAAGACGCCGCACCCACGCATCGCCTGGAGCAGCCCTACGCCGAGCGCACACTCGCCGCACGCGATGCGAAGCCCGACACCATTCAGGCCGTCATCCAGGCCTTCGGCATCGGTGATCTAGGCATCGCGGCCATCCCTTTCGAGGTCTTCACCGAGATCGGCCTCGACATCAAAGCCCGCAGCCCCTTTAAAGACACCTTCACCATCGAACTCGCCAACGGCAGCCAAGGCTACCTGCCCACGCCGAAGCATCACGATCTCGGCGGCTACGAAACCTGGCTGGGCACGAATCGCGTCGAACGCGAAGCCTCAGTGAAGATCACCGCGCGGGTGCTGGAGATGCTGGATCGGGTGAAGTGATGGGGAGCAGGAGAACTCGGCGGCAATCAAAGCTTGCATCAGCATCTCATCTCCCGACTCTCCGCGCCCTCTTTTGAAATTCATGCCGTCCATCATGCTCACCCCTGCACTGATTCCGCCATAGAGCGCAGTCGTTGGGTTATCGGCAGTCAGCAGGCGGGCGTTTCTGCTGGCAGGGACTCCATGCCTCCACTTCAAATCCTCATCCACATCGTGACGAGGCACGCTGCTTTCTCCGGCACACGGGCTGCGGAGAACTTTCTCATCTTCCGTGATTCCTCGTCTTCATGTTCTCCACCAAAAATCTCTCCCAGGAATGGTTCTCCAACATCCGCGCTGACCTGCTCGCCGGAACCGTCGTCGCGCTCGCCCTTATTCCGGAGGCCATCGCCTTCTCCATCATCGCAGGTGTGGACCCCAAGGTCGGCCTCTATGCCTCCTTCTGCATCGCCGTCGTCACTGCCATCTTCGGCGGCCGCCCGGGCATGATCTCCGCCGCCACGGGTGCCATGGCCCTGCTCATGGTGACTTTGGTGAAAGAGCACGGCCTGCAATACCTGCTCGTCGCCACGCTGCTCACCGGCGTCTTCCAGATCATCGCAGGTCTCGCCCGCATCGGCGATGTCATGCGCTTTGTGTCGAAGTCGGTCATGACCGGCTTTGTCAATGCGCTGGCCATCCTCATTTTCATGGCGCAGCTCCCCGAGTTCAAAGGCGCGGGCCTCATGATGTATGCCATGGTCGCAGGCTCGCTCGCCATCATCTACCTGCTGCCCAGGCTAACCAAAGCCGTGCCATCCCCGCTCGTGGCCATCATTGTGATGACCATACTCGCCATCCTTTTCAAACTGGATGTCCGCCGCGTCGGTGATCTCGGAGAGCTGCCGGATGCCCTGCCCATCTTCCTCTGGCCCCAGGTCCCGTGGACGTTGGAGACGCTCTGGATCGTGCTGCCCTACTCCGCCGGGCTCGCCGCCGTCGGCCTGCTGGAGTCCCTGCTCACCGCCCAGATCGTCGATGACATGACCGACACGCCGAGTGATAAAAACCGCGAGTGCAGCGGCCAGGGCCTGGCAAACATCGCCGCCGGACTCTTCGGCGGCATGGCAGGCTGCGCCATGATCGGGCAGTCTGTCATCAATGTGAAGTCCGGCGGGCGCGGGCGGCTCTCCACCTTTGTCGCGGGAGTCTTTCTGCTCATCCTGCTCGTCGTTCTTGGCCCCTGGGTGAAGCAGATCCCCATGCCCGCGCTCGTCGCCGTCATGATCATGGTGTCCAT
>CAYMHJ010000735.1:0-1876 GCA_964390165.1 uncultured Prosthecobacter sp. | reverse complement strand
CAGCGCCGGGCACACAGTGTTTGCAGGGCTTCCTTGCGCTCGACCGGCACTCCATCCACGGCTCGCAGGTGATATGCTTTGAGCAGGTCGGTGCCATGGAGCGGCACGCCCCGGTTGTTCTGTGTGTCGAAGAAGGTGAAGGCCAAGTCCACCCGGTCCACACTGATCACGGTGAAGACAATCTGTCCAAAGACAACGTCACTGGGGAGGTTGTCAGGGCCTTGGAAGACGCTGGCGGCCGCACGAATGCGCCGCGCCGACTTCGGCGAATAGGTCAAAGCACATTTTCCCGGCAGACTTTTCTTGAGTTGCTGGTGCAGCACGCACAGAGCCGTAAGCCGCTGCTGACCGTCGATGATGAAGTGCTTCTGCTTGTCCTTATTCCGGTGGATCAGAATCGTGCCCATGTAGTAGGGCGGCTTGGGGTCGGGTTCGCTCTGATAGGCCGTCAGATCATCAGCCAACTGCCGGATTTTGTCATCGTTCCAGACAAAGCCCCGTTGATAGGTGTCCACCGCTAGCGGGAAAGCTGAATCGGCGAAGAGTTCCGCAAAACTCAAAACCTCAACCACGACAGGAATGGGCGGAGCGTCCTTCATACCAACCGCGTCCTTCCGGTGAGGAGTTCCTGCATCATGGCCTGCTTGAGGGCGCGGGTCTTCTCCCGCCGCTGCTCCAGCACCGCCAGCTCCCCGTCCATCTCACTCAGCACCGTCGCGATGGCGGTTTGTTCGGGGAGTTCAGGTAACGGGCGCTCAATGCCTTCAACGTCGCCGTGCGAAAGGTGCTTCACAGTTGTGCTGGAAGTGACAATTTCGATTTCCTTCAGCGGTTCAATCAACGCGTAGAAAGCGAATGCCACATTCAACGCGGCGTTTGGCACAACCCGGCCGACTCGCTGATTGAGAAGCGCAGGGCCTTTGTTCCATTGGCAAGGAAGGAAATCACCGTCCATGCCAATCAAGACATCGCCATCACGGACAACAAATGACTCCTCATACTTGCCGTTGTAGTGGAACACTTGGTCGTCGCTCTTGAGGTCACGATTTTTCACGAGTCTAATGCCTTCGCCCTTTTCATTGAAGAAGGCGGAGCTGAACGGGAAGCCGACTTGAAACCGGAGCAGTGAGCCCAGCCGCTTCACCTCCCACTCGCCGTGGAAGCCGGGGAGGCGGGTTTGGCCGGTGAGGAGTTGCTGCATGGCGGCCTGTTTGAGGTCGCGCTTCTTGGCGATCAGCCGGTCCAGCCCGCCCAGCAGCCCATCCACCTCGCTCAACGCCTCCGCGATTGCGCGTTGTTCGGCTCTGTCGAGCGGCAGACCAAGCGGCATCTTGTCAACAATCGTGATGTAGATGTGCTTGATGGTTGATCCACCGGCATCCTCCACCATTCGCTTTTGATAGCGCGGACTTTCCAGCAGCAACTTTAGGAACTGTGGTTCAACTCGGTCATTTGGCCGAATAACAGCCACGGACTGGTTGATGCAAACTGTCTCGTCGCCAACAAGGGCGAGTCTTCCGAGCGTGCCATCTTTTGTCAGCAAGATGTCGTTCTTTCGTGGCTTGCTCTTAGCGGTGAGAAGCTTGCGGTAAGCTGTTTCGGATGTCTTACGGGCTGTCTCAAGTTGCAGGCGTCCTTCGTTGATGTCGGCTGCCGTAATCATGAAGATGCCATCGTGAACCGTGGGCATCGGATTCGTGAATCCGTAGGAAATGAAGGAGAAAAACCCCGCGAGCTTTTCACACGCCCACTCCTCCGGGATGACGCCGACTTCGGTCTGTTTGTAGCCGGGTTTCACTTCCATACGGCTCCCATCTTTTGGAGGTGTTGGTCCACTTTGGCGGCCAGGGCGGCCACTTCATCGGTGAGCTGCGGC
>CAYMHJ010000734.1:0-1878 GCA_964390165.1 uncultured Prosthecobacter sp. | reverse complement strand
AGCCCCACCGCCAATGGCATCCTCGATGCCGCCGATGCCCAGCGCATGTTCCCCCAGGGCCATGGCGACGCCTATGGCCACTACCTCACCGCCCTCAAAGGCTACTACAAACTGCTCACCCACCCCGACTTCACCTGGGTGCCGAGGGCAGAGGCCGTGGCTGTACTCGGCCAATCAGTCCTCATCGATTACAAGGACGAACGCAAGTTTGCCGCTGCTGCAGCCAACATGTCCCGCACCGCCCAGCAGGTCGTCACCCTCGTCCATCGGAAGGTTTACAAAGACGACCCCGCCCTCGGCTGGGAGCACCTGAGGGACAGTGATGAAACCCGCGCCTGGGGCCTGGATGGAAGCGTCTCCCGCAGTGCCCAGGGCAGCTTTTTCAATTGGGTCACAGGCAATGCACTCCTCCTGTCTGAAGACAGCACCCACACCGGCGTGCAAAAGATCGACCGCACCACCGTCCCGGAACTGAACGAACTCGTCAACTTTGCAGACACCTTCCAGAACGCCATCGACAACGCCAACGCCCATCTTAATCCCCTTGGCCTCAGCCCTGGTGCCATCGCATTCGACATCTCCCCTGCCGAAATGCAGGCCGGCCAGTCACACTACGAACAGATTTACAGCCGGGCGCTGCGCTCCGTGCTCAATGCCAAAGGCAGCTTCGACCAGGCAGCCAAAATGACGCGCCTCCTGCGCAATCAGGAAAACCAGGTCACCGACCAAAATACCACCATTGTCGATCAGGAGGGAGCTTTTGAAAGCCAGCTCATCGAGATCTACGGCACACCTTACGCAGGCGATCTAGGCCCTGGGAAAAACTTCCCCCAAGGCTACAGCGGACCGGATATGGCGACCTGGTTCATCATCGACCGCCCCAGCGACCTCGTAAACCTCTCCGGGCCTGCCACCACTGTCAGCATCCAGGTGCCGCTCGTAGTGCCAGAGTTCGGCGCACTCACCGTGGATCAGATCCGCAATCGTTACAGCAGCGGAGCACCTATCCCACAGGTGCAGACCAAGGCTTACACCATCTCCCCGAACCAATGGGCGCAGTATGCCCAGAACATCGCTCCCGATGGCTCGCTTGGCCGCCGTGCTAAGACCGGTGAACTCCAGGATGCACTGATGGAGATCGAGCTGGCCCGCACCGAGCTGCTGGAGGCGAACTTCCAGCTCCAGATTATGCAACGCCGCTTCGAGCGGGAGGCCACCCTCGCCAAAGACCTCGTCGCCAGTCATGTCGAAGCACTGCGGCGCCAGGGAAATGCCACCATCAACATCGCCGCCACCGAGGCTGCCGCCGCCGTACTGGACTCCCTGGGCGAAGGTCTTCAATGGGCCGGTGAAGCCGCCCGTGATTCTGCCGAGGCGATTGAGACGGCCATACCTACCTCCCTCATCGCTGGTCTAGCAGCAGGTGGGGATCTCACCGCCCCTGCTCGCGGAGCTGTGAAATTCGCCGGGTTCGGTGTCGGCGCAGGCTTCGTCGTCGCAGGTCTGGCTTCCAGGGCGGCAGGCGGCCTGCTCAATGCGACCGTCACCGGCCTCAGCATGGAGCTGGATGGCTACCTCATGAGCGTCGGTTTCACCCAGGAGGAGTCTCAGGCTCTTTATGAACTGGAGCAGCTGTATGCCGAACTCATCAGTCAGCACTTCCAGATCCACAAACTGGCCACCAGCCTCCAGACCGCCAGCCAAAAGACCTCAAACCTCCTCGCCACAGGACAGTCCATTTTCCTGGAACGTGAAAGCTACCGCCAGCGTGCCGCCGCAGTCGTCAGCGGTTACCGCGTCCGCGACATGACCTTCCGCACCTTCCGCAATGAAGCTCTGGAGCAGTATCGCACCCTCTTTGACCTCGCTTCCCGATAC
>CAYMHJ010000733.1:260-1891 GCA_964390165.1 uncultured Prosthecobacter sp. | reverse complement strand
TGCAGCCGCTCCGTGTCGAGCCTGCGCCGCCGTGGCAAGGGCCGTCCCGCCCGGCGTGCCGTCCGGAATGAGGTGGATGAAGACGGCTTCGCCTGCATGACACGGGTTGGGGAAAAAGCTGCACAGAAAATCAGAAAACCGCCCGACTGAAAAGCCCCAAGTGCCCACTCTTCTTAGCTCCCCTGCTGCTGGCAATCACCCGCACGCTTCAAGCCAGATGCCTAAATCATTGATTTCGAGTCCCATCCCGGCTTGCGGCCCGCACGAGAGGCGGGAAGAAAAAATCTTCTCCTCGTCTCCCAGTCTCCTCGTCTCCAAGTCATTCTGGCGCCACGTCCCTCTCCTCTTCTTCTCCACTCCATGTCCCCACGCCTTCTTCGTTGGGCATCGCTTCGCATCAGGGTCGTTGAATGGGTTGGTGAAGGCAGATTAAATCAAAAGTTCCGCCCGCAGTGAAGCCCTATTTTCCAACTCCGGCGCAAGGCCTTGAAAATGAAGGAGAAAAAGTTGGGAGAAGGGGCGGCCACGGTGCCAGGACAGAGGGCAGTGTCGTCAGCAGGCCGGGGCACTCAGAGATCATCCAGCGGGCTGGTGATCTCTCCGCGCATCGCTTTGGCCAGCACCGTGTAAATCTCCGTCGTGCGCACATCCGAGTGGCCGAGGAGCTGCTGCACGCTGCGGATGTCGATCCCCCGCAGCACGAGATGGGTCGCAAACGAATGCCGCAGCGCATGCGCCGTCACCCGCTTGGCTAATCCCGCCAGCTTCGCCGCCCGCTCCAGCTCCCGTGTGATCACAATCTCATGCAGATGATGCCGTCCGCGTCCGTAGGCACGTGCGCCAGAGCGTGGGCTGCCATCCCGCTCCAGGTCATCCCATACTTTGGCGGAGGGAAGGAACCAGAACCACGGCCAGCTCTCCGCAGCTTTCGGGTTTTTCATGTCATAGGCCTTCGGCATCGCCACGCCGGGCACGCCCTCTCTCCGGTCCGCGTCGAAAACAGCCCGCACATGCTTTAAATGCTCCTCGATTGGGTGCTGCAGGCTTTTCGGCAGCGTGATCACGCGATCTTTATCTCCTTTTCCACCCCGCACCTCGATCTTCCCACCGCCAACATCCACATCCTTGATGCGCAGCGCCAAAACTTCCGCCACGCGGAGTCCGCACCCATACAGCAGCTTTACCGCAAGTCCCGCCGCACCCTTCACACCTGCCAGCAGAATCTTTACCTCATCCTGGGTCAACACCACGGGCAGATACTTCGACCGTTTTGCCCGCACCGCATCAAGTCCCTCCAGTTCCATTTTGAGCACCTCCCGGTATAAAAAAACCAGCGCGTTCAGAGCCTGATTTTGGGAAGAGGCCGTCAGGTTCTTGTTCACGGCCAGATTCGTCAAAAAGGCCGCCACCTCTTCCGTCCCCATCTCCGCCGGGTGCCGCATCCTGCCCGTCGCCTGCGCTTGGAAGAGCACATAGCGCTTGTACCACTGGATGTACGTGTCCTCTGTCCGGGGTGAGTATTGTTTGAGGCGGAGCGCGCCACGCAGCTTGTCCTCCAGTTTGGGTTCCGGTTTGTTGCTCATAGAACAGCCCCACTATCCAGTATTTGAGTGGTATTCTACTTTTTTGTT
>CAYMHJ010000733.1:0-250 GCA_964390165.1 uncultured Prosthecobacter sp. | reverse complement strand
CGGCATAGGAGCGCAAAACGACTGCCATGAAGTCAAAACTCCGTGATATTCCCGTCAAACAGTCGGCTATAGAGCTGCTGACAAACCTCACGATCTGTTAATGATCTTCAATGTTCGCTGCATGTCTGTTGAGAGCCTCGACGACCCATGCAGCAAAAGCGTCTTGGACTTTCTCGGCGTCCTCCTGCTTCATATTCAGGGCACCGCTGCCCGTGAGATAACCCCATGCTCTGACATCAATGACTGTTGT
>CAYMHJ010000732.1:0-1895 GCA_964390165.1 uncultured Prosthecobacter sp. | reverse complement strand
GGAGTGGCAGGAAGCGAGTAAAATGGCATTTTTGTTCGGCGGTGAGGAAGCTCAATCACGCCTTGGTTCTAGCTTTGATCATATTTCCCACTCCGAGCAAAATGGGGAACTGCTGCGCATTCTTTCCCGTGCGCAGAGTCGTTTGGCCCGTTTCCATCGCTGGAGCTGCCGCATTCATGAGAAGCCGGAAGCCACGGCAGATGATGTGATTGACTACGGGCAGGTGGATGAACTGCTGACAAACACCGCCGAAGCCATGTTGGAGAGTCTGAAGGCTTTTTACACCGATGCTGGTGGTATCCTTGATTCTAAGTCGAAACAGCCGCTCACTCTTGTTGGCCTGCGCAAAAAACTGGAGGCACAGCATGTCGAGCCAGAGAAGATAGCGGCGGTTTTGAAGCCGCACGCGGAAACCCTTTTCCAAAGGCTCGGGACACTCATCCCTGAGTTGAAGCAGAAATTGAAAGTCAACCTGGAGCGGCTTGCCAATCGGGAACTGCCATTGCGGCATCGTGATTGGGTATGGAATGAGGGAGGCAACAAACTTGTGCAGGGAGACTTTCAGAAGGAGGAGAACCCGAAATGGATTCGTGGTCAACGTGGCCTGTCTATGTCCCGCATTGAGCAAATTGAGAATCTGCGGAAGCGTTTCATGTCTCTGCGAAGGCAGATGGGCTTGAAGCCAGGAGAGCAAGTGCAGCAGGGTGTTGAGGACAAAGGGCGGCGCGTGGATGAGCCCTGCGAAGACATCTTGAAGAAGCTGGACAGGATGAAACAGCAACGAGTCAATCAGACGGCTCACCTGATCCTGGCTCAGGCGCTTGGACTTCGGCTACGTCCTCATCTAGCTAATGATGCCGAACGAGCGGAAAAAGACATTCATGGCGAATATGAGCCCGTCCCTGGACGCAAGCCGGTAGACTTCATCGTTATGGAGGACCTTTCCCGTTACCTGAGCAGCCAAGGGCGTGCTCCCTCCGAGAATGGACGCCTCATGAAATGGTGCCACCGTGCTGTGTTGGCCAAGCTGAAACAAATGTGTGAGCCTTTTGGTATCCCGGTGCTTGAGGTGCCTGCCGCCTACTCTTCACGCTTCTGTGCCTTGACGGGTGTTCCCGGTTTCCGCGCTGTGGAGGTGCATGATGGCAATGCTGAAGACTTCCGCTGGAAGCGGCTGATCAAGAAGGCGGAGAAAGATAAGTCCTCCAAAGATGCTGAGGCGGCAGCGATGCTTTTCGATCAATTACACGGCTTGAATATCGAAGCGCGTGAGGCTCGGAAGCAGGACAAGAAATTGCCGCTGCGGACGCTCTTCGCTCCGGTGGCAGGCGGCCCTCTTTTTATTCCCAGGGTAGGTGGTGGCCCGCGTCAGGCGGATATGAATGCGGCTATCAATCTTGGTCTGCGTGCCATTGCCTCTCCCACATGCCTGCGTGCTCGGCCCAAGATCCGAGCCGAACTGACAGGCGGCAAACATCAAGCCATGCTGGGCAACAAGCTGGAGAGGGCTGCTGCTCTAGTGTTAGAGCCCCCCAAAGAGCCGACCAAGGAACTTGCCGCCCAAAAGCGGACGAACTTCTTCCTGGATCATGAGTTTGTCGGTAAGTTCGACACTGCTTATGCCACCACGGGCGGGAAAAAACTCCGCCTCTCTGGCGGCATGGCCCTGTGGAAAGCGATCAAAGAGGGGGCTTGGCAGCGTGTGAAGAAAATCAACGATGCCCGAATCGCAAAGTGGAAGAATAACCCTCCACCACCGCCTGACCCCGAAGACGAAATTCCGATGGGCTGATTTCCGAGGTCGGCGTAGGCGGCATTTGACAGGTGGGGTTATAGTACCGCTGTCATGAATGCCGCTGCCCCGCTCCAGACGCAGGATGATGCGATCTCCCTGC
>CAYMHJ010000731.1:0-1901 GCA_964390165.1 uncultured Prosthecobacter sp. | reverse complement strand
CCCGCCACGTCCTCGGCACAGGAAGGCCAGCTCTTTGCAGGCAGCTACCTGCGCTTGAAAGCAGACGTTCGTTTTTGTTACCAGGCACAGCTTAGCAAACCCACAGGCTCAGAACAGTCCAACCTCGACTCACTCGACTGGCTGCTACTCGGCGGAGATCGCCGACTCGCCCGTCTTTGGCCGAAAAACGAGGACGTTTTTGGAGCCCTCCGCACACCGCCTATTGCGCCCGCTAACGACGGCCCCGTGCTGCTCAAGTGGAGCCTCATCACTCCCGCCATCTTTGCCCATGGCAGCCTGCCTGGCTGGTGCAAAGACAGCCGCAAAGGCCGCCCTGATGGACCTTTGCCAGACGGCCGCGTCTGCTTCGAGCTTCCTGGTTCCGCCGCCCTCATCTCCTGGTGCCTCGGCAGACCCCAAACTGTGACAGGCTGGGACGCCCTCAAGCACGAAGCCAAGCCCACTCAGCTCGCCGTTCCCGCTGGCAGTGTGTATTACTTCCTCTGCCAAGACGCCGCCACGGCTACGAAGCTCGCCGAGCATCTCCACTGGCGACCACGCAGCGATCACTACGGTGAAAAAGGCTGCGGCTACGGTCTGTGCAGCTTCGAGGCACAGCTCCACCCCACATCCCCGGACATCCGACAACTCGCAGATCTCCTCTTCAAAGCCTAAACTTCATTCTTCATCCTTCACCCTTCATCATTCATGAAACAGCACCTCCTCACCCTCTACACCCGCACCCCGCTCCATGTCGGCTGCGGCACCTCCGTTGATGTCGTCGATCTCCCCATCATGCGGGAGCGCATCACCAAATTCCCCGTCATCCCCGGCAGCAGCCTAAAAGGCGTGCTCCTCCAGGCCGCCCGCGAGCAATTTGAAAACGGCACCCATGCCCGCAGCAAGGACGGCCTGCCCGCCGAAGCCAAAATTCTCTTTGGTGCCATCGAAAAAGAGGGAGACACCCACAACTCCAACGCCGGCTGCGTCCAGATCATGGAGGCCAAGTTGCTCGCCTTCCCCGTCCGTTCCCTGGCAGGCTGCTTTGCCTGGATCACCTGCCCCGCCGTGCTGGAGCGCTACAAGCGTGACACCGGAGCCACCTTTGAGGTGCCGCAGCCGGAGAAAGACCAAGTCATCACTGGCAGCGACCTCAAAGCGGGAGATCACGTCGTCCTTGAAGAATACGCCCTCGCCATCGAGCCCGGGAAAAGCATCAGCGCCGTGGCAGCCGCCCTCAAAGACAGCACCCAGGACCCGCTCTGGACCGCCAACCTCGCAAAGCGCCTCGCCATCGTCCACGACGAAAACTTCCAGCACTTCGTCACCACCTGCACCGAGGTGGTCACCCGCGTGAAGATTGATCCCCGCACCCGCACCGTGGACGGCGGTGCCCTTTTCAACCAAGAGAACGTCCCCTGTGAAGCCCTCTTCTACAGCGTGCTCAGCGTTCTCGCCCCACGCCGACCAAGCAGCGAAGGCGATGCCAACACGCTCCTCACTGACTTACTGAAAGCCAACCCCACCCTGCAAATTGGCGGCGACGAAACCACCGGCCATGGCCTTTGCGAAACCCAACTCAAGACTCTCGCCTGATGAAAACACTTGCTCAAATCCGCTCAGCCAACGCCCTCACCGCCAGCAAAACGCCCGGCATGGGTAAAGGGCAAAAAGGTGGGGACGCCATCTCCGGCTTCCCAATGCTCATCAAGACCGATGGGCTACTCGCTGCTGCCGCCTTCGCCGTCGAAACCAACAAGGAAGGTAAGCCCAAGCAGGAAGGTGCCCGCCACATCATCAAGGCTGTAGCGGAGCATTTGTCCGACAATGGCATCGGCATCTGCCAAGCTAAAACAGCCAGTGATCTCGTTGATGAACTCTCGCGAGGAGACGCCACCAAG
>CAYMHJ010000730.1:0-1901 GCA_964390165.1 uncultured Prosthecobacter sp. | reverse complement strand
TGGCCTTGCCGATGCCGGTGACGCTGCCGGTGATGAGGATGACTTTGTTCTCGAGTCGGTTCATGGAGGTGCGCAGCATAACGAGCCCCGCGCCCTTTTCACCACGACAAAGTGTGTGTGAAATGCGTCCACGGGCTTCATTCCTGCTTTTGCAGATCGAGGCTGAGGTCGTAACCGCCATCTTCGGGGACCGGATCGACCCGCAGGCCGAGGGAGAGCATGGCTTCGTTCGAGTTGCCGATGGAGATGCGGGCTTGCTGGCCGGGATGGCTCACCACGGTGGGCATGGAGAGCATATCGACTCCGCGAGTTTTTTGCAGTGACGTTTGCAGCTCACGCAACCGTTCCGGGCCGATGGCGCTGTAGTTTTCGAAGTCGAAGATGTCGGGGAACAGGTCGTTCGCCTCCGTGTCCGATACAGCGGCATCGGAGAGGTGCAGGAGCTTGGCGGTCATCTTCACCTGACCTTCCGGCGTCGTCTCCGGCGTCACGATGGCCATGCCGTTCATGCCCGGCGCGATCTCCCAATACCCCAGCACCGCCGATTCCCCCGGTTTGAGCCGCACTTTGCCCTTCGACGAGATTTTCAGCGGTTTTCGGGCGGCGGGCGCCTTTTGGTCTTTCGGCGGAGTCGCCGCCGAAAGGCTTGTTGGGCCGTGGCGATGGTTTCGGGCGCTGAAACCGGCTCTTTTATGCCGAAGCCCGTTCGCATGAGCAAGAACGCGATCAGGCACAAGACGAGACAGAGAAGGATGATGGATCGTCGCATGGGTGCGAGGAAAAGTGGACGCGGCTCAACGCTCATTCAACGATCCTGATTCGGCCAAAGCCGAAGCCGCTTCAATCCTCCGGCTCCTTCTGAATGACCTTTGCACCCGGTGGCAAAGGACCATTGTTGATCGACACCCCGCTGGAGCTTGTCTCCGCACGTGGGTCGAGTGCCATCTCAGCGGCGGCTTCGTTCACCACATCGGCAAAAAGCTGCGCCAGTGCCTTGGCGTCTTTGGCGAGCACCGCGCCAAGGTAGCGTTCCGCCTGGCTTTCCTTGTTCAGGAAGCCCTCACCCATGTTGAGATTGATGTTGGTGCCGGGCGAGGGCTTGATGCCTTTCACCTGCATCGCGAGCTGCATGGCCTCGCCAAACTGTTCGCCTAGCTCTGGTTTGGTCATCATCTCTTGCATCAAGGTCTGGAGCTTCGGCGCGAGCGCCGGGTCTTTCGCCAACTCGATCAAACTCAGGCCCGGATGCGCCGCGCGGTAGTCATCCACCAAGGAGCGCGCATGCTTTGACCGATCCGAGTCACCGCCAAAGAGCAGGTCGAACATTTCCTGATCGCTGATCTCGGCCGGGTTGGATTTGGAGATCGGATTTGTCGCCATGGCCTTGGTCTCGGCCGATGGTCTGCTAGTTGCGGGTTTGTTTTCTGTTCGAGGAAGCACAAAGGGCAGTGAAACAGCGGCGAGAGTGCCGGTGACGAGGAGGGCTTTGGTGGTGGCGGTCATGGTGATGAGCGTGGTGGTGACGGATGCGGCGGGGATCGCGGATGAGGTGCCGATGCCAGTGAGAGACAGTTTTCCCAAAGAAGCCTGCACCGCGACGGGCATGGCCTGAGCGCTTTGAGCCGCAAACAAGGCCGCGAGACCTGCTCCCGCGATCACGCCACGCGAGCGCAAAGCCTCCCGGATGGCCGAGATGCCACGCTCAATGGCCCGCGAGACCGTGGCTTGGTTTTTCCCAAGATGCCGCGCGACTTCCGCCTGCGTGCGACCTTCGAGAAAGTAGAGCACGAGCACCTCGCGCAGCTCATTCGGCAGTTCGTTGAGCGAGGCATCGACATGCGGCTCGATGTCCGGCCACGTCGCCTCACGATTCGTGTGCCACGTCTCCGCCATGGCCTCCT
>CAYMHJ010000729.1:1474-1906 GCA_964390165.1 uncultured Prosthecobacter sp. | reverse complement strand
CAAGGGCTTTCCAGTTGACGAAAAGACTTTGACTTGATGTGAGGCACCACGATCGCTGATGTAGATATTGCCGTTTACATCGACGGTCAAATGCCGGGGATCTTCGAGCCCGCTGGCGATTATAAGCGGCCTGCGCCTTTGCCTCGTTTCCATCCGCCTCTGAAAAACTTTTGAGCCAGAGAACCTCATCGCGCGTTCCTGCTTCCAGTTCTTTGCTCAAAAGTGAATACCCTATCAGTTCGGCAGACTGCTGATTGCCTGAATCGTTGGGAACATTTGGCATGACGACAACATTGGCTTTTTCTGGCTGAAGAACCGGGTCATCTTTGATCAATAAAGCATTAGCCACTCTTCTGTTCTCACCCGCTTCGGGTGTGTCAGAATCAGGAGGCAGTAAAGGCTGGTGTTCGGGAGGCACGTTCCGACTCCGTG
>CAYMHJ010000729.1:0-1464 GCA_964390165.1 uncultured Prosthecobacter sp. | reverse complement strand
CCGCTAAAGCCGGAATGACCACGATCTCCCAATCGTCAACTCGGCTCAAAAAGAGGGGGATGAAAATCAGCCAAGTGTGACGCGTCGCGCACTGATTAGCGCGCCTGAAACACATGAAAAAGATCGAAAGAAAAAGTAGTAACTGTGCAGCTATTAACACCCAAACAAACTCGATTGCTGCTGTTTTTCGGATGGCATTCAGCCAAACTGTCACACCCGCATAAGCACCAATCGTGAAGACGAGCTGGGTAACGAAAGCGCCATGCGCCATCCGCAGAACTTCTTTCTTTAGCACGTCACGGACCCGATTCATTTTCGATAAATCGAAATCATTCACGCCGCTGGCGGTGCTGACAGGTCTAGCTAGTTGCTTGTTCAAGTCCTCGATCTGTTTGTCCAGGTCTTTGAGACGGTTCTTGATATTCTGAGGATTGGCCGTGGGTGGAACGCCGAGCCTGTTCATCTCGTTATTGAGCAGACGCAGGGCTTCACGCTCCTCTGGCGTCGTCTCATCACGAGGCCCCCCCGAACGTTCCCTTGCTGTTTCCAGTTTCGAGTAGAGAAATTGGAGTCTTCGCATCTGGCGCAGCTTCTTGGCTGCTTCTTCAGCCGTTCCCTGCACGGGTGGCGGAGGAGCGGCTGCTGGTTGAGGCTCTGGTACAGGTGGTTTAGCTTCCACGGGCGCAACCCCATCCATACCCGTCGTGTCAATGTCTATGCGCTTGCGTAGCTCGTCGTAAGCTGGACGCAGGTAGCGTTCGATGCCTGCTCCAAACTCCTCGATCATCTTGGCAGAGAACTCGGCGAAGCTGCGGACACCGCCTTCGATGTAGAAGGCTCCAACGGTGACGGCATCCTTGAGAATCGTTGGGTCGAGGCTCATAGCTCGTGGTCGGTTACTGTGTCCACCTCGATAATTGACGGCACCGGAGTAGCCATGCTGCGTCCCCATAAGTTGATGTTCACCGATGCTTCGGTTTTATCCAGGCGCAGGTAGCGGCGGATCATTTGATCAGCCAGATTAACCTTCCCGATCTCGTCAAAGGCGGCCCCCGCAGGCAAAGCACAGATGTGGTCACTCAGTCTTTGGCACAGGCCAGCAGCGTTCTGATGATACAGCTCCGTTAGCTGCCCGTGATCAAGTTCAGTCCGCTCTTGATCTCTCTGAGGCTTCAGAAGCTCCAGTGCAGCCCGCCGCTCCTCGGACCATCCCTCCCGATGTGCTCTTGACATCACACTGTCCTCAGGGACGCCGCAGCGCCGTGCCAAGGCTCTCAAGCCGCTGCCAACCATGTAAGCTGACTTCAGTGCTTGCCATGCCTCCTTCGGTAGCCTTGTGCGAGATTTCATGGCACAGAGTACCCCAAGGGCAGGTGATGGACAAGGCTTTGCAAGCACCCCCTGCCACCTGGGAAAATTTTTTGGTGATACCCCCCTGTATCCGCGCGGTGCGGTGGGGGATGG
>CAYMHJ010000728.1:0-1906 GCA_964390165.1 uncultured Prosthecobacter sp. | reverse complement strand
CATGCACCACCACCTCCGTCTCCGGCGAAACCTTCGCGATGTCCGCGACCACGCTCTTCGCCAGGTCCGCAAACTTCGGTTCCACGAGCAGTTCCAGCCGCGAAACGAGCAAATCCTCCTGCTGACACATCGCCACCGTGGGCCGCCATTTCGACCACCGATCCGCACCCTGAGCGCGGTCGAGCGTGGAGCCGAGGAAGCCGAAAGTGGTGATGGGTTTCATATTGCAAGTGCACCCAGATCAGAGATCACGAAGCCTACGCTCGATCATGGCAGGGTCCTGACGGAGGTCGAAAAGCGCATGCAAAACCACGCCACGGGCCTCGGATACATAGAACAGGCCGTAATGGCGGTTGTGCAGCAAGACTCTGCGCAACCGTCGATGATTCAGCGAGGTCCCCAATTCGGGAAACTGAGCCAGCAAGCGTGTCACATTCAGCACATCGGCATAAAAGGCATCGCCAAATCCTTCCTCACGCAGTTCCAGCCGCTCATAAATTTCCTGCACGTCCGCCTCCGCGGCCAAAGTCCAGACGACATCCTTCATGCGATCACGCGGCCGCGCCCACGAGGCGGCGTTTGAGTTCGAGAATGCCCGCTGTGACCTCGTTCGTGGATTTTACCGCCGCAGGATCGGCATCATAGGCGTCGAGCCGTTCGTCCAGCACGCGCAGCACTTCAGGGTGAACCTCCATCTCCTTTGAAACGTCATCCGCAAGCTCCCAGGAGAGCCGGATTTTCTGCTCCATCGTGAGCTGTTGAATGGCGGGTATGGTTTCGAGGATCATGTCTTGATTCTAATGCCTCCTCATCGGCCTGCCAGATCATTTCTGGCTGCGTTTCAAGCCCGGAGAACACACTGCCGAGTCCTAAGCCTTCTAATGAGATAAAGCAATAGCCTATTAGCTAGTCTTGGGTGGCTTCATGCCCGGCTTATCATCCCCCTCAAAACACCCCGAAAAATTTTCTTCCCCTGTATTTACAAGGCTTCCAGCGTCATCCGACCCCTCCGTGCCAAGTTTTGGCACGGCACTAGCAATAGAGATTGGCACACGAGATCAACCACCCGAAACCAACATGGCTAACAAAACTCTCTTCCAAACCATCGCCGGAGCACTTGCTCCGAAGGCTGACAGCTTCAATGAAGCCGGAGGCCGGGCTTACACCCTCGCGCCGCGTCAGGCGCTGGCGCAGTTTGCGGCCACGGGTTGCCTGAACCGCACCTACTACGCCACGGCGGAGGACCAGCTGCAGAAAGTGCTGAAGCTGTGTGAGAAGGTCCCGACCGATTTCATCGCCCGCACGGCGCTTCACTGCCGCCAGAAGGGCTTCATGAAGGACGTGCCGGCGTTGCTTTGCGCCGTGCTGGCCGCCCGTGATGCCGAGCGCCTGGAGCTGATCTTTGATCGCGTGATCGACGACGCCAAGATGCTGCGGAACTTCGTCCAGATCCTCCGCTCCGGCGTGACGGGTCGGAAGTCTCTCGGTTCGCTGCCAAAGCGCCTCGTGCGCCGCTGGTTCGAGACCCGCTCTGACGAAGCCATCTTCCGTGCGGACGTGGGTCAGTCGCCGTCGCTGGCGGACATCGTGAAAATGGTGCACCCGCGTCCGGCCACGAAGACCCGCGAGGCACTCTACGGTTATCTCATCGGGCGAAAGCACGAGGCGTCGGCGCTGCCACGTGTCGTGCGTGAGTTCGAGGCTTGGAAGACCGATCCGGCGGGAAATCCGCCGGAGGTGCCGTTCCAGATGCTCACCGCGCTGCCTTTGTCGGCGGAGCAGTGGCAGGCCATTGCACGTCGCGCCCCATGGCAGATGACGCGGATGAACCTGAACACCTTCGCCCGTCATGGCGTGTTCTCCGTGAAGGAGATCACCCGCCTCATCGCCAGCCGTCTGCGCAGCG
>CAYMHJ010000727.1:0-1910 GCA_964390165.1 uncultured Prosthecobacter sp. | reverse complement strand
GCGCTCATGCTCGGCACCGGAGTGGATGGCCGCGCTGATTTGTATGCTGTGGGTGTCATGCTCTACCAGATGCTCACAGGAAACATCCCGCGTGGTGCCTTCAAGCCTGCCTCCGCTCTCGTCCCGGGACTCGATCCGCGTTTCGATGCCATCATCATCAAGGCCATGCAGCATGACCGCCAAGAGCGCCAACAGAGCGCGTCTGAGCTGCGGAGTCAGCTGGATGTCATCATGACCGTGCCTTTGGTGAGAAATGACGCGCCAGCGAGCGCGGCCATCCCCATCGCACAACTGGCCGAAGCACCCGGCCAACGCAGTGCCGTCGCACAGAAGCCGCATCCGCAAAGGAGTGCCGGCGCCCCCGCCCGCCCGCCAAGCGTCAAAGCAGGTGTGAGCACCCGCGCTCCTGAAACGCCGCCGAAGTCCAAAATGCCGCTCTTCATCGGCCTCGGGGTTGCCGCGGCCATCGGCATCGGCGCGTTTGTCATGTTCGGCGGCGGCAAGAAGCCGGAACCAAAGTGGTCCGCACAGTCCTCTGTGCGTTCTGACGAATACCCCCCGGTTTCCCAACCAGCACAGGGGACTACTGTGCGGACCACTTTGAGCGCCCCTGCGCCTCCCAAGCCCGTCCCAGCCACCCCAAGTGCTCCAGTCTCCAAGTCTCCTGCTCTCCCCGCCGCCAAGTCTTCCGAGCCGCAGTTCCCGCCCGGGAAGTGGGTGGAGCTGTTCACGAAGGCGGAGGATTTGCCGAAAGCGATGCAGGCAGCGGGCAGCGGCGTGACCATCGACAAGGGCTGGATCCGCATCACGGAAACACGGCGCCAGGGGTTCAAGCTTCCGTTCACTTCCTCGCGAAACTACGGCATTCGTGCACGCGTCCGGCGCGAGGTCATGGACGATAACGGCTGGACGCTCGTCACGCTGCGGGAGAGCGGGACCGGCCGGTATTCCTTTGCCTTCAAACCCAGCGGCATCCAAGTTTCCGTGGATGGCGGCATGTCGCGCCAAGTGCAGGAGTTGTTCCGCCAGCCGTACGCAGCGCCGGTTTCATCAGGACAGGAATACCTCATTGAAGCCGCCGTCGTGGGCGACCGCATCGTCGCTCGCTACAACGACGCGCTCGTTCAAGTGGCCACCGATGCCACACAGCGCACCGGCACCGCTGCCATCAGTGGCATCGAAGACCTTCGCGACATCGAAGTCATCAACCTCGACGGCCTCAGTGAAGCCGAGGCGCTCAAGATCCTCGGCGTGGATGAGAAGGGCAATGACCTGCGGCAGAAGCCTGCCGCCGTGGCTGCCACCTCTCCAGCTCCCTCAATCTCCAAGTCTCCCCCTCTCCCGGTCTCCCCGTCTTCCGACAAGTTCCCTCCCGGCCAGTGGGTGAAGGTGTTCGACAACCTGGAGGAGATGAGCAAGGCAGGTGTGACAGCAAAAGACAAGGAAATCAGCCAGAAGGATGGCTGGTTCGTGCCTTCCATGAGTTCTGTTGACCTGCGGCTTAATCAACACACTGCAACAAACATTGGCATCCGTGCCAAATTCAAACCGATTCCTGAACGCATCTCTTTTGATCTGACCTCAGATTCCAGCAACCACAGATGCACGTTCCATAGGGCTGCCGCAACCATTGGGCTGACAATACTGCGTCATTCATCAATCAATACTGCCGCCGCCAAAGAACTCTTCACCAACAAGATGAACATCCCATCCCATCAAGGTGACTCCATCTTTGAATACGCGCATGTGGAGGGTCGCTATATCGGACGCTTGAATGAGAGGCTCGCTTTTGTGGTGATGGACCAAAAACGAAGCGGTGTACGACCTTCGCTCTATTATTCAGGCGCGTTCCGCGACATCGAAGTCATCAACCTCGACGGCCTCCCCGAAGCCGAAGCACTGCGCCTCCT
>CAYMHJ010000726.1:0-1914 GCA_964390165.1 uncultured Prosthecobacter sp. | reverse complement strand
CACGATCCGCCAGCGTGTGACACATCGCCAGCGCCAGCACGTCATCGACATCGCCGGTGATGTCGGTGTCAAAAATGATGCGCGGCTTCTCCGCGAAGAGCGATGAGCCGAAGGCGCAGAAGATGAGCAGCAGGCGTTTCATGAATGTTTGCGTTTCGCAGTGAGCTTGAAATGAGCGCGGTCGGCCTCGATCAGCGCCTCGAGTTCTTCAGCGCTTGGCAGCGCGGTGAGGTAGCGGGAGACAAAAAGCTTCTGGTCCATGCCTGCGGTGGCGAACTCCACGTCTGTGCCGTCTTTGTCCGTGCACAGCAGGATGCCCACGGGCGGGTTGTCGCCTTTCTGCATCATGTTCGCCTTGAACCAGTTCACATAGAAATTCATCTGCCCGGCATCCTCGGGTTTGAAGGCGCGTGTCTTCAAATCCAGCAGCACATGGCAGCGCAGCACGCGGTGGTAAAAGACCAGATCCACGCGATGATGCTTCCGTCCCGACGTCATGCGGAACTGGCGGCCCTCGAAGCAGAATCCTTTCCCAAGCTCCAGCAGGAATCGCTGAAGGTGGTTCAGCAGCTCGGTTTCGAGCTCTTCTTCGCTGTATTCATGTCTCTCCGCCAGCCCGGCAAACTCCAGCACATAGGGATCACGCATGATCTCCGCGATGGTCTCCGGGCCCGCTTCACGAGCCTGCTTGCGAGCACGTTCAATGACTGCCTTCTTGTTCGTGGATAGACCGGTGCGTTCGTAGAGCAGGCTCTCGATCTGCCGCTGGAGCTCGCGCACGGACCAATCTTCACGCAGGCATTCATTTTCAAAGAAGGCTCGTTTCCACGGATCGCTGATGCGGATGAGTTCCTGAATCTTTGACCAACTCAGCTCCAAAATGTCTTCGCTGGAAAGCGGTGTGGGCAATTCGGGGGACAGTGTCCCCCGAATTGGCTTTCGGTTACTCAATACCATTCTAGAAGGCGTAAGCACCTCAGTCTCGACGCTCACGATCAGGTTCATTTCTGGCAAAGCATGGTTTTCCATCAATTCGGGGGACACTGCCCCCCGAATCTGAGGATAGACTTGATATGCTGTTCGGCAGTCGCGCAGAGAACGCTCATCCAGTCCCTTGATGCCCTTGGCGATCAGATCCTCCGCCAGTCGTTCCAGCAGGCGCTCGCCATACTTGGCGCGGTCGGCACCGCCTTGCTCATACTCGATGATGTAAGCGCCGACGATCCAGTTGCGCAGCACGAGTGCCTGATTCGCCACGGTGGCGACGCGGCGCACCATTTGCGTGCTGAGCTGCGTGATCGCACTGACGAGCTGCTTGTAGCCTGTCTTGGAAGGTTTGCGAATGAGTGGCTTTGATTTCATGCTTTCCTCCTCCAAGTATCCGCCAGCACGGCAGCGACAATGACGGTGCCGGTGACGACGCGTTTCATGGGCTCGCTGGCTCCGATTTGCACCAGTCCGGCCTCCAGCGTGGCGATGATGAGCACGCCGATGAAGCTTTTCACCACACTGCCGCGTCCGCCCATCAAGCTTGTGCCACCTACGACGACTGCGGCGATGGCGCTCAGTTCAAAGCCGACACCGGCATTCGGATCGGCGCTGCCGAGGCGGGAGCAGTTGAAGACGGCGGCAAGTCCGGTCAAAGCGCCGAGCAAGGCATGAGCAAGGATGCGCGGACGATTGACTGGCACGCCGGAGACGAGCGCCGCCTCGCGATTCGCACCGATGGCGATCCAGTGCCTGCCAATTGCCATGTGCGATAACATCACCTGCCCCGCAACGACCACAAGCACACAGATCAGGAACGCCGGTGAAATGACCAACCCGCCAATCGGCGATCCGAGCGATTCAATGTCTGTGCCGATGTATTTCGTCTGCGAGTTCGTCGCGAGGAAGGCCAAACCACGCGCGATC
>CAYMHJ010000725.1:0-1916 GCA_964390165.1 uncultured Prosthecobacter sp. | reverse complement strand
TGCGCGATGCGCCGGGAGTGTGCCGACAAGGCGCGGAGCGGCAAGCGGGAATGCGGAGCGCCAAAGCGAGTCACCGGACGTTTGCTAGGGCACGCCGGGGATCACGGCTGAGCGGGGCAGCGGTTTGCCTTCATCGTCCAAGGGGCACCATTCGATGTCTCTGAATGTCTGCTCATGGCGGCCCGCGTCGGCGGTGACCCCCAGCATGGAGCCGGTCGTTGGATCATTCGCGAGGTCATGTTCGGCAATGCGCTTTCCATTCACAAAGAGGCACAGAGTTTGCCCAACCGCCAACAAGGCGATTTCATACTCTTGGCCGACGATGAGATACGGAGAAGGGATGAAGGCCTCGGGATACTCTCCGCTTCCGGTTAAGGGTTTTTCAAGGGTCAAGGATGCCCGGGTTTGATCTGCCGAGGTGGCATATGCCCTGTTGTTGGCCGCTTCGGGTTCCCAGCGAAGTTTGAGATCAGGTTCGTTGAAAGCTCCATATACCAGGCGCATGCGCACCGCCGCATTTCGCGTCCCTTGAAACGCGAGAACAGTTCCCGGCTGCAGCACGGTTTCCCTTCCTTTGCGCTTAACCCCTGGATGGGTCTCTTCGATGGTGGACCACTTTTCCACCAAGGGACGCCATCCACTGGTTGGCAGTCTGTCGATTTTCACCGTTTGTTTCGGAGCTTTGACGGGGGGCGGTGGCATTAAGGTGCCTGCGGTGGTGGATGTCACAGGTGCCGCTGGGGGCTGCACAGCGACCGGTTTGACCGATGGAAGATTTGAAGACGGAGTGTCAGTCAGCGCATCGGACGATGGCAGAACAGCCAGGAGAGAGTCTCCCGTTCTTGCGAGATACGGTTTGCCAGGAGACTGGAGTCCCCAGCGCAGATCCTCTCCGTTTCTTCCTACCGTTCCCGAATCCAGGTCGAAAGACGCTAGACTTGGAATGACAAGGCTCATGACCGAACTGTGGATTTTGCCATCTGCTCCAAAAGTGCACCAACTCAAAGTCAATCTTCCATTGTTCTCGTGGTGCGCCGGGGACTCGACCCTAGCCTTGCCGTAGCGTCCCTCACAGGTTTGGTAGATCAAGATCGTGCCAGCCTTCAAAACACGGCTGTCCGAAGCGTCGATCCGATCCTGCTTCAGGAGGTTTCTATCTTTGGTAATGTCTTCAAGAGTGATGGCGTCGAAAGGCTTGCCTGCCACGCCTTGCTGAGTTGCCGCCAACTCGATGGCGAGACTTCGCGCCAGTTCCTGGCTCTCTGCGGAGAGAGTGTTTAGCGGCACAGGGGTCACCTTGCCCGCGATTTCCAGCAGCACATTCCCGCTGGCGATGGCCTTGAAGGTCGCCGTGATGCTGCGACCTTGGATGTCCGTCCAAGTTTTTGCGGGAGTAGTCGGCATGCTTGATGCAGGCGTGTTAGCAGCAGAGGACGGTTTGGTCGGTGCTGTGTTGGCAGGCGCAGTTGGTGTCGGAGGAACTGCGGCTGGCTTGGCGGGCGTCGGAGCTCCACCGGGGGACTTGGTCTCGGTGGTTGTAGTTGCTGCGGGAGCGACGGCTGGCAGCGGCTCTGCGACGATGCGGAAGCCGTATTCGCTGGAACGTTTGTCCGGCTCGCGGATGAAACGGAATGCCGAGACAGTGTCGCCCACATCGTTGCTCTTCCAACAGCCGCCGCGCATGACGCGGCCGGTGGTGGCGGAGCTGCCGTGGTCGGCGCACCACTCGCGCACGTTGCCGCCGAGGTCGTAGATGCCTAGCGCGTTCGGTGGAAAGCTCATCACGCGGGCAGTGGTGGGGAAGCCGTCAGTGTAGCCGTCGATGAAGGCGGTGAGGCCCATTTTGTTGCCGGGAGGGAACTTGGCCTTGGAAGCGGTGTCGGCGAAGTTTTCGACGGGGCTCTTCGGCGGCCAGA
>CAYMHJ010000724.1:0-1921 GCA_964390165.1 uncultured Prosthecobacter sp. | reverse complement strand
GCGCATCCAGCGCCACATCAAATTTCGCGTTCCAGACGCCTCCATGCGCCGGGAGTTGTTCGCCCTTCATCTTCCCAACCCGGAGCGGGTGAAGGCTGATTACGCGGTTCTCGCGGAGCTATCGCGTGGCCTCAGCGGTGGGGACATCCTGAATGTGTGCGTGAATGCGATCCATGCGGGTAGCACGAATGTGGACACGGCAAAGTGGCAGGTGACGCAGGAGATGCTGGAGCGGGAGATCAAGAAAGTGCGGAAGGCCAAGGCGGAGCATTCTGGGGAGAAGGGGAAGAGCCGAAGGAGGATTGGGTTTTGTGTTGGGTGATGGAGCCCTCACTTGAGCGCCTTGAAGGCCAGCGATGCCTGCTCCCGCAGCGTCTGATTGAGAAAGTCCCAGTAGGCCGGGTTTTCGAGTGTGCCACGCACGGTCGCGGCAGGCAGGAATCGCCGCATCTCCGCAATGAATTCACTCCGCATCTTGGGCTCTTTCGTCAATGCCTTCAGACGCCCCTCAACAAGCTGCGTAAACTCATCCTTCGTCCGCTGATGATCTCGGATCTTCAACGGAATCAGTTGTGCGGGCAATGCAACTCCCTGCTGCACGAGCCAGGCGATGTCCCATAGGTCGCGGTTCTTGACCCGGTTGTCACGAAATGCCAGTGCGATGATCTTATCCGCAAGAATTTCCTCGCGACTCTGTGCCTGTAGAATGAGCCCCGAGGTGCCGAGGTCGATGCCGTAAAGGTTGCGCAGCATCATCGGGCGCGGGTCATGGCTGGGGATGGCGCAGATGTCCACATGGATGCGCTGCGCGGGGAGGTGCTTTTTGTCCCCTCGCGTCTCGATGGTGAGTTTCCAGGTCGAAACCTTGCCGCCCGTTTTGACCGGAGCACTGACGTTGACGGGTAATCCGTACCGGGTCTGAAGCCTTTCAGTGAGCACTCCACCTAGCTTCGCCAGGTCACTGCGCTTGAAGCCATGACCGCCGGTGAAATCCAGATCCTCACTGAGGCGTGCAGATCCGTAGCAGGCTCGCAGGCAGGTTCCACCAATGAAGGTTAATCCGGTCAACAGGCCAGCCTCGCTCATCTCTCGCAGGATGTCATGATGCAGAAGTTCTTTTTCCACCACCGGCCTCAGGATGGTGAGGTCGCTGCGTGACTTCAGCGCTTCATCCACCAGTTGATCAAGCAAGCTCATGAGCCACCTCCTGATCCACAAGTTCCATGCTTCGTCTCGTCGCTTTCATATCGCGCAGGGCCTGCTTCACCGAGGCACGCCACAGATGTTTGTCAGCGTCAAAGGTTAGCTCGCCAGCTAGGTCCTCGGGGTGCTGCTCGGTATGCACAAACTCAATGTGGCCGAAGTCTCCGCAGTTCACGATGTGGCTGCGACCCGATGACATCAGCGTGATCCAGTTCATGGGCACTTGGGAAATAACGCCCGCATCACTGAGCGCTGTTTCCAGGCTGATGTAGTTGAACTCACCGGCCCGCAACCGCGCCGCGGTATGAAACAGCAGGTTGCCAGATGGGTAGTCGGGCACCGGGTAGAGGTAGATACCACGGCAGAGCCTCCTCAGCAGACCGGCCTTCGTAGCCCGCGACAGGAGCACCGCCAACTGATTGCATTCAGGCACGGCTGCGGCCAGATCAGTCGGCGCGAATACGCAGTGATCCTTGTCTGCCAGGGAGTTGAGAGTCTTGGCGAGTTGCCTGATGGGTTGCACGAGGAAACTCTACAAATGATTGCATAAAGTGCAATGATTTGTGCACGTAATAAGGGGCGGAATTCCGTCTGCCCAGCGCCTCAATGCGCCGGGAGCTGTTCGCCCTCCATCTTCCCAACCCAGATCGGGTACAGGCTGACTACGCGGTTCTCGCGGAGCAATAACGCAGCCTCAGCGGCGGGTGATTGGGCAAAT
>CAYMHJ010000723.1:0-1931 GCA_964390165.1 uncultured Prosthecobacter sp. | reverse complement strand
GGACGCGATCACTGGCCGCGCGTGATGTCCATGGTCGTCGCCGGTGGCGGCATGAAGCATGGCCAGGTCATCGGCAGCACCGACCGGCAGGGTGGCGACATCGACAGCCGTCGAGTCGCGCCGGGAGATCTCGCCGCCACCGTGTTTCACCATCTCGGTATCGAGCAGAATACAAACTGGATCGATCCGCAGGGCCGCCCACGCCCCATCGTCGCAGATGAAGGCAAGGTGATCAGTGAATTGGTTGGCTGAGTTCGGTGCGCGAGCGCATTCTCCCGCACCTCATGAAAGCCCAACTCATCCTCTCGCTTCTCGCCACCACTCTTCCACTTTCTGCTCACGACCTCGTGATAGCCAATAGTCGCGTGATGGACCCGGCGAGCGGACTCAATGCTGTGCGGCACATCGGCATCACGAGCGGAAAAATCAGCGCGATCTCCGAAACGCCGCTCACGGGTGACAAAGTGGTTGATGCAGCCGGACTCGTCGTTTCGCCGGGATTCATCGACCTGCACGCGCATGGGCAGACAACGGAGGACTTGCAAATCAAGGCGCAGGACGGCGTAACGACGGCGCTGGAACTCGAAGGTGGCGTGTATCCCGTGGCGGCGTGGTATGAATCGAGAGAGGGCAGGGCACCGATTCATTATGGCGCGACGGTGGGGCACATCTCGGCGCGCTTCGCGGCGTTTCACCCCGAGATGCGCGTGGGCCAATGGGGCGGTGGCAGGAGCAGGCTGGCGCTGCTGGGGCCGACCCCCGCCGGGGCGAACAAGGCGGCGGGGCCGGAGGAAATGCAGCGCATGAGAACGGCCATCCGCGAAGGGCTCGACGAAGGCGCGCTGGGCATCGGCTTCGGCATCAATTACACGCCAGCGGCCACGCCGGAGGAGATTGAAGCGCTGTTCCGTATCGCGGCGGAGCGCAAAGTGCCCGCGTTCGTCCACACGCGCGCCTTTGGCATCGCGCCAATCCGCGAGGCCATCGACACGGCAAAAAAGACCGGCGCGGCGCTGCACATCGTTCATATAGGCAGCAGCAGCATCGGGGACGTGCCGGAGGTGCTGAAACTCATCGATGAAAACCGCGCCGCAGGCATGGATTTGACCACGGAGGTCTATCCCTATACCGCCGCCTCCACGATGCTGGAGTCCGCGATGTTCAATCCCGGCTGGCAGGAAAACCTGCGTATCAGCTACGGGGACATCGTGTGGACGGCGACGGGCGAACGGCTCACGCAGGAGAGTTTTGAACGCTACCGCAAGCAGGGCGGCTGGGTGATCATGTACATGATGAAGGACGCGAATGTGGAGAAGGCCATCGCGCATCCCGGCGTCATGATCGCGAGCGACGGCGTGCCGTTTGTCGATGGCAAAGGCCATCCTCGCGGAGCGGGAACCTTTGCCCGAGTGCTCGGCCACTACTCCCGCGACAAGAAACTGCTGCCGCTCATGGACGCGCTGGCGAAAATGACCATCCTGCCCGCGAAGCGCCTCGAAGCCCACGTCCCGATGATGCAACACAAGGGCCGCATCACCATCGGTGCCGACGCGGACATCACGGTCTTTGACGCCGCCACGATCATCGACCGCGCCACCTTTGAGGCACCCACCACGCCCTCGGCGGGCATTTCACACGTCATCGTGGGCGGCACTTTCGTCGTGCGGGATGGCAAACTCGTGAAAGATGCCCTTCCGGGCCGCGCTGTGAGAGTCACACCATGAAGCCGCTCCTTTTTTCCATCCTCCTCGCCACCACCGCCTTCGCCGATGACGTGCCGCAGTGGCGCGATCTCTTCAACGGCAAGGACTTGACCGGCTGGGTGGATGTGAACACCAGCAAAGATACCTGGAGTGTGAAAGACGGCCTGCTCATGTGCAAAGGCCTGCCCATCGGCGTGATGCGCAGCGAGAAGCAGTATGAGAATTTCA
>CAYMHJ010000722.1:0-1933 GCA_964390165.1 uncultured Prosthecobacter sp. | reverse complement strand
GAGCTCCGCAGAACCATGCTCGCCCCCATGATCTTCGATGGTCGCAACCTCATCGACCCCGTCGCCGCCGCCGACTTCGGCTTCCAGTACCGCGGCATCGGACGTGGCGTCGTCGAGACACGGGCATAAAAGGGGCCGCACCTGCCGATGTCTCTCCTATTCACCCTGCTCATCTACAATCTCCTCCTGCCGCCCGGCCTGCTCCTCATGCTGCCCGGCGCGCTGCGGAAGATGCGGGCGCGTGGAGGCCGGTGGTCAGACATGGCCGGGAGATTCGGAGTTCTCCCTTTGGCGAAACGCGCCGCCATCGCCGCACTTCCCTGTGGGTGTGACCGCCTGTGGATACACGCCGTCAGCGTCGGAGAGGTGGGCATCGCCACAAAGCTGATCGCGCGTCTGCTCAAAGATGCGCCGCAGACCGGCATCGTCCTCACCACCACCACCCCGACCGGCCACGCCATGGCGGAAGAATTCGCCGTTAGGCAGTCCGGCCGCGTCGTCGTACTCTACTCACCGGTGGATCTGCCCTTCGTCGGCGGGCGTTTCCTGGATCTCATCCGCCCCTCCCAGATCATCCTCGTGGAGGCGGAAGTCTGGCCGAATCTCGTCTCCACCGCAGGCCTTCAGGGCATCCGCGTCAGCATGGTGAATGCCCGCCTCTCCGCCAGATCCGAGCGCCGCTTCCACCAGCTCGGATTCCTCATGCGCCCCGTCTTTGCCATGCTCGATCAGGTGCTCGTTCAGGAGCCCGGAGACATCGCACGCTTCACCGCACTCGGCGTCTCCAAAGACCGCCTCCACCACACCGGCAGCATCAAATTTGACCCCCAGGGTGCCGCTGCCGACGAAGCCCAGATCGCCCATCTCCGCACCGTCATGCATCAGGCCTGCATCACCGATGCTCACCGCGTCATCCTGCTCGCCAGCACCCACAACGGAGAAGAAGCCCTGCTCGCCCGGGTCGTGCAGCAGCTCGCTACCAAACATCACGACCTCGCCCTGCTCATCGTCCCCCGTCACGTCGAGCGCGCCGACGCCATTCTCACCGACCTCCGCGACCTCGGCATTCACGCCAGCCGCCGCTCCCAGCTCGGACAACCGGCAACCAAGAACAGCGAACCGAGAACTCTCTTGATCGACACCACCGGCGAGCTGCGCGCCTGGCAATGTCTCGCCAGCATCGTCATCGTCGGGAAAAGCTTCCTCGCCACCGGCGGCCAGAATCCCGCTGAGGCCGTCATGGCAAGGAAACCCGTCCTCTTCGGCCCCCACATGGAGAACTTCGAGGCACTCGTGGACCTCCTCTTAAAACAAGGCGGAGCCGTGCAGGTGCCCGACGTGGCCGCCCTGGAAAAAGAACTCTCCGCCCTCCTCGCCGACACCTCCAAATGCCAGCGCCTCGGCGACTCCGGCCACGCCGCCCTCCGCGCCCACGAAGGTGCCACCGAAGCCACCCTCAAGAAGCTCGTGGCACGCGAAGAGTAGCATGACTGTTCAAGTCCTAAGCTGGTGAAGCGAGATTCCATCTCGCTTCACACCCATCCCCGAGTTGGAAACTCGTTTTACCTCCGCAGCGCGGTGATCAGTTCATCCAGCTTGCTGATCACATTCTGCATCTGTATCTGATTGTAGATGCTGTCCGCCGCCTCCCAGAGCATGGATACCGCATCGCTGTTGTTGCTCGTCGTCGAGATGGCCCCATCCAGCGCCGCCTGTGTCACCTCACCGGGCGGGCCGTTCTGGCCTTCAGGGATGCCAAACGAAAAATGCAGCACCCCGCTGGAGACAGAGGCAGCCACCGTGGCCGGATCTCCGGCGGGCAATCAGCTTCGCTCCCAAGCGATGAAACCCGTCTTCAAGCCCGCCTTCGCCGGATTCTCGCGAATGTAGGCCTTCACGGTGCTGAAGTGCTCGGGGCTGCGGATGAGGCGGT
>CAYMHJ010000721.1:0-1941 GCA_964390165.1 uncultured Prosthecobacter sp. | reverse complement strand
TCCAAAAGTGGCTCTACATGTATGGCGTCGGCCATCCCGTGAAGCTCTACATCCTCCGCAACGGCACGGAATACCTCGTCGCGGACTATGTGATCGAAGAACGTCCGGAATGGGCGAAACCGAAGTGACTCGACCCTACTTCGCCCGCATCCGGTTGTTCTTCGCGTTGTGCTCCAGATCGCAGAGGCCCAGTTCCTCCATCAGCGGAGGCACATAAACGCCAAATCGGCCACGAAGCCCCTTCTTCAGGCCATACCAGCCGCCGATGCGATTCTCCGGCGAGCGGCCCCAGGCCTCGACGGTGCCTTCTTTCGCGGGTTTTTGTTCGTCTGCTCCACCGAGGTCCATCCAGTCGCCGTGCTTCTTGAGCATGGCATGAAGGTCGGCAATGCAGCGAGCATCATAGTGCAGCACCGTCTTTCCCACGGTGCAGACCAGCACGGCCACACCTTCCTTGTTCGTGTCGGTGTGCATGGTGAACTCGGCAGTGCCCGGAGCCGTCTTGAGCTGCCAGGGATCTTCTTTGGAGCGCGTGGGGAGTGACATGCGGGCATGGGAAGAGAATCGGCTGAGCTTGCAAGGGGATTCTGGTGACGTTGATGTCGTCGTGATCAATAGAGGCTGGAAACGCCACGATTCGATTGCGAATCCGATGGATCGAGAGCGTAGGTTACTGAAATGAAACTGCTCCTAGCTCTGGTTATCCTTGGTTCCCCAGTCTTCGCCGCTCTACCCAAAACCCAGCTTATCTTTTCCATCGACCAAGGCTTCGGCAACGGCGTCGTTGCGAATGGCGATGTGGAGGCGATCACGCGGATGGTGCAGGCCTTGGAACCGATCCGAGAGCGCTACGACGTGAGTGTGCTGCTCAATCCGATGATCAAGGACAAGCAACGCCTCAAGCTGGCACTCGACTCGCTGGTGAAGCTGAAAATGCCCTTCGTGCTCGATCTTATCTCGTCAGACAGCTTCACGCTTGGCGCGAATGGGCCTGCGAATGCGCCGTTTGATTCCAGCCACGGCTTGTCGATCTCGGTGGAGCAGCTTGCTGATCTGAAGACCACTTATGGAGCCTCGCTCGTCGGTCTGCGCTTCATGGAAATCTTTGGTCAGGACTACGGCATCCGGGCGATGAAGAGCACGAACCCCGAGCTAAAGCGACCCGGTGACAAACTGCCCGCTGGCACCTTCTTTCGCCCTGACCTCGCGGAGGGCTTTATCCGTTTCGCCAAAGAGCACGCGATGTTTGTGCAGTGGGCCGACTTCGGATGGATGCCCTTTTCACCGTGGGACAAGGAGATGCCGCGCTACACGGATCAGGTGAAAGCCCTGCTGCGCCAGCATCCCGGTGTCGTCACCATCACCTACAACAACAACGAACCGAATGAAGCCTCTATCCCACGCTTCAGCACCTGGCACACTGCGGTCGAGTCCTTCCCCAAAGACGGCGCGGCAGGCTACGGCCTCTCAAACCAAAGCTGGCTGCACAATTTCACTTATATGGACACCAAGCCCGAGGAGATCATCGCCTGGACACAGAGCGCCCTCGACAGAAATTGCCGCCTGATTCAGTTCGAGCCCGCTTGGTATTTCTTCAATCTCCCCGCAGCCACTTTTGAGCTCGGTGATTCCACCAAAGTCCCCGATGGAACCAAACCCGGCGAGGCGAGGGAGCCACTGAAGCAGTTGATTGGTTTTCTATCCAAAACCACGCCACCAAGCGAAAGCGAAGCCATCTTCCACCAGCCCGCTATCAGCGACACCAAGGCCGCCATCGCCTGCGTGATCGGTGAGGTGCATCCAGACAGCGAGACGTTTTATGTGCGCATTGGGAACTACGGCAAGACCACGCCCATCGTGGCGCAGGCATGGGATGCGGGTGCATTCACGGGTTTGAAAGTGCCCACAGGCTTTCAATTCGGACCGATGGCAGACGAAAAC
>CAYMHJ010000720.1:0-1960 GCA_964390165.1 uncultured Prosthecobacter sp. | reverse complement strand
ACGATCGGCATGATCACCGCGCGCATGCCCTCCATCGCTCCGCCGATGGGCACCACCATGCTCTCGGTGCTCGTCACACGTCAGCAACTCGAATGGATCAGCGTCGGCGACTCGCCGCTCTTCCTCTACCGCGCCGGGCAGCTTCATCGTTTGAATGCGGATCATTCGCTCACGCCGATCATAGAGGAGCGGGTGAGGCAAGGTCTGCTCACCGCTGAGGAAGCCGCCGTGCATCCCGAGCGTCACACACTGCAAAGCGCCGTGCTTGGCTACCCAATGGCACTCATCGACTTCCCGCCTGAGCCCATGCAGCTCAAGTCTGGTGACATCGTCATCGCTGCCAGCGATGGCATCTTCACCCTGGAGCACAAAGCACTCGAAGAGTTGCTCAGCTTTGGGAAACACACCACGGCGGACAAGATCGCCGACGCCATTCTCTTCGCCATCCGCCGCATCAATTTTGATCGTCAGGACAACGCCACAGTCGGCGTGGTGAAGATCAGTTGATCAGGCCAGCACGCCCATCTGTTCGGTGAGATGTCGTGCTGCACGGAGGATCTCATCCGCTGATGTCAGCACTTCCTCGCGAGTGTTCATTCGCGACAAAGAAAACCGCAGTGTGCTGGAAGCATGAGCCGCATCATAGCCCATCGCCTCCAGGACATGGGAGGGATGCAGTGAAGCCGTGTGACAGGCTGATCCGCCGGAACACTCGATGCCGCGCTGATCCAGAAGGATGATCATCCCCGCCGCATCCACGCCCGGCAGGCAGACGCTCGTCGTGTTTGGCAGACGCGTAGCCGATGCCCCATGCACCAGCGCTCCCGACCAGCCTGCGAGCAGACGTTGTTCGAACTCATCCCGCAGCGCCACCACTGCCTGCGAGTCATGCGTGGCTGCGAGTTCCGCTGCCAAACCCATCGCCACGATGCCCGGTACATTCTCCGTGCTGCTGCGTCGTCCAGACTCCTGACCACCGCCGATGAGCAGGGGGCGAAACGGCACTCGTCGGTCCGCAAACAAGGCTCCGACACCCTTGGGTGCATGCATTTTGTGCCCGCTCAGACTCAGGTAATCCACCGGCACTGTCGTGACATCGAGCGGCAGCTTGCCCGCCATCTGTACCGCATCCGCATGGACCAGCGCCCCAGCCTCATGCGCCAGCTCCACGGTCTCCGCCATGGGCGACACGACACCGGTTTCGTTGTTCGCCCAGATCATGGAGACCAGCGCTGTCTGCCCCGGCTCCAGTGCTGCTTTGAGGGCATCAAGCTGAATGACGCCATTCGCATCCACGGGCACTCTCTTCACCCGACCTCCTCGCTGCTCCCAGCGCGCTGCTCCTTCCACCACGGCTGCATGCTCCACCGTGCTAATGATCAGCAGCGGACGCTCCGGCCATTCCTGCTGGGCAAAGAGAAGTACACTCGCGATGCTCTCCGTGGCTCCACTGGTGAAGATGATCTCCTCCGGCTGCGCGTGGATCAGCGCCGCCACCTGCCCGCGTGCCTTTTCCAGCGCCCGTCTCGCCCGGCGTCCTGAAGCGTGACTCGATGAGGCATTGCCAAAGTGTTGCGTCAGAAACGGCAGCATCGCCTCCACCACCGCCGGGTCTGGCGGAGTCGTGGCATTGGCGTCGAGGTAGGTCATGTAAAACGAGTTTTCCAACTCGTTGAGAGTAGAACGAGATTCCATCTCGTGAAAGGGTAGCATGGGCTTTCTAGCCTGTGTCATGGGCACAGCCTAAAAAGGCTATGCTACGACGGCTCACTCCACCACCATCTCTCCCTTCATGACGAGCCAGTGGCCGGGGAAGGTGCAGATGTAGGGGTATTTGCCTTTGGCGGTGGGCGCGGTGAAGCGGAGGACCTCGCGGTCGCCTTGGTTGAGCATCTTGGTTTTGTGCAGGATCTTCGGACTGTCTGGGATGAATCCACGCGCCATGCCGTCGGGCAGCTTG
>CAYMHJ010000719.1:1312-1970 GCA_964390165.1 uncultured Prosthecobacter sp. | reverse complement strand
AAACCATAGTTTTATCGTAACTGGCGAAACACCGTGCAGTCATAGGGGTATCAGCGGCGATGTGACGGCGAGAATGGCCTTTAACTATAATGAGAAGTCGCGTTTTTCGGGCGGCGCGAGTGCCTGCATGTCCTCCCCGTCCTTGTGTCCTGCGCCATCCACCAGACCCTCTACACCACTGTCCCTGCGCCAAGCCGAGCCGAGAGTCTCAAACGCATTTTTCTAACATTAAACATCCTCGCTAACGAGAAGAACCCAACAACTCCCGGCGCATGGAGGCGTCACACACAGTCACACCCCGTCCCCGCGCCACGTCCAGGGCCAACTCGACCCAGCCCACTCAAAAGCAATTTCCTAGCAGTAAATAGCGAAGCCATCCGCATGAAGATTTGCCTTGGTTCGGATCACTGAGCCAGGGCTATCAATCTGCTCAAAATTTGGCGTCCGCTGTGATTACGGTTTTCCCAGTATTCACGATCTAAAACGAGAATCAGTTGTCCTTTCACTCGGCTGATCGCTGTATTCAAAGTCGCATTACCGGGGATCGTATCGCTGTCAGTCAGAAATGGGTCGCGCCCACAATCTGAGGCGCAAAAAATCACCGTGTCCCATTCCTGCCCCTGCGCTGCATGGACGGTCATCACACGATCCTTGTTCG
>CAYMHJ010000719.1:907-1302 GCA_964390165.1 uncultured Prosthecobacter sp. | reverse complement strand
GTTCGGACCAGCGAGAAGATTCCGAACCTTGGTTGCCTGGTTACGGTACGGGGTTAGCACGATGAAATCTCCCTGCATTTTTCGCGTCAATTGGCTCACAGCCTGGGCTTGTGCCTCGCACGTCCAGTCTTGCGTGTTGGAACGTGTGGCATGTACGACCTGAATGATGAGATCATCATGAGGATTCGCCGCAGTCACCTTTAAACCTGCACGGGAATAGACCAAATGACTCAACAGCTCCGCCAAATGGGGGCCATAGCGGTAGCTTACCGTAACATTCCGCTTTGCTGTCGCACCAAACGTGGGAGGCCGTTGCAAATGAGCAGCGAGGAGTTCAAGCAATTCATTCTGCGCACCATTACCCTGCATAGCTGATTCGCAGAACAACGCAGAAC
>CAYMHJ010000719.1:0-897 GCA_964390165.1 uncultured Prosthecobacter sp. | reverse complement strand
CGCCCATAGTAGGCAAGAGTGATACACTGGTATATCCACCATCTGCTGCTGTCTCAGCTCGCAAACAGGAGGGAGTTGAAAGTCATCTCCCAGCATTGCCACTGGAACATTGGCCCGGAACAAAGTCAGCGCCTTGATGAGCGGAGTGTAGGCAGCTTCATCGAGAAAAATCTGCGCCAGGAGAGGCCGGTTTCCGGCCCAATGACCGATGTAGTGGTCCAAGGTGAGTCCGATGACCTGAACTTGCCCCAGCCTGATTTCCAAGGTCATTCCTTCGAGCTGCTGAATTCGTTCGAGTGATCGATGTTTTCGTAAACTCATCTCTGCGAATGCAAGCATCTGGAAATCAGTGTCAGGTGGATGGGCCTCAAGGCGTGCCATGGCTGCTGAAAGCAGTTCATACGCTCTGCTCGCCCTCGCTGTAGCTCCGAACTGATCATCCGTCACCTGAAGCAAGGCCGGATCGATTTGGATATTCGTGGTTAGCTGATATTCACCAATCCTCCGCCGGGCATCAATGTATCTGGCATTCACTTGGTGCCATTCACCCTTTCTTGCCTGCAAGTTGGCCTGATGACGACAAACACGATCCTGCAAAGACTGATTCATGCCGGTGATGCCGCCCAACAGACGATTGACGACCTGACTTGCCTGCGCCTGCAACTGGCTTATGACATGGCTGTCATCGGCAATCAGCCGTTCGAGTTCGAGCTTTGCGCCCAAATGGTTCGCGTAATTACTGAGCACGCTGTGAATCGAATGCCATTCTGCAACTTCGGCGGATAGAGTGAGGTGATTCAGATGACGTTCCAGTCGTCTCAGGCGCTGCAGTTCGGCTTCAATCGCCAACTGGATGCCTTTGACCTCGCATTGGTCCGGGAATCTGGATGCGAAAGC
>CAYMHJ010000718.1:0-1976 GCA_964390165.1 uncultured Prosthecobacter sp. | reverse complement strand
GGTGGTGCCATCCAGGCACTGATCGAGGAAGGTCTTGCCGGCAAAGTCATCGTCACTGGCCAAGATGCCGATCTCGCCGCCTGCCAGCGCATCGTCGCTGGCACACAAACGATGACTGTTTACAAACCCCTCACCCAGCTCGCCAAAGGCGCCGCCGACCTCGCCTTCAAGCTCGCCAAACGCCAGCCCTTGGTCGCGAAGGCGGAGACTAACAACGGCAAGATCGCCGTGCCGAGTGTGCTGCTGGACATCATCGCCGTGACGAAGGAGAACATCCGGGACACCGTGGTGAAGGACGGATTTCGGAAGGAAGCGGAGGTCTTTGGGAAGTAGCGTGGAGCAGTCGAGGAGGCCTGAAATCACGCGGAATGGGCCGCGCCGGGACACTGGCGAACAGTGAGCTTTTAATTCACGGAAGCCGGAAAAAAGCTGGGCGCATTTCTTGAGGTCAGGACGCCGCGCATCTCGTGCGCTGTGGCGGCTCACTCTCCCTCCCCCTGCCTCCTCCATGAATGCCTCGTTCAACTTCATTCCGAACCCATCAGGTGTGAATCAAGTGCTGATGGTCCTGCCCGGGCAGTTCTATTTCTACTTCTTCCCGAAGTCACGGCTGACTCTGCCAGGTCAGATGAACTGGGAGAAAACCATGATGGTGCTCGGAGATCAGGCTTACACCTTGCTGGGCGACTTTCGGGCCGACTTCCAGCGTGCTTTGGAGCTGGGAGGAATCGTCGGATGCATCCGCCTCTATCAGCATCTTCAGGAGCACGCCGCCTGTCCCTGGACCTCACACAGCGATCCCTGGGCGATCTTCGCCGGGCTCAACGAGACGTCGGTGGAGCCTGTGGCACCAGTCACATGTAGCTATGATCATGCAGCCTTGGCGGCCTGAGGGCGGGTGAAGATTCAGCGCCGTTTTCTGCCTGCCAATGGTAAGTCGGGCTACGCAAGAGAAGCCCATCATATGCCATTCTGCATCACTCCAGATTCCGTGCCGGAGGCACGCGAGAAATTAACCGGTGGTGAAACCACCGGATCAGCACGCGCCCAACACCCCAAAACCGCCGCCGCGCCCTGGAAGGGCGCGAGAAGGGCACGTGGGGTCTGGCGGGCAACATCGCCGGGGAACATTCGCACGCTTCTCGCGCCCCTGCCGGGGCGCATCCCGTATCGGGGGTGGTGGGGCGGTCCGTTTCCGGTGGTTCCCGGTCGCTCCGCGACCTTCACCACCGGCTAATCTCTTTCGAGCCTCCGGCTCGGCGATACCCTCCTAAGCAAAAGCTGATTCGCCAAATCGTGCATAAAGGCGAGGAAGCATGCTCTGGGCTGTTTGACGGTTCGGATGCCCTTTTAGCCGTGTCCATAGATCAGCGGGCCGGTTATCTGGAGGCAAATACTCATTCAGCAAATCAGTTCCGGCTTTTACACGGCTTTGTTCATCGAAGACTTTGAATGGAAGGTGCCAAAAATGCCCTTCGTGGGGTGTCCACAGGTCCGGAACTTCAATCACTCTGTCTGCATCAGCTATGATCGCCTCAAACAAATCGTTTGGAATGACGGATAGGTTATCTGTGAAATCCAAGAAGCCATCATTCCCTAGCGCCCCATCCCAAACCATGAAGGCGGCGTTGATCAACAAGGGAGTGAATGCAAGCCGGCGTCGGTTGGTTTGGATGACGTTGAAATCAACAAGGTCGGCGAGCGGCAGGACCATCAGTTTTCGATGAAGAACTTGCTCGTGCATGTCCCAATCGCCCTGCGACTCCGACCATGCGACTTGCAGCAATTCATGAAGGTCTGTCTCATTCATGGCCAAAATTAAAAGGCACTGCCTCAATGCTTCACCGAGCACCCCGGCCCGACGCTTTGGAAGAAGTCATTCCCCTTGTCATCAATGAGGATGAAGGCCGGGAAATCTTCGACCTCGATCTTCCAGATGGCTTCCATGCCGAGTTCGGGGAACTCGACGACTTCGA
>CAYMHJ010000717.1:0-1989 GCA_964390165.1 uncultured Prosthecobacter sp. | reverse complement strand
GGTGGAACCCCGCCGTCGAAAACCAAGCCACCGACCGCGCCTTCCGCATCGGCCAAAAAAAGAACGTCTTCGTTCACAAATTCGTCTGCCAAGGCACCATCGAGGAGCGTATCGACGCGTTGATCGAAGAAAAAATGAGCCTCGCCCAGGATTTGATCGGCGACGGCACAGGAGCCGAAAAACTGCTCGCCGCGATGAGCAGCGAAGAGTTGCTCGACTTCGTGAAGCTGGATGTCAGTGCGGTGGGGTAAGTGTTGGTGGTCAATACGGCGGCAGCAAACGCCGGAAGCCATGCAGCAGCACAACGGCGAGGAAAACGACGTTTCGGAGCAGCACAAATGGCCAGAAAACGCACGGCATAGGCTTGGAGTTCTCTGTCAGTGCTGCTCCGACCTCGCGAATATGCGCTACCGAGCGCGGCCAGTCGCGGATGGCGCCGATCCACGCGGGCGGGATGCCGTTCTCGCCGACTTCGGCTCCGCAGATGCCGCCGGTGATGGCGGCGACGGTGTCCGTATCCCCACCGCATTCGATGACGGAACGAATGGCACTCTCAAATTGACCGCGATGTCGCAACCACGCGTAGAGTGCCACCGCGACCGTATTGGGCGCGAAACCGCTCACACCGTTTCCGCAGCCGATTTGTGCCGCGTATTCTAAAACACCGGTTCCAGCCTCCAAACCGGCTTTCAGAGCTGCAAAGCGGGCTTTCATCTCCTCGCTAGTGACAAAAGTCTCCAGTGTCGAAAGCGCCTCTTCGTTTGGCGAGCCCTTCGAGGCCATCGCGGCGGCTTCAGTGGCAAGGAGTGTGGATTCCTCCGCGCGAGGATCGGTGTGGGTGACGCGGCAGGCGGCGAGGGCGAACTCGCGACGTTTGGCACCGTCATCCGCCCAAAACACTCCCACGATGGCACTGCGCACCGCGGCACCGTTGCCAGCGGAGCGCACACCTGATTTCGACGGTGGAAACCCAAGCCAGAGACGCAGAATCGCCTTCGCCGTGCTCAGGCCCACACCCGCAGGCATCCCGAGTAACCACCAGCGGAGCTTCCACGCGAAGCCGCGTTGAAACGCCCTCACATCATCATGATGTGCATGCATTGCCGCGGCGAGCATCAGCGTGTGCTCCGTGTCATCGCTGAACATGCCACGTCCGAGCAGAAACCGATGCCAGATCTCGCCGAAGGCACGCACCCGTTTTCTCGACATGCCTTCATACGACAACCCCAGCGCATCGCCCACAGCGGTGCCGAGCAGTGAGCCGAGGATGGAAGGGGAAGTCATGGGAGGTATAAGCGAGGGCGGAATTCAGAGTTCGTTTGCGAGGAAGTGATCCAGTCGGGGATTAATCTGCCGGGCAAAGATGCCGTGATACCAAGGCGATCGGAGTTGGAGCCAAAGAACGATCAGTGTAACCGGCATCTGCATCATCAGGGGAGACAACCAATCGGTGTGCCCGAACGCCAGATGACCGCTGATGAGGACGACCAACACCGCTGCCCACACCAGCTCGAGTCTGCGCCAGACGAGGAAGACATTGCAAAATATGAAGAAATGCCCCAGCGCCATCGGAACGATCCACCAGAGCGGAAATGCTTCATTCCTCAGCCAGATGGTCAAGATGATGCCGAGCAGCAACACGACGCCGTCGAAAGCAGACATCTGGAAACCATGCTTTCGAGCTGGGAGAGAGTCTTTCATGTCATCAAGCCTCCAAGAGATGTTCATACTGCGCACGATTCGCCGCGCTGAAGCAGCAGAAGATCACGGTTTGGATGGAGCACGGTGTCTCCAAGAACACCCGCACGCTCTCGACGGCGATCTCAGCCGCCTGATCCGCCGGGAAGCCATACACGCCAGTCGAGATGCACGGAAAGGCGATGCTTTGCAGGCCTGCTTCGGCGGCGAGGCGCAGGGAGTTCGTGTAGCAGGCGCGGAGTTTGTCCGCCTCGCCGCTTTTGCCGCCGTTCCAGATGGGGCCGACGGTGT
>CAYMHJ010000716.1:0-1989 GCA_964390165.1 uncultured Prosthecobacter sp. | reverse complement strand
CTGCGCCACGACGACGTCCTCCAGACTGCGGTAGCCGCTCTTTTCATGCGGCGCGGTCCACATGTCTTTGCCGGTTTCGGCGTTCATGCCCTTCATTGCACCATCACCACCTGCGTAAATGATCACGTCATTGTGGAGTACGATCCGGGGTGCGAAATTGAACTCATACAAGGCGCGGCGCTTCGTGGGATCGGTAGTGAATTTCACCTCGCCGGTCTTCACATCACGAGCCGCGATGCCATCGCCATTGTAATAGACCACGCGCTTGTCATCGAGCGCCAGCGTGACGGGCGCGATGCGGTCCTCCTGCTCCCACAAGGTCTTGCCGCTCTCCGCATCGACGGCGAGCAGGTGCTTCGGTTTGCCATCCCAGTTGAACTCCGTTTCCACACGCTTCTGATCGCTCTGCTGCTGCACGGCGAACTCCTGGTTCAAGCGCCAGGCTTCCTTGTTCACCAGCGCGTAGATGGTGCCGTTGCGCATGATGATTTCCTCCGTGCCCTTCGTCTGCGGATACTCGCGGACGAGTGCGCCCGTGCCGCCATCGAAGCAGGAAATCGGCGCGGTGATGCCCATGGTCACATAGACTTTGTCACCCATGGCCACGAGGCGGCGAGTGAGCTGTGTGGGGCCTGACTTCAGCGGCCAAAGATGCGTGCTCCACTCCGGGATCGGCTTTTTCCAAAGAACGGTGCCATTAAAGGCATCGCGAGCGATGAGCATCCACTTTGCCGGCATGAGAATGGAGATGCGGCTGCCCTCGTCGATGATGTAAAACGTGCGTCCACCTGCCGAGACCTGCGCACTGACCGACGACATGCGGTCATGATGCCGACTCCAACGCGGATTTCCCACCCACTGCATCCGCGAAGGCGGTCCGACGAGCATGTCCTTCGACGTGGGATTGCCCTTCGAATCGTAGGCGTAGTGCGTCCACTCATCCATGTCCTTCGGCCATGCTTTGGTGATCTTCTCCCAAGCGCCATTCTTCTTCACCATCGCCACGCCGAGCGGCGTGAGCACGCGGTCGATCTCCTCTTTGGAAACGGCAGCCGCGTCCTCGACGACGAGAAGGTTCACATAATTCTCGATGTAAGGCAGATGCTTGCCATTCCACTCGGAGACGGCCACCGCGCCGCTGACACCGGCCTTGTAGAGCGAATCACGGATCGCAGGCACCTTGTCCGCCTCTTTCGTGAGGCCCTGGACTTGGTAGGAATCATTCGCCCGCAGCTTCTGCGTCACCGTGCCGTCTCCGCAGCCCAAATGGACCACGATGCCGCCTTTGACGCCGGATTCAGCGAGGATGTCTTCAGCTTCACCGGCAAAGAGCGGAGAACAGAGGGCGGAGAGGAGGAAGGCGAAGCGTTTCATACGAGCGGCTTGAAACGCGGCGGGGCAGGGGAGATTTCAGCCAAATCGAAAACAGTGAGGCTCCTCCGAATCCGCCCATCTTGCCGTTGATTGGCCCGATGTTGTTTCGGTCTTGTGGGCAGCCGGGCCGGGCCGTTAGCCTCCATGCATGAACCCAAACATTTGCCGCACACTCAGCACGATCTGCTTCCAGGCAGGCATGCTTTCCATCGTCCTTTCCATCTGGATCTGGTGGTTCCTAAATGGCGAAGCACCGGAGGAGCAGGCCCATGCCGAGAGATTCGGTATCTTTGTGGGGCTGTGGGCTCCGACTCTGCTCATCCTCTCGAACCGCTTTGACCGTTATGCGGACAAGGCGCGTGCGCTCCCAGGTATGTTGGTGGAAGAGGAGCCGGAGGAGAAATGATCAGATCGGGATCTGTGTCCCGCCAATACCGAAAAAAGCCGCGCAGTTTTCACTGCGCGGCTTCAGTCATGAATCAGCGGTCGCTGCGAATTACTTCGCGGCCTTCTTGAGCGCTTCGGCCTTATTGGTGATTTCCCAGGTGATGTCGGGATCATCGATCTTGCCGAAGTGACCGTAGTTGGTGGTCTTGGAGTAGATCGGGCGCAGGA
>CAYMHJ010000715.1:0-1998 GCA_964390165.1 uncultured Prosthecobacter sp. | reverse complement strand
GGCGCGAAGCCCGGTGAAGGCGGCCAGCTTCCTGGTTCGAAGGTGTATCCCTGGATCGCCAAGGTGCGTGGCTCCACGCCGGGCGTCGGCCTCATTTCGCCGCCTCCACATCATGACATCTATTCCATTGAGGACTTGGCGCAGCTCATCCACGACCTGAAAAACGCGAACCGCGAGGCTCGCATCAGTGTGAAGCTCGTCTCCGAAGTCGGCGTCGGCACCATCGCCGCCGGCGTGGCCAAGGCGCACTCCGATGTCGTGCTCATCTCTGGCTTCGACGGCGGCACCGGCGCCTCCCCGCAGACCTCCGTGAAACACGCCGGCCTGCCCTGGGAACTCGGCCTTGCCGAGACGCACCAGACGCTTGTGCTGAACAACCTCCGCAGCCGTATCGTCGTCGAAGCAGACGGCCAGATGAAATCCGGCCGCGATGTCGTCATCGCCGCCTTGCTCGGCGCTGAGGAGTTCGGCTTTGCCACCGCTCCGCTCGTCACGCTCGGTTGCATCATGATGCGCGTCTGCCATCTGAATACCTGCCCCGTCGGCGTCGCCACCCAGGACCCGCAGCTCCGCGCCAAATTCAGTGGCGATCCCGAATACGCCGCGAACTTCATGCGCTTCATCGCCCAGGAAGTGCGCGAACTCATGGCCGAACTCGGCTTCCGCACGCTCGATGAAATGGTGGGCCGCACGGATGTGCTGGAGCCTCGCGCCGCCGTCGAGCATTGGAAAGCCAAAGGCATCGACCTCACGAACCTGCTCTATCGTCCCGATGTCAGCGACGACGTGGGCCGTTTCTGCACCGAGATCCAGGACCACGGCATCGACCGCAGTCTCGACATCACCCAGCTCCTCGACATCTGCAAACCAGCCATCGAGAAGGGCGAAAAAGTCACTGCCGAGCTCTCCATCCGCAACGTCAACCGCACCGTCGGCACGATCCTCGGCAACGAAATCACCAAGCGCCACTGGCACGGCCTGCCGGACGGAACCGTGCATCTCAAGTTCAAAGGCACCGCCGGTCAGAGCTTCGGCGCTTTCGTTCCGAAGGGCGTCACGCTCGAGATCGAAGGCGATGGCAATGACTACATCGGCAAGGGCCTCAGCGGCGGTCGCATCGTCATCTATCCGCCGGAAGCCTCCACCTTTGCCGCCGAAGAAAACATCATCGCTGGGAACACCGCGCTCTATGGTGCGACGAGTGGCGAGCTCTTCCTGCGCGGCAGGGCTGGCGAGCGCTTCGCCGTCCGCAACAGCGGCGTCGATACCGTCGTCGAAGGCGTGGGCGACCACGGCTGCGAATACATGACCGGAGGCCGCGTCGTCGTCCTCGGCAGCACGGGCCGCAACTTCGCCGCAGGCATGAGCGGCGGTGTCGCCTATGTGCTCGATGAGGAGGGCGACTTCGCCAACCATTGCAACACCAGCATGGCCGATCTCGAAAAGCTCGATGACAAAGAAGAGATCGAAGCTCTCTACGAACTCATCAAAAAGCACGCCGACCTCACCAAGAGCCAGAAGGCCTTCAAGGTCCTCGCCCTTTGGGAGCAGATGGTGCCGAAGTTCGTCAAAGTGATGCCTCGTGACTACGCCCGCGTCCTCAAGGCCATCAAAAAAGCCACCTCCGACGGCCTCACCGGCGACGACGCCCTGAACGCCGCCTTTGAAGCCAACGCCCGCGACGTCGCTCGCATCGGTGGGAGCTAGCATCTAGCCCCGCCCGACCCGAACCCCACAGACATCACTTTTTTCACAGACCAGAGACCATGGGAAAACCAACCGGCTTCATCGAATTCGACCGCGAACTCCCCGCAGACCGCGATCCACTGCTCCGCATCAAAGATTGGAAGGAATTCCATCTGCACCTGCCCGAGCAGCAGCTCAAAAACCAAGGCGCACGCTGCATGGACTGCGGCATCCCCTTCTGCCACAGCGGCGTGATGATCAGCGGCATGGCCAGCGGCTGCCCGATCAACAACATCATCCCCGAGTGGAATG
>CAYMHJ010000714.1:0-2004 GCA_964390165.1 uncultured Prosthecobacter sp. | reverse complement strand
GCGCCACGCTCGTTCTCACGCGGCTCCCTGGTTGCAGCGGCACCCAATGGGAGCACGCCGAAAAAGCCACCAAGCTTTGGCTCCTCCTCGGAACTCTCGGTCTGCGCTCTGCCCGTGCTGCAGGAAGCGTCTGGCCGAGCGGTTCATGGGTGCCCCAGGATGCCCCAGCTTTGAAGACCACACTGAACACACTCGGTTATAAACAGCCTGTCCAGCAGGTGGATGCCGCTATCCTAAACGACAAAAGCCTCGCCTATGAGAAGAACGATGCACTTAAACTCCGCCACGCCGCGTCCGATACCGTCGGCGGCAGCCCGCGTCTTTTCGGAGACATCAAGCCCACGCGTCAGCCTTCTCCGCTCAAAATGAAGGTCGCGCTTTTCTCCACTGGTCCCGTTCTCCTTCTTACTGGTCCTAAACTTTCTACCGCAGACATGGCCTCCGCCCATGGTGCCCTCAGGGGGCATCCTCTCGGCAGTGTCTCCTGGATACCCATCCTCCCATGACCCCCTGGCACTTCACTCCTCAGCCCGCAGACCTGCCCATCGAGCAGGTTCGGGAGCGGTTTTACCATGCGGACATGCCGGAGAAGATGGAGATGATCCACGGCAAGATCTTCTGGGATGACACGCAGCGCTTCCACGTTCTCGGCCTCTTGATCGAGGGCCTGGGCACCGAGGCGGTGGAGCGCTTCATCCAGCAGCACCGGCAGCCCGGCTCAGGCGCGTAGGCGCATTCGCCAGAATGCAGAGGCTGGAGTTGCAGATTGGCATCCCAACCCCGCACTTTGGCCAGCGTGCCCACCTTCTGAAACATCCCCGGACATCCGCCCCATAGCGGCGATTGGCAATCGTCGTTAGTTTCCCTGACGGAAAGATAGCCTGATCCACCCACGACGACTGCCAGTCGCCGCTACAAAGTCCTCCATGCAGCCCCTCACTCTGATCCAACTCATCAGCGAGCAGACCATCCAAAACCTGCTGCCCATCCTCCGGCTCAAGCCGCGGAAGCTCATTCACCTCGTCACGCCCAAGACGGCAGCACGCTCGGCTGTTTTGAAGGCGGCGGCCAAGGCGGCGGGGCTTGATCCTGAGCTGGAAGCCATCCAGCTCTCCGCCATGCCAGGCATCCCCGAATGCTTCAATGCGGTGGCCGACGCACTTGCCAAAAACAAGACCGAGGGGCTGAGCGTGGTGAATTTCACGGGCGGCACCAAGCTGATGAGCATAGGCGCCTTTGCAGCCGCACAGACGCAGAAAGTCCCCTCCCTCTATGTGGACACCATGGACGCATGTTTCGTGGACGGGGCCACCAGTCCCGAGACGAACACGCTGCTCGCGGGTGACTGGAGCTTTACTCCCCTCCGCAGTCAACTGCGGGTGGACGTGCTCGGCATTGCCAACGGAGTGTCCCGCATCACCAGTGGAAAACCCTGGCAGGCCATGCTGCCGCTGGCCGAGCATTTGTTTCATGAAATCGCAGATGAAGAGGCCACCCATGCCGCCCTGCACGGCCCCGCAGGCATCTTCCCGAAAGGGATGGAGCCGCGCACGCCGAAGGACTGGCTGCCCCTTTTTGACAAAGCCATTTCTCTGCCTGCCCCAGTGGCCCGGCTCGCCGTCGAGGCCGGACTGTTGCGCCCTGGCCCATCAGACAGCGAGGTTCTCCTCCCCGACACCAGCCGCGCCGAGCTGGACCACCTTTCCGGCCATCAGGTCACGGACTTCAACGCGCGTTACTTCGCCGCCGTCGCTTCCCTACAACACTGCGCCGCATTCCTCACGGGTGCCTGGTGGGAGGTCATCGTCTGCGATGCCGCGCAGAAAAGCGGCCTCTTCCGGGACCTGCGTTGGTCCGCCAATGTCGGTGACCGCAACGGTCCCGATACCGAGGAGGACATCCTCGGCGTGGACGGCGTGGAGCTGCTTTACATCAACTGCAAACGTGGCGGCTCCAAGGCTCGCCTCTTGCCCCTGCTGGAGGACGTCCGAGCCCGTGCAGCCA
>CAYMHJ010000713.1:0-2005 GCA_964390165.1 uncultured Prosthecobacter sp. | reverse complement strand
CATCTTCAGCCTTTCCTCGGAGGATGAAGACAAGGAACAGGACAAGGATCAAGATTTTCCCCTGCAACGAAGAGGGAAGAGAGGGAGACAGAGTCCCCCGTTCCTTGGGCTACTGATTCGCCACGTTTGCACCGGCGGAAGGCAGGGTGCAGAGGCGCTGGCTGAGGCCGTATTTGTCGGGCTGGGGCATGGCTTCGATTCTCGCGGAGAGCCACTGAGGGACGGAGCCACTGAGGGACAGACACTTTGTTCTGTTCGGCATCTTTCTCCAGCAGCGCCGCATGTCTTGCAATTCAAACGCTCTGGTGGACAAGCGTTCGTTGTCTGGTCAATATCGGCTCATCATGAGTTTCTTTTCCCTTGAACTATGCGCTGGCGGAGGCGGCCAAGCACTCGGCCTCGAAGGTGCCGGATTTCACCACGTCGGTGTCGTTGAGTATGAGCCGCAGTATTGCACCACCCTTCGCCTGAATCGCCCTAACTGGAATGTCATTCAGCAGGACATTCGCGAGTTCAACCCCAAAGCCTATGGGGACGTGGACTTGATCGCTGGGGGCGTGCCTTGTCCGCCTTTCAGCATCGCTGGCAAGCAGTTAGGTGGTGACGATGAACGCGACATGTTTCCCACCGCCTTGAACATTATTGCGAAGATCAAGCCGCGTGCCGTCCTGCTGGAGAACGTCCAAGGACTCGCCTCGGCGAAGTTCAAAGACTACCGAGAAGATCTCTTGAAGCGCTTTTCGAAGCTTGGCTACGAGGCAGAATGGCGAGTGCTTCAGTCCTCCGACTTCGGCGTGCCGCAGTTGCGCCCGCGCTTCATCCTCGTTGCCCTAAGGCCTGATGACATGATGCACTTCGCCTGGCCGCGTGGCACCACCTTACCGCCCACAGTCGGAGAGACACTCGTTGATCTCATGGGAGCCAATGGTTGGCTCGGTACTGAGGATTGGATGGAGCGTGCCAATGGCATTGCTCCGACCCTTGTTGGCGGGTCAAAGAAGCACGGAGGCCCAGACCTCGGCCCCACACGAGCGAAAGGTCAATGGCGAGAGCTAGGGGTTGATGGCATGGGACTCGCCGACGAGGCACCAGATGTCACATTCCCTGAAGATAAAATGCCGAGACTCACCGTTCGCATGGTTGCTCGAATCCAAGGCTTCCCTGACGAATGGCAGTTCAGTGGCAAGAAGACCACGGCCTATCGCCAAGTAGGCAACGCGTTTCCTCCACCCGTCGCCAAAGCTGTCGGCAGGCGCATCGTGGCCGCCTTCAAACGCAAACACATTTCAGACAATGCCGAGACAGTCGAGACTCAGATGAGACTTCTCGAAGAACCCGCTAAATTCAAAACATGGCCCAAAAGCAAGGCTCCAAAGCGCTAATCCTCGATTTCCTCCTGCAACACAAAGGGCAGAAGGTGAACAGCAAGCAGCTCCAAGACGCAGCTGGCGGGGCATCCGAGTGGGCGCGTCGAGTGAGAGAACTTCGTGATGAGCAAGGCTACGACATCCTTTCCCACAAAGACCGCTCCGACCTCAAACCCGGCGAGTACATCCTAGCCAGCACCAAGCGCCGTCCCGCCTTCAAGCGAGAAATATCCAAGGAAACCCGGGCTATCGTCCTAGAGCGCAACGGCTACACCTGCCAAATGTGCGGCGTCGCAGCCGGTGACACCGATCCATTTAACCCGACCCGGACCATCCGACTCACTCTCGGCCACATCGTGGACAAATCAAAAGGCGGCGAAGACACTCCATCCAACCTCCGCGCTGTCTGCAGCAACTGCAACGAGGGCCTGCAAAACGCCGCTCCGATCAAGCCGGACCGCCTTCAACTCCTCGCCCAGATTCGTCGCGCCAACATTGAAGACCAGAAGGCGGTGCTCGAGTGGATGCTGACGAAGTTTAAACTGAAGGCTGTTCCTGAAGCATAATCTCCGTTGAAGTAGCGCATCCGGGACCTGAGGCAAGGTGGCAAGAGGCAAGATGCCTGGCAAATCGCGCGC
>CAYMHJ010000712.1:0-2009 GCA_964390165.1 uncultured Prosthecobacter sp. | reverse complement strand
CGGTCTTCGACGATGTTGAAGGTCTTCACTGCGGACTTGGTTTCTTGGCCTAACGTTTGAAGTGTGGCACGGCGGGGTTAAAGGCATCCAGAGCGAAGCGAACTAGCGGCGTTGTTCGCCGTTGCCACCACTGACTTGTTCTGCATTGTTGGTTTTCACGGTGAAGCGGAAGTTGGCGTTGGGCTGAAGATGCTTGGGAAGCGGTGAATGAGAGTTGAGTTCGTTCTCCAAGGCTTCGGCCGAGTCGCTCGTGATCCTCGCCCGATGAGTCAAAAGCATCAACTGGAGGATTGGCAAAGCTCTGTCGGCGTCGAGATAGGATGGGGTAGGATCATCCTTGTCGTTCTCGTCCGCGATCCAAATCATGGTCGGCTTGTTGTGAGGGCTTCTAGGCAGCCCCTTGAGAATCAAAAAGTAGTCCCAGAACTGCTCAAACTGAATCCTTCCGTGAAAATGAACTCCATTGGTCTCACGCTCGATATACGCCTCAGATCCTCCTCCGCCTCCAATCCGCAACTTCCATCCATTTAGCTCGGCTATGACATCCTCACTGCCGCCTCCAGCGAAGGCGGGCGAATGAAAGGCTGCGAGGACTATCATGAGTCTTAGGAGCGTCTTCATTTTTTGGCAGAACGTCATAGCACACCAACCGCCTGACGGCAGCCGCGCGTTGACTGTGGGTTGAGGGTTGTAATCACGGTAAAAACTCGACTCGGAGCGGGTCAGGCGGTTGGGTGCTGCGGTTTGTTCGCCTTGGTCTTTCGTTGGGCTTCCGTCTCTCCAACAAAGGTCTGCCAACGCCGTGTCATCTCAATCAGCACCTCAGTGGGAACCGTGCAAATCGTCTCGAAATACTGGTGATCGATCGTCGTCACATCTGGCTTCACATCGACGATACAAGTGTTCCCGTCCCTCTCAAACCACTTGCGATCTCCGCTGACGATCTCGGATGCCTTCGCAATGAAGTCTCGAATCCAGCTTGTGCTGCTCTGGAGATCCGCGACGAAGAACTCTTCGAGCGCAGTATACCCCTCTGGCGCTGATGCCCTCCGCCACCCTCGCTCGTCGAGATCGAACTTGATGTCGGATGCAGAAATCATTTTTGGGGCGAACGATCAAGCTCAGGCACAGACGCGGCGGCAACGGTTGAGCGCAAAGGAAACGTGAAACAACCCGAACCCTCTGAACGGAGAGGGCCAGCGGCTGTTGCCTGCAGCGTCTTGTTAGCCGTCATTTTCGGAATGTGTCTTCTGACCACTCCACCGTCTCGTCGCTCCACTTGCCTTGGGCGTCACGAGCGGGAAAAGACCGAACGATGTCTGCATCCTCGCCTGAACCACCAACGGCAGCATCTCGACCAAGGCTGCGGAATGAAACCACACCGGATGCTGAAACCTCAAAGACAATGTCTCGCTTCCACCCGTCCTGCACGCTGCTGTCGTAACCTTCCATCGGCGGCAATGCTGCCAACGATGCGGGCAACTGGCCATGTGCTTGCGCATACTGCAAAACGCGCCGCTTGAGAACCTGCATACGAGTCGCGGTCATGGCGCGTGGTGGAATGCGGTCAACAATGCAGGAAGCCAAGACGACTACGCTCACAGTCACTACCGCCAAGATGATGATGAGTCGTTTCACGAGATGCGCGCAATGACGGCTAACGATCAAGCTGTGGCGACGGCGAGGGGATGACTTTGATTGCACGACACGTGCCCTACGAGCCGTTGCCACCAGCGCCTTGTTCGCCTTGGGAGGGTTGTGTTGGGTGGGGTCATGGCGTCATGGCTATCTGATCTGCGAAGAAAAGACCAGGCCAAAAGTGGGACTTCCCCGAAAACCTCGACAGCGGCGAAAGACTGCCGAACTCGGCCAAACCCTTCGTCGTGGGGGATGCTGGGGTCATGGCTCACAAAGCTAGGCGAACGACCAAAGCTCAGCGACCCGGCCCACGAGGGCGTTCGCTTGCAACCGCGACGCGATGGCCGGGTTCGCTGCAGCGCATGGTTAGG
>CAYMHJ010000711.1:0-2009 GCA_964390165.1 uncultured Prosthecobacter sp. | reverse complement strand
ATCACCATCAACAGTGCCGGTGGTGCCAGCAATCCCACAGTGACCTGGTCGAACGTGACCGGCAAACCCACCTCCTTCCCAAGCTCCTGGAATGAGGTGACGGGCAAACCCAGCACGTTTCCGCCAAGCGGACACAATCATGCCTGGTCGCAGATCAACAGCGGCAGTCCGAGCGACAATGCCGCCCTCGTGGCTTTCGTGCAGAGCAATGGAGCCTCGGGACAGATGTTCGATCTGCTCATCCCTTTGCAGCTTAGTAGCCAAACCAGTTACGACTCGCTTCAATCCAGCTCGATTTTCGTTCTGCCGCGTGATGCGGTGATCACGCACATCGGCCTTGCGATGCGCAATGCGACTCCGCGAATGGCGGACTATTTCTTCCAGTCGAACATCATCATTTATGGCACCGACGCGCCGAACTCTTCGTCCCTTGGCGGCCTTTATGCACAGTCCTTCTGGTTTTATGAATACTTCCCGAACAGCGATGCCAAGGGCCTTGGCATTCCTCTTCTCGCCAATGGCGCTTTAACCATGCCTGCTGGGTCGAAGCTCGATGTCTATCTCGACACCGGCTTGCCCGATGCCTACAGCACTCTGCCAACTTTCAACGGTCTGTGGCTGCGAGTCCGTGGGCGCTACACGAACTAACCGATGAAACTCGCCATCATCACCTGTCACTACAACTGGTTCGGCTTTGAGCGGCCTCGGAAAAACCTGCACCGCTTTCTGGAGGTCACCAAAGGTCTGCCTGTTTACGGGGTGGAGGCTCAACTGCCAGGGCATCCCCTGCAAACGACAGGAATGCCCGGCTGGCAGCAGATCACCGCCGACAATGACCAGGTGATGATGCAGAAGGAATGTCTGCTGAACATCGCAGCAACCATGGTGCCAGGCCACTTTGAGGCGCTGGCCTGGGTGGACGCAGACATCCTCTTCAGCAACGAGCACTGGTTCGATCAAACCGCCCGCGCCCTGGACTTTTTCCCAGTCCTCCAGCCGTTCTCCAAAGCTCAATGGCTCGCCCACGATGACAGCGTGAGCATGGAACGCCCAGGCATCGGTAAGGAGCCCGATCTGCTGCATCGCTGTGTCGCGCATCCAGGCTTCGCCATGGCGGCAAGGCGTGCTTTGTGGACACAGCGACGCGGAGGCCTTTACGAGCACCTGGTGGTGGGCAATGGTGATGTGGGCTTTGCCTCCGCTGTCCTCGGCTACGACCAGCCCGGCCACATCGTCATGAACCCGGCTTTGCGTGCCCACTACGATGCCTGGGCCACTCCAGTGAAGGCTTGGATCAAAGGTCGCGCCATGGGTTGTGTGCCTGGCACGGCCAGTCACCTCTGGCACGGTGAACTGAAGGACCGGCGCTACCTGGAGCGCAACGATGTCTTGATCAAGACGCTCGATCCTTCCATCCACCTGACTCACGCCGATAACGGTCTGCTGACCTGGACACCCGCAGCACCGTTCGGCTTGCGCTATGCGATCCGGTCCCATTTCGCCAACCGCCGAGAAGACGGCTAACTCCCATGATGACGATCACCTCCAACTCAGTTTCCATGACGGGCGATACGGCTCGCCAGTTCGCCCGCCTGTCACTCGCCATGCGCCAGATGGGCAGGGGCTTGATCATGAAACCGGGTGGCAGCTACATCTCGGCGGATGGATCTCCACTGCCCAGCGAGGAGCAGATCACTGCCGCGCTGGCTACCGCAGAACAGACTCGTCTCCGCGCTCGCCTGCCGGCCATCACCGCACGGCAGCTACGTCTCTGGCTCCATGGCGCTGGCTTGCTGGAACAGATCCCATCGCTGATCGCAGCCCTGCCCGAACCACAACGCACCACCGCACAGATCGAGTGGGAGTTTTCGAGCGACTATCAGAGAGATCATCCACTGGTGACCCAGCTCGGAGCGGCACTCGGCATGACAAGCGCCGACATGGATCTGGCGTGGAAGCAGGCAGCAGGACTTTGATCTTCGTTGCGCAACGAGGCTCAACCCAAAATG
>CAYMHJ010000710.1:0-2020 GCA_964390165.1 uncultured Prosthecobacter sp. | reverse complement strand
GCTTCTGCCCCAAGGCAGGAGTAGCCCAGCTCCCCGAACCACGTCAGGGCGGCGTCTTCGACGGTGGCTTCGGTGAGCATGGCATCAGGTAGCGACCTATTTTTGCCAAATCACAAACTCCTTCACATCGGTCAATTTGCGTGGCTGATTCCCGGGATGGAGCAAACCGGTCACCTTCACGTAGGTCTTCCCTTGTCCGTAGGCTTTGTGAGCTTCGCGATGCTGTTCCACGCCCAGATTCACCTTCGCCTGGACGCTCTCACCATCCACCAGCAAATCGAGACTCACCTCGCCTTCCCGCTGCTCGTCTGCGCCGAGTTCGCCTTTCAATTCGTCAACGATCCCGACGAATGTTTGCTCCCTTGGTGCCTGTTCAGGGCGAAGGGCCGTGCGGACCTGCTCGATTCGTGGAAAATAGTCCCACTGGATTCTCGCCTTGCCCAAAAGTGCAGGCGGCGGCATTTCCAACCGCGCTGACCAGGACACGGAGAAATCCAGATTAGCTCGCAAGTCATTGTCTTGGAACGCCAGCAACCCCTCACACAGATTTGCCGAAAGCGGTGACTGCCCCTCCTTCTTTGCCTCTTCGACCAGCTTGTCCAGAGTGTCTGCTTCCAGAGCGCCGATGAGGTTGCGGACCGCCTCAGCCATGCCGAGAACGGCCCTGCGAACGAACGGCGGGCGAGGCATCAGCGGGCTGTCGTCCGGTATCGCGTCCACTGGGCACGCGACCTTCAGCACGAAACTACCCGATTCGGTGTGCCGCATCTGAGCTGAATCCACGAGCTTTTGCGCCTCCGAGCGTTTCATTTTCGGATGAAACGGCTGGCGTTGCACCTCACTGCAAGCGGCCGCCCGCAATGCCTTCTCCGCTCCATCAATCGCGCGGGCCGCATAGCGCAGCGGCAGCCCGTCCTCCAGATTCCGCAGTGTGCTGACTCCGAAACGGACCGTGTCGGCTCCAGCCTCCATGAGACTCGCCTCGACCGCTTGAAACGGACGGTCCTCACCCTCAGCAAGTTTTCCAATCGCAATGCGGAGAGCATCGTCATAGTCCGGCCGGTCCACATCCATCGGCACAATAATCTGGCGATACTTGATTGTGGGATTGTTCAGCACGAACAGGCGGTCCCGGATGGCTTCGGGCACGGGAATCCAGCCGCGAACCTTCGCGTAGTCCCGCACGTCCGTTGGTGAAATCAGTGTCGCGTAGCTCATGGCACAATATAGCTTGGAATGTCATTGCCGAGAGCCAGTCTCTCGACAAGCGCCTTCAGGTTCTCGGGGTTCAAAAGCTGGTTCTTCGGCACCTTGACTGTCTTTCCGCTGTCGTTGTCCGCGGCGGGCGCATTCCGAATGCTGGCCCAGTAGGCGCATCGCTTCAGTACCAACTGTTCTTCGCTGCAAGTGAGCCAGTCCGGGTGCTGGGGTGGAAGGAACAGCACCACCAGAATCCGCACCGGCTCCCGGTGGTCTCTCCGTAGTTCATCGTAACGCCGGATGCCCTGCACAAAATACGACAGGTGCGTGCCGTCGTCCACTGGGGCTTTAATCGTCGCCTTGAGCTGGATGTTGATGGTGACTTGTGTCCGCCATGTCCCGGCGAACAATCCGTGCGCGGTCACGACTGCATCAATCCCTTCCTTGTCCTCGGCGGTTGTCGCGACCCGGCAAAGGTATCCCGCATGAGAAGCCACCGCGTGCAGGTAGGCGTAGCTCAAATGCGCTTCGATGTCTTGTTGCGAGGTGGCCATGTTTGGATGCGTCAGGTTAAACGGTTGCTGCGATGTCTCCAACTGCAATCTCCCCGCCCAGCAGCTCCGACAGCCGCGTGTCGCGCAGGCTGGTGAGGGTGCGGGATTGCTTGGAGTTGGCGGACAACAGCGAGGGGAAGTCCAGCCGCAGCACGTTTCTCAACGCCTCCTTCCGCGCCTCGTCGGGGATCTTGGGACAGATCTGCCGCAGCGCCTCGCGCTTCTCCTCTCCCTCTGGGAGAGGCCGGGTGAGGGTTCGAGCGAAG
>CAYMHJ010000709.1:0-2023 GCA_964390165.1 uncultured Prosthecobacter sp. | reverse complement strand
CATCGACAACATCAAAATCAGCCGATACTCCTCCGAGGCTCAGCTCATTCAGCTGGACCTCGTGCAGGAGCTGAACGAGTCCCGCATGGTCCAGGATGGCGGAGTGAGTGCGGAGGTCGAGGGGGTGATCCAGTCCTACGAGCTTGCCTTCCGCATGCAGGCTGAGGTCCCCAAGGTGCTCGATCTGAGCAAGGAAACCGCCGCCACGAAAGCCATGTATGGCATCGACGACGGCGAGACGGATACTTTTGGCAAGCAATGTCTCATGGCCCGCAAGCTCGTCGAGGCTGGCGTGCGCTTCGTGGAGATCACCCACGGGAATTGGGACCAGCACTTCAATCTCAAGGCCCAGCTCGAACGCAACACCAAGCAGATCGACAAACCCATCGCCGGCCTGCTCACCGATCTCAAGGCGCGCGGACTGCTCCAAGACACCCTCGTTATCTGGGGGGGCGAGTTTGGCCGCACGCCGCACAGCCAGGGTGAGGATGGCCGCGACCACAATAACAAGGGTTTCACCCTGTGGATGGCCGGAGGCGGTGTCAAAGGTGGCATGAACTACGGCATGACTGACGACTACGGCTATGAAGCCGTGCTGAACAAAATGCACATCCATGACTGGCACGCGACTGTCATGCACCTGCTCGGGCTCGATCACGAAAAGCTCACCTACCGCTATGCCGGTCGAGACTTCCGGTTGACCGATGTCTATGGCAGCGTGGCCAAGGAGATCCTGGCTTAGCGAAGGTGTCGGTTATCTCAGCCCAGGAATTTCCCTGGATTCAGGATGCCTTTCGGGTCGAGTGCCGCTTTGATTCGAAGGTGGGCTTCGTGGGTGGCGTCTGGCACGGCCTCGCGCCACCAGCGCTTTTTGGCGATGCCGACTCCGTGCTCGCCGGTGATGGCTCCATTCCAGGCGATGATTTGGCGGAAGAGTTGATCGAGAGCGACTTCGGCGCGCTCGCGGACGAGCTGCGCCAGCAGGGCTAGCTCGCCTTTCACGCTGGCTTCATGGCCGTCGATCTCCACGAGGAGATGCGCATCGCCCTGAGGGGTGACACTTATGTGAAGATTATTACCGCATCATCTTCCCGCCTTAGTGAGATCAACCCAGCTTTTCACTGCATCAACGCTTCGCGCTTCACGATTTCGAGTTCCTGTCTATCTCGCTACGCGAAGTTCATCGCTGCACAGTTGAATTGTGTCTGCCTCATTAGTATGAAGCCTGCCATGGCAGCAGGCAGTTTTGCATCGCATCCCTCACGCGCGCGGTTTGACACCACGCGCTGGAGTTTGGTCGCGATGGCGGGTGGGGATGTTTCGCAGGAGGTGGGTGAGGCGCTGAATGAACTCTGCCGAGCTTACTGGCGGCCGATTTATGCGGAGATTCGCAGGCGTGGGCACACGGCGGATGATGCGCAGGATCTGACGCAGGAGTTTTTTGCGCGGCTGCTGCGGCATGAAGCTTTTGGCCGGGCGGATCGGGAGAAAGGGCGCTTCCGCACCTTCCTGCTCGGGGCGCTGGATTTCTTTCTCATCGATCATCTGAGAGGCAAGCAGGCGCTGAAGCGCGGTGGTGGCGAGATCATTCTGCCGTTCTCCGCACAGGAAGGTGAGAGCTGGTTTCGTGAGCAGCCCGCGTATGGCAGCACACCGGCGGAGGCATTCGATCAACACTGGGCCGTGGTTCTGATGGATCGCGCGCTGCTGGTGCTGCGGGATGAATATCGGGCCACGGGGCGTGAGAATGTCTTCACGGCGGTGGAGCCGTTTCTGACCGCTGACTCGAGCGCGGATGGCTACGAGGAGGTCTGCGGTCAGATCGGTCTGAACTCACAGGCTTTCGCCGTCGCCGTGCATCGGGTGCGGCGGCGTTTCCGTGCATGTGTGCGGGAGCAGGTGGAAATGACCGTTCTTGATCCCGCTGAGGCGGCGGCGGAGATGAACCATTTGTTCGGACTTTGATCGCATGAATGCCGACACCACCACCTGCCTCACTTGCGGTACGCCGATCACGGCGGAG
>CAYMHJ010000708.1:0-2025 GCA_964390165.1 uncultured Prosthecobacter sp. | reverse complement strand
ACAACTTTCCGCTTGACGCATTTTCTTCAGAGAAGGGTGCAACTGCTTGACAAAAGTTTCGGCGGCGGCGAGGGAGAACGGGGTCAGGCAGCAAAAAGTTGACCAATGAATCACACGCCTCGCTAGCACACGATTCACCCCGTTAAATGGCCCCGTCCACCTGATGAAAGGGGGGTGTTTCCAATGGCAAGATTCCCGTTTTAAGAGACTTGAGAACCACCCCAGGAAGACTCGCCATCCCGTCTCAGCCGATCAGGAAAGTCTTGTCCACTGCGTGGAAGCGGATCAAACTGCAGCGTGAGCGGCCTAGCGACGAGCGTCTGAATTTCTGGAGTTGCGCCCAATGAAACACATGCCCCCTTCCAATCTTCTAATGAAATCGTTCTTTCCATTCTTCCTTTCCGCTGTCCTGATTCTGGGACTGAACATCACCCCGGCCCGGGCGGCCGACGCGGTGCCTGCGCTGCTGACCCCTGCCGCCAATGCCACGCTGCCCAATGGGACCTATGACGGCAAGATAGAGCGCGTGTGGGAGTTTACCTGGGCACCGGTGACCGGGGCCACGGCCTACGAACTTTGGGTGATCGGCGGGAAAGCCAAATTCCCCATTGTGTCCAAGGAACTGAAGGGCACGCGCTACCGCCACTTGTCGCGTGGTTATGTCGGGCATACCAACCTGCAAGGCTGGAGCTGGAAGGTCCGTGCCCAAGTCCAAGGTGTCTGGCAACCGTGGTCTGCCACGCGCAAATTTAACGTGCTGGCCATTCCCAAACCGTGAAAGGGGGCAGTTGTTTCCAATGGCAAGATGCCAGTTTTAGAGACTTGGGAGCCACCCTGGGAAGATTGGCCATCCCGTCTGAGCCGATCCGTCAAGTCTTGTCCGCTGCGTGGAAGCGGATCAAACGGCCTCATGAGATCGCCTGAATCTTGAAACGAGCGTCTGGATTCTCGACTTCTGGTTTTTGGGCTTTGCTGGTCATAGATGCCTGGAGTCTCAGGAGCGTGCTCTTCTAATGAGTCTGGACTTTGGCTGTCGCCTCTGGCGCTTTCGATATCCGGCGGCTCAATTTTCAAGAAGTCCATTGCCGCCGATGTGGTCGGTTCGTAGTCTCCCGAACATGCCCTCCCCACGAAACAAACCCGACCTGATGGTAAAGCTGCGCGACGTGCCGCACACGCCAGGCGTTTATGTCATGCGGGATCGACTCGGCAGCGTGATCTATGTGGGCAAGGCGCGGGATCTGCGGAAGCGGCTGAGCAACTACTTCACTCCGGCGCGCTCGAAACTGGCGGACCGGAAGACGCGCGCGCTCATCGCCAGCATCTGGGATTTCGACATCCACCGGGTGCGTAATGAGCCGGAGTCGCTGCTGCTGGAGGGGAAGCTGATCAAGGAGTTCCGCCCGAAGTACAACATCAGCTTCAAGGACGACAAACGCTTCCTGCTCGTGCGCGTGCATCTCCAGGATGACTTCCCGCGCTTCACGCTCACGCGATTGAAGAAGGACGACGGCGCGCGCTACTTCGGGCCTTTTGCCCACAGCGGCGCGCTGCGCACCACGATCAACTGGCTGACCAAAAAATTCGGTCTGCGCGTCTGCCGCCCGATCCGGCCCGGCGAACAGGACTACAAGCACTGCTCCAATGACATCATCAAAAACTGCTGCGCGCCGTGCATCGGCCGAGTGACCGTGGCGGAGTATCAGCAGCGGATGACGGAGGCCTGCAGCTTTCTGGAAGGCAAGGGCATGAAGGACCTGCTGGCTGTGCTGGAGGAGGAGATGCAGAAAGCGGCGGCCAAGCTCGACTTTGAGAAAGCGGCGGAGCTGCGGGACATGGTGGAGGATCTGCGCAAGACCATCACCCCGACGCGCAGCTTTGAGCGCGGTTCACGAGTGCGGGTGATGTCCACCATCGATCCCATGGCGGACGTGAAGGAGCTGCAAGAGGAGCTCGGTTTGGAGAAACCGCCGCTCGTCATGGAGTGCTTCGACATCGCGAACATCGGCACCGCGCACTGCGTGG
>CAYMHJ010000707.1:0-2029 GCA_964390165.1 uncultured Prosthecobacter sp. | reverse complement strand
ACGACCGGGAGATATTCACCAGCCGCGAAAAAGTCATCGCAGGCGATTTGCAGCGTTGGGTGCTGAAAATCGTGGCCCGCAAGCATGGCGACGACGAGTTGCACTTCCGCGTTTTTCAGGAAAACGAGCCGCCAGGCCTGCTGGAGCCGGAGAAGTGGCATTTGAATCTCATCCACGAACGCAGCAAGGCATCGCTGGATCAAATCGTGCTCGACACTTACCTCGCGCCTGATCCGGCGGCCTTCGGTGACATCCGCCTTGGCACGTCCTGGCATTCGGTCACGCGGTGAGCTGACTTTCACTATGAACCGACGCACCTTGAACCGACGCACCTTTCTCGGCACGACCGCGCTGGCTCCGCTGCTGGCTGCAGGCACCACACCTGCACCGATCACAGCCGCGATGCCGGGGCGTGATCCTTGGCTGTGGCCCTTTGCGCCCGAGTCGATCTGGAACAGGCCGATTGGTTCGGAGGCGGTGTATCAGCCGGCCCATCTGGAACCCGCCGCGCATGTGGGCGTGGACACGCAGTTTCTTGTGAAGACCTGGGCGGCTGATCCCGAGCGCGAGGTGCTGGAGAGTCCTGGCTTCAAGCAGCGGATCGGCACCAGGCCGCTGGACTTTCGCCTGCGCGTTCCCGATGACTGGGTGGTGCCCGACATCGGCGAGGACAACCCCTACGGCATCACGCCGAATGCCAATTTCGCCATCCTGCTGCCGGACGGCGTCAGCGTGCTGGAGGGCGCTCAGATTTGCCGCCCTCGGGCCAGTGGCCCGGTGTATCTGCCCGCTCACATGAAACACCACGCCAACCGGCGACCCGTCAGTCTCTTGGGCGACGGCTTGAGTACCATCGGTCAGGGCGCATCGAAAATGTCCACGTTGGGCGGCACCCTCCGACTGGGCGAACTCGTCGGCCCGCAACCCATCCGGCACGCCATCAAGCTCAATCCGTTTGCGGCACGCTACTGCCATTACTCGAAAAGCGTCCCCGGCTGGCGTTGGCCCGCTCGCGCCGCCGACTCGTATGCGGCGGCGGAATACAAGGGCCAGCATTCGCATGTCGTGATGGGCAGCCTGCTTGCAATCAAGCCAGAGACCACCGCGGACCAGCTCGGAATCGTCACCGCGCCCGGGCGGAAGCTTTTCCAGGTGCTGCAAGACTACGGTGCCTACTTCACCGAGGACGCCTACTGGGACACCTGGGATCTCATCGTGGAACGCGACGCCGAAAAGGAGTTCGAGACCGCGCATGGCTTCTCCATGAGCAGCCCGACGTGGAGCGCGGAAATCAATCGTCTGGTCGTCGCTCTGCACGTCGTGGCGAACAACGGCCCCACGAGCATCGGCGGCGGTGGTCGTCCACGACAGCCGCTGGCGCCGGCATTTCAAAAATGATCCGATTCACTTTTCACCATGCCCCATCGCCTCCACCTCCACGCCGCCGCCTTCGCTGTGCTCTGCGCCATCACTGGCAGCGTATCGGCCCATGCGCTTTTAACGGCTCCAGCTCCAGCGCTTCATCATCCCGCCCGCGTGGTCTCCTCCGCCGAGCTGCCGGTGCCGGAGAAGCAGCGTGCGCCTTTTGGGTGGGGACTCGCCACCATCACCACGGCGGACAAACCCCCGCTGGTGTTGAAATGGGACCCTGTGCCGGAAGCCGCGTCTCCCACGCACTTCCGCATCGCCGTCGGGCTCGATGAACGCGATGCGAAGGAGGTGGAAGTCACGCTGGCCCAATCGGGCCGCCGTCTCGGCCTCCTTGATGTGCGCTTTCCCGCCCAGTTTCAAGTGCATCAGCTCGCCATCACTCCCGCCGATGCTGCCGAGATGCTGCGCGAGGGCGTTGCACTGCGGCTGGTGAAAGGCAGCGACCTCGAGACCCTCACCACCGGCATCGACCTGCCGCCCGCCTTGCAACCTCACCTCATGAGCCCCGGCAATCTCGCGCCCATGGAGGAGTTTTACCTCCGCCTGCGCTCGCTCGCCTCCGTGCAGCAGTTTGGCTGGATGGAAGGCTGCGTGATCG
>CAYMHJ010000706.1:1636-2037 GCA_964390165.1 uncultured Prosthecobacter sp. | reverse complement strand
CCGCCCCGTCGCCATCAAGATCCTCTCCAACACGCTCGATGAGGCGGATGCCAGCTTCGCGGAGCGTTTCAAGAACGAGGCGCGGGCGATGGGCAAGTTGAACCATCCCGGCATCGTCGCGGTGCACGACTTCGGCCAGACCGCAGGCGGCCTGCTCTACATCGTGATGGAATTCATCGAGGGCACGGATGTGGCGCGGATGATCGCCAAGGAAGGCCGTCTGCACACGGACCACGCCATGGCGATCACGGCGCATGTTTGCGATGCGCTGCAATACGCGCATGAGCGTGGGATCATCCACCGCGACATCAAACCGGCCAACATCATGGTCGGTTATGACGGCGTGGTGAAGGTGGCCGACTTTGGTTTGGCAAAGATGACTCACAGCCAGAACACCGGCC
>CAYMHJ010000706.1:0-1626 GCA_964390165.1 uncultured Prosthecobacter sp. | reverse complement strand
CGCAAAGCGGCATGGCGATGGGTACTCTGCATTACATGGCACCCGAGGCGCTCATGCTCGGTTCTGCGGTGGATCATCGCGCCGACATCTACGCCGTGGGCGTCATGCTTTACCAGATGCTCACGGGAAAAATCCCGCAGGGCATGTTCAAACTGCCCTCGTTGCAAATCCCCGGCCTCGACCCGCGCTACGACGCCATCATCGCCAAAGGGATCATGGAAGACCGCGAGGCGCGGTATCAAAGCGTCGGCGAGATGCGGCGTGATCTCGACGGCATCCTCACGCAGCCGGTGGTGAAGGTGGAGCCTGAAGTTTCCCAAGCTCCCGCCGCTTTGCCCACCCAAGCACGGCCACAGCGCCCTGGCGGCCAGCCGTATCGTCCGCCGCAGCCTGCGGTGCATCATCAGCCAGCAAAGAAGGCTTCGAGTGCATGGCTGGTTTGGGCAGTGCTGGGTCTGCTGGCAGCGGGTGGCGCTTATTTTGCGCTGAACCCTGCCAATCAGAAAGATCGTCCGAGTCAGGACCAGACGACACCACCTCAAACCAACGCCAACAGCACCACCACGCCAGAGCAGGCGACAAAAGACACCCCATTCGTGAACTCCCTCGGCATGCAGTTCGTTCCGGTGCAGGGAACGAACGTGCTGTTCTGCATTCATGAAACACGGCGGCGGGATTACTTCGTCTATGCCAAAGAAGTCCCTGGCGTGGCAGGTGTGTTGGGAGAGCAGACCTTAGAAGGCTTCACCGTCACCAAGAGAGCGGATGAGCACCCTATTGTGGGATTGAACTGGAACGATTCGAAGGCTTTCTGTGAATGGCTGAGCAGGAAGGAGGGGAAGACCTACCGGCTGCCCACGGACAAAGAATGGAGCCATGCCGTGGGGATTGGGGAGTTGGAAACATGGACCAAAGACACAACACCAGCCATGCTCAGCCAAAAAGTGCTCGCCACATGGCCATGGGGAAACACCTGGCCTCCGACGAGGGAATCTGGAAACTATTCCGATCTGAGCCGAAAGAACAAGGCACCGAGGGCAAGTGTGGCGTACCTTGAATCCATTGATGATGGCTTTCCTACAACCGCGCCTGTCGCGAGTTTCGAGCCCAACCCTCTTGGCATTCATGACTTGGGCGGCAACGTATGGGAGTGGTGTGAAGACTGGTTTGACAATACAAAGGCAGGCCGTGTGTTGCGAGGGGGGTGCTGGTCTGACGGCGACAAAGGCACTCTGCTCTCCTCACACCGCCACTTTTATAAGGCCGACGCCCGTGGCTCCAATACAAGTTTCCGCTGTGTGCTGGATCTTCCCACACAAGCCGCCTCCCTGGAACCCAAACCCTCTGTCTCCGCCCCCCCTTCCCCAGCCACCGCCACGCCCGCTCTGATGTCACCCGTATCTCCCCAGCCCTCCGCTAGGGATGACAAATTGCTACTCGGAGAATGGCGGCACTCCAAGACATCAACGTGGCGGATCGAAGACGGTGACTTCGTTTGTGACAGCGGGGGCAGTGAAACCTTTTACTGCACGCTAGCCTCACCTTGGTTTGAACTGAGCGGCGAGGTGCTCATGTCTCCCGAGGCCAATGGCGGCGTTCACTTTCATATCAGCGCCCCGGCCAAGC
>CAYMHJ010000705.1:0-2045 GCA_964390165.1 uncultured Prosthecobacter sp. | reverse complement strand
GTTATCGGCGACAGCCTCGCCAGTGGCCAATACGCTTACATTGGCATCGCCGTGCTGGTTTTTTTCGTGATGCCGCTCGGACTGAAGTTGGGCACTAACTACTGGATTCTGATTGCCGCCACCATGACGGCGAGTGGACGACTGGGTTTCGTCCCGCTGCCCTTCACTTTGCATGAGCTTTGCACCATCGCCGCAGCCATGCTCTTCATGCTTCACGTCGTCCTGCGGCGCGTTGACATTAAGGTGCCCTTGCGTCTTCCCGATATTCTGATCCTCCTTAACGTGGCGTGGCTTGCGGTCACTTTTGTCAAAAACCCGACGGGTTTGATTTTTTTCGGTTCAGACACAGTCGGTGGCCGAAAGTATATCTCCATTGCGTTTGCCTTTGTCGGTTACTTCATCCTCAGTCGCTGCCGTATTCCCCACAAATGGGCCTACCTCCTGCCTGTCTGGTTAGCCGTCAGCCTCGCAATGCCCTACGCCCTGCAATCTGTCGCTTCGACGATTCCGCAACTGGGCGGAGCCATTAGCCGTGTTTACGGCGTGCAAGTTCAAGATCCAGCCCAAGCGCTTGCTTCCACAGGAGCTACGGGCACCGACGAACGGATCTTCGGGTTGGAAAATACCGCCATTCCCTTCTTCCTTGCCATGTGCGCTTACTATCCTCCAGTCACCTTTATCAATCCGCTCCATCCTCTGCGTACGCTCGGATTTTTAGTTGTCTTCATTCTGGTCGGTCTTTCCGGGTTTCGCAACGCTCTTCTTGCCATGGCTGGATACATGGCGGCTGGGACATGTCTGCGCAGACGCCTGCGCGACTTTGTTCCGCTCACCGCAGCGGCGGGGCTTGGACTAGCCGCGATCGCCGGGGCTGTCCAATCCGGGGCTCCCGTTCCACTGACCATCCAGCGAGCACTGAGCGTGCTACCCCTTGGCTGGGATCCTGCGGCCGTGAAAGCGGCCGAAGACACAACGACATGGCGTATAAACATGTGGCGCGATGCTTGGAACGATCCTAACTACTTCAGAGATAAAGTATTTGGCGATGGCTTTGGCTATACTCAACAGGAGATGATACTATTTGCCGACCAGATGAGCGGCAGAGGAGGCTTGACCGGTGTTGCCTCATACGAACTCTTTATTATCCGTGGATCTTTTCATAATGGCCCACTGTCCTCGATCCGTTATGGTGGCTTCGGAGGACTGATTCTTCTCACTGCCTTGATGATTATGACTGCAATTTTTGCTGTCAACATTGTCAAAGCAAGCGCTGGAACCGTTTACGCGCCATTGGCTTTCTTTACCGCCATTCCACTGCTTTATAAGCCCTTCGCTTTTTTCCTCATTTTCGGCGCTTACGACAACCAGATGATAGAATATTTTTTGGGACTCGGTATGCTCAATCTTATCAACAGGTCCCTGCCCTGTCCTGTCGGGGCTGCATCGCCTCCCCGCAAGCAAACCAGTTCGGCACCCACAGCAGCTGCCTCTCCAGCCATCACGATTCCAGCCACCCGTTTGCATTAAGCCTGCTTGAGCGATTTCGCAAGACCTTGAATTTGAATTTTACCATCAAGCCTTGCCGGACAAAGCCAAGGAACACTTATGCTCTGTCGCTTTCACGTCACATACCTATGCACAAATTAGTACGCTTTATACGTCGTTGTCATCGGCACTTTCGGTGCAGGCTAGAATTACATACAATACTATATGGCAACTCAGCAACGATAAGCAAGTTGAACTGGGAGCGCAGCCTTCAGGATCCTTCAGAATATTACCTGGATTGTGTTCGTTTTTTTCACGGACCAGACTTTCCGGTGGCATTAAAAGGCCACCGCAGATATTTCACCCAGCAAGCAAGAGGTTTCGGAGAGGACGCTTTTCATGTAATGTGGTGGATGCTTTTTAAAGAGCTTCGACCACAGGCCTTTCTGGAGCTGGGAGTCTATCGGGGGCAAACCCTCAGCTTGGCGTCCTTACTTCAAAGGCAATTTGGTATTGATGGAGGAGTCACCGGCATATCACCCTTCACCGCCTCGGGTGAT
>CAYMHJ010000704.1:0-2045 GCA_964390165.1 uncultured Prosthecobacter sp. | reverse complement strand
CGTCGCCATGCATCTTGGCATTGCGGGCATAGGGGCGCAGCCGGGCAATCGGCCAGGACTCTACCTGGCTCGGCGCGAAGACGAGGTCCATCTGATGGGGCTCGGGATGTGGGGGATGGGAAATGAAAAGCGCCCGCGAGGGGTTTCCTCCGGGCGCAATTCTTCGATGATCAAAGGGTAGGTCAATGGGGGCAGGTCTGTCAACCGGAAAAGTGATGCGGATTCAACAGCTTCTTCAGAACTGGCTTCCCGCGGCGGCTTCCGGCCACCTGGCTTCCCCGGACGTGGCTTCCCTGGCTTCCCGCCGGGAATCCACCCCGGCCAGATCGTGATTCCGCAAGCCGCTGATCTGACTCACGAATTCCGCCATCAGGTCGCAAGGTGGCTTCCGCCTGGCTTCCCCGGTGAAAATGCCCCACGCTAGCGAACCGCCGCGCTGCGCCCCCCCGCATACGTTGAGGGCCGGGGAGGAACCAGAGGAGGGGGGATTACAACAACATCCTGAACCTGTTCTGGTCAGCATCCGTGGATTTGATGATTTGGTACTCCATGCCGCTGGCCGCGGCGATCTGCTGCGCAAAGTCCTTCTTGGCTTGAACGACGGCATCATCAACCTGATGATCCCCCTTTACCTCCACAATGACATACTTCTCGGTACCATCTGGCTCCTCTCTCAAGAAGATGAAGTCAGGGTAGTAGCTCCGGACTGTTCGGCTTTCAGGGTCAATATATTGAACAAAGAAATCAGACTGGCCATGTGTCAGCATGCCAGTGAAGTAGATTTGCTTTACGCGTTTCTCTCGAAGAAGGTCCCAAAAAAGGGTTCTCTCAGAATTGGAATCAAAGCAGTATACATCAAGGTGAAAGCTCTTTTCTCTTTCATTGTCTTTGACAATGGAGTCGGCCCTGCGAACAATCTTGTCCTTGGCCGCGGTAACCTCATAGTACCCACTTGATGGGACCCTTATGAGTTCCACTTCATGTTCTTCTGATTTGCTTGTTTCATCCAATTCGAAAACCTTGGCAAACAGGCGTGGTATTACCTCGTCATAGAGCAGCTCGTTAAAATCATTCACGATTTCAACAATCTTTGCACTGCATTCCTTTGTTGCTTCCAGCAATTCCTCTATGCTGAATGGTGATTGGTTCAGATATCGGGCGATCTCAGCTACCAAGCTGATCTGTGAGTACACTCGTTTCTTTCGGCGCTCAGTAAGATCGAAAGTTTGGCTCGAGGACGCACGTGCAGCGTCAGTTGGGGACAGCCCACTCTGCTGGATCTCCAGAAGGCGGTATTTCTCAATGATCTCTGCCCATTTTTCACGAATGGCTAACTCTGGGAAGATCGCTTCACCGGGGATGATATTCTTATTCCTAACGGTGTATTCCTTGCGCACCCGGACAAGCTTGATCTTGACTGGGGGCTCGACCACCTTCACTTGCACCCGCTCCTTATCACTCGCAACCTTTTGCAGCTCGGCTGCGCTGATCCGGAAGTTCTGCTGAAGTTCGTCGTTCAGGATCTCCAAGTTCTCGTCGGAGAGAAATACGTGCCCGGTGTGCTGCGCTTGGCCGATGGCGCGCAGGCACCGCATCGTTGCCTGAAGCACGAAGACTTTCGATTTGGGTTCCCGGAATAGACCTACGCCAAACAAGGATCGGCAGTTCCAGCCTTCGCGCCCCTTGTTCACCAGCAGGATGAACTGCTTCTCTGAGGCCGGGGTGTCCAGGCGGTTGAATTCTCGGATGTCGTCGTTCGAGGTCAACTTCTCATCGCCGACGTTGACGAGGATGCGGGATGTTGGCAGGCCTCGCTTCACTAGGGCTCGTTCGACAGCCGGGCGAAGTTCTGTCGTCAATTCGTCGATTGTAGCGGCAAAGAATGCCAGCTTTGGCAACATGCCCTCTGGGCTCAGGTCTTTGGTGGCTTCCAGGAACTGCTCGATGGCGATGTCGACGAATTCATCCGTTCGGGTGTTGCGGTAGCCGTGCAGCACGACTTTCTTGAGGAAGCCCTTGTCGATAGCCTCTTTCAGTCCGTAGGC
>CAYMHJ010000703.1:0-2047 GCA_964390165.1 uncultured Prosthecobacter sp. | reverse complement strand
TCGCGGACATCGCCGGTGCTCGGGGTGTTGGCGACTTGGTCTTTGGCGTGCAGCGGGGCCAGTGGCAGCAGGGCGGTGAGGAGTGTGAGGGTGTGTTTCATGGAGATAGGCGGCGGATGCGGATGGCGAGGTCGTGGAGGAACTCGGGGAGCTGAATTTGGGTATCGCCGCCTTTGATCTTTGGGCCATCGGTGGAGATCCCGGTCACCGGGTGGATGAAGGCCACCTGCCAGTTTCCGTCGGGAAGGGAAACGATGAGTTCTCCGTGGATCGGGTCTCCGACGCCGATGTCTGTAACCTCACGCGCATCGGAGAGGTAGAGGGCGTATTCCTGAGCCTCGACGCCGAGAACGGAGGCGATGACATGCTCGGGCGCGGTCTTCACCATCTGCGGCAGGGGCCGTGCCTTCGCGAGGTCGAGCGAATGAACGAAGATCGAGAGATGCTTCAGCCAGGTGCGGAGATGCTGCTGAGCCTCGGGCGTGCCGGTTTCGAGCCGGTTCTGGATCGTGAAGTCGATCACGTCGTAGTGGCCGCCGCTGAGCACGGTCGTCCACGCGCGCTTGCGATGAATGGTCCAGCCTTCGAGGTTCGTGAAGCGGCTGGCAGCGTTGTCCTCGTCCATGTTGAGGGGCTTCCGCTCGCCTGCGCTGGTGACGAAAAGATCGCGCAGCTCACGCAAACGGAGCTGGCGGGACATGAACATGGAGATGTTGTAGAAGCGCCCGTTGTAACTGGTGCGGTGCATTTGATGGACGTTCACGATGTCGAGCATGTCGCCTTCAAAGCCCTCGCTGACGAATTGCGCATACGGCGGGGCGGCGAGATAGGCGGGCTGGCCGGCGATGAGGTGCTTCTTGGGCAGCGGTGCCTCGGTATCGCGGATCACCTTCGCCACGGCGCGTTGCCATTCATCGATCTCCTCGTGGGTCGGGTTCGGGCGCGTGTTCGTGACCGAACGCTGCCGTTCGTCGATCAGCACGCTGCCGCCGCCCTGTTGCGGGAAGTTGCCTTGCGGCTCGTTGCAGATCTCGTAGAAGACGTTGTTGTAGCCATTGCACTCGCGGACGATTTTCTCGACGAAGGCCCGCTGTCTTTCCCACAGCGCCGGATGCCGCAGCGTGATGTATTCCTCCGGCTGGATCACCGGGGTCTGGTTGATGTTGTTGAGCGGATGCTGCGGATTCAGCTCCCAGATCTCCGGTTTGTGATGATCCGCGAGCAAGGTGACCTCGACGATGATGCCGCGTTTTTCCGCCGCGCTGAGGAAGCCGTGGAGCCGCTGGAAGAACTCCGGGTTCCACTGATCGAGGTCATACTTCGGCAGCCGGTCGCGGGCGTCGCCGGGCCCGGTGCGCGGGTAAGGTGAGATGTAGTCGAGCGTCTCCGGCTTGCAGGTGGAGTAAGGGTTCACCGCCGTTTGAAGTTCGCGATACAGCACGAAGAGCCGCGAGACGGTCATGCGCTTGTCCGCGAGGTCATCGAGATAGGGCTCCCAACGAAACGGGCGATTCATCACCGCCCCATAGTGCTCCGTGGCCGTGATGAGCACGAGTGGCTTGCCGCGATACTCGAACACGCGAGGGTTTTGCGGATGCAGCCGAATCGGTTCGGCGAAAGCCGCAAGCGGAGCGAGCAGCAGGGCGACGAGGAGGGTGAGGGTGGGTTTCATGGTTGCAGTTCCGTGGTGGTTACTTGGGTTCCCTGGCTGATGTCGCCCCGTCCGGCCCGCCGCGGTTCATGCCGAGTTGCCTGCTCTTGACCAGGTTCTTCAGCGCACCGTCTTTGCTGACGAGCTTGCCGGCTTGCACGTCTTCCTCGCGGAAGCGGGCGAAGAGGATCTCTGCCGCTCCATAGCGGTCGCGGTCGTAGTGGATGTAGATATCGCCGTTCGGAGCCTGCGCGATGTCGGGATAGGAGACTGGGTGGCGCTCGTCCAGGAGCAGACTGCCAGACCATGTTTTCCCGTCGTCAGTCGAGAGGAAGGCGGTCAGATGCGAACGTCCTTTCCCCCAGTTCCACTCCTCGGTGCCGTCTTTTGGCTGCT
>CAYMHJ010000702.1:0-2052 GCA_964390165.1 uncultured Prosthecobacter sp. | reverse complement strand
CGGAGGTCTTGGAGGAGACTTCCTTGATGAGCTGGGCGCCCATGTTTTCATAGGGGCATGGGAGTTCGATTTCCTTGGCCACGGTGACACCGTCCTTGGTGATCGTGGGGGAGCCGAATTTCTTCTCGAGGATGACGTTGCGTCCGGCTGGGCCGAGGGTGGCCTTCACGGCGCGAGCCAGTTTGGTGACGCCGCGCAGGAGGGCCTGACGTGCGGTTTCGTCGAAGTGGAGTTGTTTAGCCATAGTAGTAAGCGTGTGTGGGGGTTGAGTTTGGGATTAAGCGATGATGCCGAGGATGTCGGTCTCGTTGATGATGAGGAGGTCCTCGCCATTCACTTTGACTTCCGTGCCGCCGTATTTGGAGATGAGGACTTTGTCGCCCGCCTTCACGGTGAAGAGCGTGGAGACATCTTTGCCTTCGTCGTCCTTGCCGGTGCCCAGGGCGAGCACTTCAGCTTCCTGTGGCTTTTCTTTGGCGGTGTCGGGGAGGAAGATGCCGCCAGCGGTTTTTTCTTCGCTGAGGGAGCGCTTCACGAGGACGCGACGTCCGAGTGGGGTGATTGCGGTAGCCATATTGGTCTGGTTATTGCTTATCTAGGTTTTGGTTCTGGTTTGGTTTGTCTGCCCGGCCTGCTGTCACAAGGGAATGTGGCGGCTGGCCGGGCGGAAATGGATGGGAGGTTCTCAGTTCAGAGTTCTCGGTTGGGGAAATTTATTTGGAGGCTGGTGGTGTCTCCTTCAGGGCGACTCCATTGGAAGCTCGGTCTGCTCCTCCAAAACTCAGCTCCGGTGCTGCTTCGCCGATTTCCTCAGTGATAAAACGCACGATCTGTCTCGGATCTTCAGAGATGACGGCCTGAACCATGCGGGATTTGCGACTGTGGTCGTAGCCCTTGAGGTCGAGATCGAGCCCCACGGTGCCGGGCTCACCAGACAGACCCTTCATCTTCGCGGCCAGTGCCACGCTGTTGTTGATCTGGTCCTGGAGTCTTTTGTCCTGGCTGAGTTTCGTCAGACCTGCCTTTAGCGCCTCATGCACTTCCGGGACGTTGAGGATGTCCTGCGCGTTCTTGTTCGGGTATTTGGCAAGGATGTCCTCTGCTTGTGCTTCGAGGCCGGATTGGACTTCGGATTTTGCAGGGGCTGAAGGAGCGGACGGCGTCAAAGCATCCGCGATGGCGGCATCGATCTTCGCATCGGAGACAGCGGCTGTTTTGGGGGCCTCGACTGTGGTCTTGAGGGCTTCCTTTTTGCCGCAGGCGGTGATGAAGAGACACAGCGCGACCATCCCAAGGAAATTCGGCCAATAAGCCGACGCTCCATGGAATGTGTTCGCTGTGTTCACGTGCCGCATAGGTGCCCTTGGGAAGGAATTACTTGTCCTTGTCCACGACTTCAAAATCAGCATCGACGACCTTGCCCTTGTCCTGCGTCTTCGTTTCCGAAGCAGCGACGTCGGGTCCGCCCATGCCACCCATGTCGGGCATACCACCGGCTCCAGGAGCACCAGCTCCGGCAGCAGCGGCAGTTTGATAGGCGGCAGCGAAGAGTTTTTCGATCTCTTCGGTCTCGCGCTTCATCTTGTCAGTGTCGTTGGCTTCGATGGCGGACTTGAGGGTGGCGAGCTTGTCGGTGATCGGGCTGAGCTGATCAGCGGGGACCTTGCCTTCCCATTCCTTGAGGGTCTTTTCGATCTCGTAGGTGAGGCTGTCGGCCTTGTTTTTGACCTCGACGCCTTCTTTGCGCTTCAGGTCTTCTTCGGCGTGGAGCTCGGCATCGCGCTTGGCTTTTTCGATCTCTTCATTGCTGAGCCCGGAGCTGCCCTGGATGGAGATTTTCTGCTCCTTGCCGGTGGTCTTTTCCTTCGCGGCGACGTGGAGAATGCCGTTGGCGTCGATGTCAAAGGTGACCTCAATTTGTGGCTGGCCGCGTGGCATCGGCGGGATGCCATCGAGCTTGAAGGTGCCGAGCGTTTTGTTGTCGCGGGACATGGGGCGCTCGCCCTGAAGGACGACGATTTCGACGCCGGGCTGCTGATCGGCGTAGGTGGA
>CAYMHJ010000701.1:0-2065 GCA_964390165.1 uncultured Prosthecobacter sp. | reverse complement strand
CACATGCCGGGATTGTTTCACGCGAATCACCAACGCCATCCCGAAGTCGCCTGCCGGGTGAGCTACCATGCTGGCAGCGCGATCCTGACCGCGCTGGACGCGAGCGAGACCGACATCGGCGTGCTCTGCCCGCCCACGAAGCTGCCGGATTCGGTGAAGATCACGCACCGCTTCAAAGACCGCTTTGAACTCATCGCTCCGACAGCTCTCGCCGCGCCCAAACGAGCCGACAGGCTCAAGCTCTGGCTCCAGCAGCAATCCTGGCTCATGATCGATGCCCGGACCAACACCGGTCAGTCACTCCGCCGCTGGATGAAGCGCCAGGGCCTCGCTGTGACGCCAACGATGGAACTCGACAGCTTTGACCTCATCATCAATCTCGTTGCCAGCGGCTATGGAGTCGCCTTCGTGCCTCGTCGTGCGCTGGCGCTTTATCGGCGGAAAGAATCACTCGTGACGTTGCCCTTCGCGGAGCACTTCGAGCGAGAGGTCGTCGTCCTCACTCGCAAGCACCGCAAACTGCCGCCCCATGTGGCGACCTTTGTGGAGAACATTCTTTTCTGAGCATGAGAACGTCCCTCGATCACTGGATGCCCTTGTGGCAGCGACTTGAAGGCGATGGCGATGCCGTCGCTTGGCATGCACGTCTGGTGGCGGCTTATGCCGAACCGCAGCGGGCTTATCATTCGCTTCAGCATCTGGATGAGTGCCTGCGGGTCTTCGATGAGGCGAAGGCGAGTGTCTTGATCCAGCGGCCTGACCTCGTTGAGATGGCGCTTTGGTTTCATGACGCGGTGTATGATCCGAAAAGCAGTGAGAATGAGGCGTTGAGCGCTCAGATGGCTATGGAAGCACTGGGAGACGGCGAAGCGGCTCGCGAGATTGCGCTGCTGATCCTGCTCACGAAGTCACACCAGCCGGGCGATGGACCGGATGATGCGTGGATCATTGACATCGACCTCGCCATCTTCGCACAAGCGCCGGAGCGGGTGATGGAGTATGAGCGGCAGATTCGGGTGGAGTATGCCTGGGTGCCCGACGAGGTCTATCGCGAGAAGCGGGCGGAGGTTTTGGCCGGGTTCTTGAAGCGAGAACCGATTTACCGGACGCCGTGGGCGCGTGAGCGGTTCGAGGCGCGGGCAAAAGAGAATCTGCGGCTGTTGATGGGTGGACTGGCGGATGAAACATGCCTTTTTCCATGATAACCACAGCCATGACCCGCTTTTTTGCCATTACGATGTGCGCCCTCTCGGTGACGACCTGCGCGGTCGCATATCTGACTGGAAGATACGGCTTTTCCCTTCCGATACCGCCCGTCGTTCCCGCTTTCCTACTCTACCTCACCGTTACCTGCCTCTATTTGATTGCGTCGATTGACGTCACAAGGTCTTGGAAAGGATGGATAGGCACCCTCTTACTCACCGGAGGAATGTTCATGGCTGTGTGTTTGCCGTCGGTACTTGGGGATGGCTATTTGGAGATGGGAAGGCGAGCCCACATCAAAAGCATATTCTCCCAAGATGTTATTAATGACATTAAGACCCGAGTTCGCCAGATTGCTGTTTCGGGTACTCGTGGAACGGAAGGGGAGCTGACCGCCGACGATCTTCCATCCGTCGTTTCGGAGTCAGGATGGAGATTTCCCGGCCATGCCTCTTTTGCGTATGAGCCAGCCACGCAAAAGGTTCATGTCCGGTTGGATTGGGGAGGTGCTTTGATCGCCCACCATGGGATTCTCATAACCGACGAAGTTATACCTTTTGAGGGCTACCCGACACATTCAGAGGACGAGAATGGCAAAACTATAGAGACATACTCCCAGAAGTACTATCCGTGGGTTGAAGGCTCCTACATCGTGATCGACGAGAATTGAGTCGATCACTCGCCTTTTTGCCATCTGGCGGTGAAATGGTATTGGAGGCTTCTCGCGCCACCTCTGGGGCTCTAAATCCTGGTATGCGTTCGAATCCGGTAGTTTCACCGTATCTACAAGCAGTCGTGCCTTCGGCTCGATAAGTGATCGAGCCATCAAATCGCCAGCGCGTTCTCCGCGTCGCCGAAGTGG
>CAYMHJ010000700.1:0-2066 GCA_964390165.1 uncultured Prosthecobacter sp. | reverse complement strand
CGGATCACCTGCAATGCTGTCATCGAAGTCAATGAATGCAGCGATTTGGTCGCGGGTGCCGAGGATGTTCCAGAGGGCGAGGTCTTTGTGGACGAAGCAGCCGCGTTCAAGCTGAAGCAGCGTGTGGTGATTCTCGATCTCCGCGATGATTTCATCGCTTTGCACGCGGCTGAGGAAACCGTGAGCAACAAGAAATCCCAAGTGCGTATCGAGCCGAAGATGGAAATAATCAGCATAAGCGACATGGCAGCCGCTAATCGTATCATCGAATGGCCCGAACCCCAGAGGTCTGAGCCCTTGCCACTTTGCTACAGCCAAGCCGATTTCGAAGGCGACATGCGGTACATCAAGAAGACCTTGTTTGTGCCAATGATTGAGATCGGGGACGTTGATGCGCTCCAATGCCTGCCAAGCAAATTGAACCCGCGCCCGTGTAGCATCACATGCATACACTTTTGGCGTGGGAACATCGCAGGCTTTCACGCAGCCAAGCAGGACGGATTCTACGGCAAGATGAACATCTTTCTCCGGCCCGTTCTCCACGCGCACAAACATCGCCTTGCCATCCACCTTGGCATTCCAGGTGAGATGATTTCCCTGCCCGGCTCCAGGGCTCAAAACGACAACCTTGGCGTCAAGTTCGCGCTGCAATGCCTCGCGAAGCTGCGACTCGATCTCCGCATCGGCCTCACCACGCGTCTGCGTGCCGTGAAACGCCGCCGGGCGGTCGCATTTCCAGTAGTAGATGTCGCGGCGGCTCATTCGACGGAACGGCGTTTCCACCAGGAGGCGATGATGCCGCCAACGATGTTCTGCATGACACCGCTGAAGACGGATGCCGCGGCGGCGAGCGGCATCGTGGGGAAGTGCTGCTTCGCCAGAGAAGCCGCCATGCCGCCGTTTTGCATGCCGACTTCGATGCTGACCGTGCGGGCGATGGACTCGGGATAGCGCAGGAGCTTGGTCAAGCCATAGCCGACCGCGAAGCCGAAGACGTGCAACAGGAAGGCGGAGAGCGCGAGCTTGCCAAAGTTCGCTGCGATGGCCTCCGCGCTCGCTGCCACGATGCCGCCAGTGACAAGCGTGAATGCAATCACCGCGACCGTGGGACCGCAGGCGCCGATCTTGTCCGCCGTACGCGGCAGCCGCCAGCGAATGAGCACGCCAAGCATCACGGGCGCGACAACGAGTTGAAGCGCGGACAGACAGAGCCCCCATTTGTCCACCGGCACATACGTCCCTGCCAGCCAGCCCGTCCACAGCGGCGTGAATACAAAAGACATCACCGTGGAGCACAGCGTGAGAATGACGGAAAGCGCCACATTCGCCCGCGCGAGGTAGCTGATCATGTTCGACGCCATGCCACCGGGGCAGCTCGCCACGAGAATGAGGCCGACTGCGAGACCTGCCTCCAGGTTCAGCAGCCAGCCTACAAACCAGCCGCACAAAGGCATGATCGTGTACTGCGCCCCAAAGCCGAGCCCGACACAGCCCGGCATCTTGCCGATGCGCCGGAAGTCATCAAGGCTAAGCGTGAGGCCCATGCCGAGCATCGACGCCGCCAGCGACCAGAGGATCCATGGCTTGTCGAACCACAGCATCGTCTGCGGCTTGAAAAACGCGACGATCGCGAGACTGACGAGCCACACGGGGTAGAGATTGTTGAACCAGTGGAAGAAGCGAATCATGTAAGTCTAATTGGAGGTGTCACGCACGCCGCTGAAGGCCGGACCACCGGCACCGACGTAGCCGTTGCTGGCTCCGTTTTCATCCGGCGTGACCCAGAAGGCATACAACGAGCCTTTTTCGACGTGGAAGCGGAACTTCACGCTTTTTCCGACCATGTCAGACAGGTCCGACTCGTTCGACCACTCGATTTTGAGCTTGGTGTGATCGCCGGAGGCCGGCTTCGAGCTGCGGATGATCTTTCCAGCCTCATCCAGCAAATCCACACGCACCTCGCCGTTCACATTTACGAAGAGATGCCTGCCTTTGAACTTAACCGGACGCGTCGTCAGCTCGCCAGAGCCTTCCATGCTCGCGAAGCCATCACGGCGCAGTGTGGC
>CAYMHJ010000699.1:0-2071 GCA_964390165.1 uncultured Prosthecobacter sp. | reverse complement strand
CAATGCTATGCGGATGATGTCACCCTGACCGTCTCGTCCCATGCGCCGAATCCGAAGAAGTAATCTCCTGCATTTGATCAAATGACGAACAAACCATTCTATCTCGCCCTGGTGCTTTTTTCATCGCTCGCTGTGACCGATGCAGCAGAAAAGGACGGGGCGACCGTCGATGTGCCACTGTCCCCCAAACGCAACGTGGTATTTCTACTCGCTGATGATTTGCGGGCAGATTGCCTTGGCAGGCTCGGGCATCCCGTCGTCAAGACGCCGAATCTCGACAAGCTGTTGGAAAACGGATTCGCCTTCCGCAATGCCTACGTGCTCGGCTCGAGCATGGGCGCGGTCTGCATGCCGAGCCGCACGATGATTCAGACCGGGATGAGTTATTTCCACTCCTACCGCACCGTGCGGGATCTGAATATGTTGCCGCGCGAGAACCGCGCCACGCCGACGCTGGCGCAGACGATCAAGGCCGCCGGGTTCGCCTCGATCCGCAGCGGCAAGTTCCACGCTAATCCGAACCACCTGGACGAGGATTTTGATCAGCATGTGGATGGCGGCACGGACGCCAGGGCCAATGCCGACAACATCATCTCCTTCATCAAGGAACACGCCAGGCAGAAGCCGTTGTTTCTCTATTTCGCGCCGGATGAACCGCACGATCCGCAGCATGCGCCCGAGGCGTTTTACAAGATGTATCAGCCGTCCGACATTCCCCTGCCGGTCAACTTCCTACCTTTCCATCCCTTCGACAATGGTCATATGACGGTGCGCGACGAGAAGACCCTGCCCTGGCCGCGCACCAAAGAGAGCGTCACGGGAAAACTCGCCCGCTACTATGCTTCCACGTCCTACTTCGACCAGCAGGCCGGGCGCATCATCGAGGCGTTGAAACAAGCGGGCCAATTCGACAACACGATCTTCATCGTGGCCGGCGACAACGGGCTTGCGCTCGGCGAACATGGATTGCTCGGCAAACAGAATCTCTACGAGTTTGGCGGCATGCACGTGCCATTGATTTTTGCCGGCCCTGGCATTTCCAAGGGCGATTCAAAGGCGCTCGCCTACTTGTTTGATCTTTATCCCACGCTTTGCGATCTGGCCGGCATTCCCGTGCCAGCGGGGCTGGACGCGAGAAGCCTTGCACCGGTCATCAAAGGCCAGCAATCGCAAGTGAGAGATTGTTTGTTTACGGCATACCTCCGTTGCCAGCGCTCGATCCGGGATGACCGGTGGAAGTTGATCCGCTATCCGCTCATCGATAAAACCCAGCTCTTCGACCTGCAAGCCGACCCGCACGAGATGGCCGACCTCGCCGGCAAGCTGGAATATGCGGGGAAAACCAAGGAACTGACTGCCTTGCTGGAAAAGACGCGGCGCGAATACGGAGACACCGCGCCGCTGAGTGTCGCCAATCCGTCACCGGCCGTATGGACCCCGCCAGCACCAAGCAGCGAACAACCAGGAAAGAAATCAAAAGCTCAAAAGGCCGCACCATGAAAGCACCCCTCGGAATCAAAGCCTTGTTCATTTCTTCGCTGCTGGCCTTTGCTAGTCCTTCCTCGGCTGCGTCGGAAGAGCGGGCCAACCTCTTCTACGAGCAACTCGTGCAGAAGAGGCTCCGGGAAGGCATCGGCGCCATCGCCAGCAGTCCCATCATGTCCTCCAACAAACCGAATGTCGGGGTGGACATCTGGAAGGCTTTGCTGCTGCTCCATGAGCACAAGAACTTGGCGGAAGCGGAACGGTATATCCAGAACTTCTGCGGCACGCCCCTCACCGAATACGTTGGCAAGCCGGTGGCGCAATCCCGCACGGAAGCGGTGTTTCGCATCTGTCTAACGGAGCAAACGCGCCGCCTGCTCAGCCCAAAGGCCAGGACGACGATCGAGGACTATGCCTGGGGTCTGCTGACCAAATACAACCGCGACATCACCCGTGCGGATGCGGAAAAACCGTTCTGGGAGTTCAGCAGCAGCGAGAACCATTACGTGAACGACCGGCGTCGCTACACGCAGGCACTCCAGGTCGTGAGAATGTCCGACCGCTATGGTCCGTCGTTCCAGTTGGA
>CAYMHJ010000698.1:0-2081 GCA_964390165.1 uncultured Prosthecobacter sp. | reverse complement strand
AACTGAGCCAGTTGAAGGTTGCGTCCATGCGCCCAGCTTCCCTGGATGCCCCAATTAGTGATGACGACAGCACCGAATTTGGAGAAATTGTCGGCGATGAGAACGCTCAAACCCCCTTTGAACTGCTGAGCCACAAAAATATGCACGGCCAGCTTGATGGCCTGCTTACTGTCCTTGATGAGCGCGAGAGGAAGATCATTGATGCTCGTTTCGGTCTAGCTGGTCAAAAGCCACGCACTCTGGAGGAGGTTGGGCAGGAATTCGGCGTTACTCGCGAACGTATCCGCCAGCTTCAGAATATTGCTCTTCGCAAACTGCGGCGTGCTCTCCAGAAAAAAGAGGATCCAATTCCGAAAGTACTCCGAAACGCTGGATCGAAAAAGAAAAAAAAGGCAACTGTGGAAGACAAACCTGTCAGGTAAGCCGCGTGCTTTTGGCTGCTTGTTTTCCAATTGCCGCCATCTCTACCCATGAGTCCGGCGTATTGAGATTCTCAAAGAGCTTTGCCGACTTCACATCAAGAGATGATATCGTGGCCAGATCATTAGCAGCGGCTTCACGAATGAGTTTTTGCAGACTTAGCTTTCGGGCCTGAACACAGGCCACCAATGTATTCAGCATGCAGGGATGATAAACTCCGCAGAGGGGTTCTACTCCATGCGCTCCTTCATAAAAATAACCACGCTCTAACCCCGCTTTCATCCGAAGATCGTCGAGAAAAGCGACCTCCATGAGTGGCATATCGACTGCCAGAACCAATACTGGCATCGAAACAAGCTTCAGAACCCGCAAGATTGCCCCCATCGGACCGAGATCGTCCGCTGGCGGATCATAAATCCACTCGGCATCAGGAAACTCCGCAGATGTAGCCGTGTTTAATTCTTGTTCTAATCTTGCGGAGATCATCAGTCGAAAAGGAACCAACCGCCTGAGTTTCAGCGCCTGAAATTCCCACAGAGGACGGCCTTCCCATGCAAGACGAGCCTTGTCCCTGCCCATTCGGGTAGATCTCCCTCCAACCAAAAGCAAAGTGGCAAAATCACATGTCGTCATCAGCTAAGTTTATTTTTCCGATTTTATGGTTCTTGGTAAAATGAAGGCTTGTCAAGCTGACCCAGCATTCCGTTGTATGAGCATTTCATGTGAGAACCACAGGCGAATGGTGCACAAAAAGACTCCTCACAGATCCGCGCCAACCGCTGCCATGAAAAGCCCGCCATAATCGGCCCATCACTTTCGTTTCATCGTCTGCCTGTGCTTGCGCAGGCCCCAGTTACCGCCATCATCCGCGCCCGCTCATGCCAGATACTCACCCCACCATTCTTTACTGTCGCTGCGCCTATGCCCAGGTCGTCCCCAACGGTGTGAAGAATGAGGTTCTCCAGCGTCTCTGTGATTCTGGAGTGAGCTTTGAGAGCGTCTCCGATCTGTGTGAGATGGCCGCCCATCGCGATCCACGCTTAACCGCCCTTGCCGCCTGTGGCAAGCTCCGCATCGCCGCCTGCTATCCGCGTGCTGTGCTGGGTCTCTTCCAACAGGCCGGAGCCTCTCTCTCCGAAGGTGCCGAGGTCCACAACATGCGCAATGAAACCGCTGCATCGGTCACTGAAGCTCTTCTCCGTGCCGATGCCTGAGTATGCATTTGCCCTAGCCCGACCGCTGATCGCCTCCCCGCCCTTTTACCACCTTCACCATGATCACTCACACCCACCGTCCGCTTCGCGTCGTCCTCTATGAAGGCCAGGGTGCCATCCCGTTACCTGCCGAGTCCCGCACCAAAGTTATGGCCGCCCTTCTGGACAAAGGCTACGCCGTCACCCGTGCCAGCGTCGATGGCAGCCCTGCCATGCCGCATGACGATCGCAGTCTCCTCGTGCTAGGAATCTTCCCCGAACAAAGCGCACCTCAGATCGAGGATGTCAGCGGAAAAGTGAAAATTGACACACGTGACATTAGTGGTCTCGAGGTCGAGAGCATCCTGAGCCTTGTCGAAAAAATCCGTGGAACAACGACCATGAACGAACCAGGCAAATGGAAGCCCTGGTTCCCCGTCATCGACTACTCCCGCTGCACGAACTGCA
>CAYMHJ010000697.1:0-2084 GCA_964390165.1 uncultured Prosthecobacter sp. | reverse complement strand
TCTCTCGCTCTCAGCTCTGGCTGCTGACAAACCCAACCTCATCTTCGTCCTCTGCGACAACCTCGGGAATGGGGATGTACGCTGCTTCAATCCACAGACCACGCATCGCACGCCGCACCTCGACCGCATGGCGGCGGAGGGCACGCGCTTCACCAGCTACTACTCGGCCAGCGGCGTCTGCACTCCCAGCCGTGCGGCTTTGATGAGCGGCTGCTACCCACGCCGCATCAACATGCACATCAGCGCCACCGGCGGGGCTGTGCTCCAGCCCGTGGCTGAAAAAGGCTTGCACCCTGCGGAGACCACAGTCGCGGAGGTCGTGAAGTCCGCGGGCTATTCCACCATGATCATCGGCAAATGGCACCTCGGGGACCAGCCGGAGTTTCTGCCCACTCGCCAGGGTTTCGACAGCTTCTTTGGCATCCCTTACAGTGACGACATGACGCGTGACAAAAAGCCCGAGATCTGGCCCGAACTGCCTCTGATGCGGGATGAAAAGGTCATCGAGGCCCCGGTGGACCGTGATTATCTCACCAAGCGCTACACCGAGGAGGCCATCCGCTACATTGAGGAGCAAAAGGACCGGCCCTTCTTCCTCTACCTGCCTCACGCCATGCCCGGCAGCACTAAAGACCCGTATGCCAGCCCTGCCTTCAAAGACAAATCCGCCAATGGCCACTGGGGTGACAGCGTGGAGGAGCTCGACTGGTCCATGGGCGAGATCCTCGCCGCGCTGAAGCGGCTCAAGCTGGATGAAAAAACCCTCGTCATTTGGACCTCCGACAACGGCGCGCCGAACCGCCAGCCTCCACAGGGCAGCAACGCTCCCTATCAAGGCTGGGGCTACAACACCAGCGAGGGAGCCATGCGCATGCCCATGATCGCACGCTGGCCGGGTCGCATCCCTGCGGGGAAGGAGTGCCGGGAACTCTGTTCCATGCTCGACATCCTGCCCACCTTTGCGGCACTATCTGGCACAGCTCTCCCGCAGCAATCCATCGACGGGCACGACATCACGCCGTTACTGCTAGGCACGCCAGAGGCCAGGTCTCCCACGGATGAAAAAGGCTTCTTCTATTACCACATCGACCAGCTCCAGGCGGTGCGCAGCGGCCCTTGGAAGCTCTACCTGCCGCTGCCGGCCAAGCGCATCAACCTCACCGACAAGCGCACATCTTCTCTCCTCCAGCTCTTCAATGTCCGCGATGACATCGCCGAGGCGGAGGAAGTCTCAGCCAAGCATCCCGAAGTCGTCCAGCGCCTGCTCAAGCTTGCCGAGGCAGCGCGTGCGGACATCGGCGATGACGAGAAGTCGGGCAGCGGCCAGCGCCCGGCTGGAATGGTGAGCAATCCCACGGCACGCAGCCTTTGAGCTCAGGAGCGTGACACCAGGAAATCCACGATTGTCTCCGCCAGCGTGCGGCTGATGCCGGGCACCTTCTCTGCGATGTCATCCGCGCTCGCCTTGCGCAGACGGGCCACTGATCCGAAAGCTTTGAGCAGCGCAGCCTTGCGATTTTGACTCACGCCGGGGCAGTCATCGAGCAGGCTTTCCTCGACACGACGACCCAGCAGCAGTTGATGGTAGCCATTCGCCCAGCGGTGAGCCTCATCGCGGATGCGCTGGAGTAGTTTCAGTGCGCCACGATCATGCGGGATGCGCACGGACTCGGCCTCGCCGGGGAAAAAGACCTCCTCCTCCTGCTTCGCCAGTCCTACGACAGGCAGCCCGCCGAGCCCCAGTTTCTGAAGCTCAGCCACTGCCATGCCGAGCTGCCCCTTGCCACCATCCACGATGACGAGATCAGGCAAACGCACGCCGCCGGGAGAGCGCTGCATCGCATCCAGCGGCGACTCTTGCGTGAAGTCCGCCTCATCACCGCCCACGGCCTCGCGGCCTTCTTTGAGGATGCGGGAGAAGCGGCGGCGGATCACCTCCGCCATGCTGATGAAGTCATTCTGTCCGCTCACCGCCCGGATGCGGTAGCGGCGGTAGTTCGAGTTGTCCGGCACGCCGTTCTTAAAGCGCACCATGCTGGCCACGCAGTGCGCGGTGCCGATGTTTGCGATGTCGAAGCACTCCA
>CAYMHJ010000696.1:0-2088 GCA_964390165.1 uncultured Prosthecobacter sp. | reverse complement strand
TTGCCAATCGAAGCTGCGGCCATCACTTCACCGGCACGGGGCTCGTCTGGATGAGTTGCAGCGAGTCCTTCATGCTTGTGCCGACGAGTCCGGCGAAGATGACTTTGCCGCCGGGGACATCGGCGGGTATGTCGAAGGTGACTTCGATGACGCCGGTGCCGCTGACCTTCACTTCTTTGCGCTCAATGCGTTCGTTGCTGCCGCCTTTGAGGGTGACCTGAACGGGTTTTTCGCCCAAATCGGCCGGTAAGTGATGCTTGAGCTTCACGATGGCTTTTTGACCGCGAGCGATGGTTTCGGGCACTTCGAGGGCGATGAGCTGTTTGGGATCACCTGCCTTCTTCATGGCGCTGTTGGCAGCTTTGCGATCCTTGCGGCTCCTCTGATTCGTTTCGAGCTGTTTCATGTGCTGTTCGCGGAATGCGGGGTCATCGCGTTTGCGGAAGACTTCGAGCAGCGGGTCCTTCGTGCGTACCATCCAGCCTTCGAGTGCCTTTTCGAGCGTGGCGACCTGCGCGGCATTCTCGGGCTTGGCGATGAGATTGCTGAGCGCGTCGGGATCGTAGCGCACTTCATAGGCCTCCTCAGGCACGCGATGATCGAAAAGATCGATGCGGGCGGCGATCTGTTCATTGGTTTTGGCGAGGACGCGCATCTGGCGGCAGGTGGAGGTACCAGCGGTGGCACCGCTCATGACGCGGGTTCCGTTCGACCACGGTGAGAAAATGTAGAGCCATTCTTTCGTCTGCACGGCGCGCATCGGCGTGATCTGGCCGCCGGAGTTTTCGTGATATTCTTTGAAAACCATCATGCGCTCCGGCTGTGGCTCGCCTTTGAGCACTGCGGCGAAGGAGGTGCCGTCGAATCCGGTGGGTTGCGTTATTTGCAGCATGTCGAGGATCGTCGGCAGCAGATCGACGGTGGAGATCATGTGATCCTCATCCACCGCGCCCGCTTTCGTGACGCCGGGCCAGCGGATCATGAGCGGCGTGCGGCTGCTGTGATGATAGAGCTGCGTTTTGGCGAAGGGCAGCGGCATTCCGTGATCCGAGAGGAAAAGGATGATGGTGTTCTCATCCTGACCCGAGGCTTTGAGCGCTTCGAGAATTGACCCCACGCCGTCATCCGCACGGCGTACGCTGCTGTAGTAATGCGCCAGTTCCTTGCGGATGACGGGATCATCATGCAGGAAACCAGGGATGGGCACCTCCTCGGGCGTGAAGATCTTGCTCGGGACATTCTCGTCGGGCACGGTCTGGCCGCGGTTGCCCTCGGCGTAAAAGGGCTTGTGAGGATCGGCGATGTTCAGCATCAGGCAGAAGGGTTTTCCTGCCTGTTTCGCGGTTTCGATTCCTTTCGTAGCCGCCGCGCCCCACGACGCGGCGTTCTTCACGTCGTCGCGCTTTTCACCGAGCACGATATCCCACGGAAAGGGCGAGTAGGGCGTGGAATGCTCCACCTTGTGGCGGATGCCGGTGAAGTAACCCGCTGCCTTCATGAGGTCGCCAAGCACAGGGTAGTCCTTCTCCATCCTGCCCATCGCGCGAAAGCCCTCGATGCGATTGTTGTGCGGATACCTGCCGCTCCACATCACATTGCGTGAAGGCATGCAGTTTCCCACGACGACATGCGCATGATTGAAGCGCAAGCTCTGCGCGGCCAGCCGGTCCATGTTCGGCGTCGTGGCCTTCAGCTTGCAGCCATACACGCCGACAGAGTCGCAGCTCATGTCATCGGTGGTGATGATGAGCAGGTTTGGCTTCGCGGCGAAGAGCAGAGGGCAGAGAGCGAAGAGAAATAAGAATGCGCGGGTCATGGCTTGCCTGAACGAAAACAATTGGAGGTGTTTTCATCCACCTGCGCGTGGCCTTCTCACTTCTTTTCCAGCGGCATCAGCTCGATCTTCCGAAACCACACCGGCTGCCCTTCGGCTTGAAGGGCGATATGGCCGTAACTGAGCATGAGATTGCCGCCGAGTTCGATCTGGTCGGTGGCAGGGGCGTTGTTGTTCGTGGGATCGAGCTGCGGGCGCTGGTAGCGCAGGACTTCGACACCGTTGATGCGGTGAATGATCTCTTCGTTGCCACG
>CAYMHJ010000695.1:0-2098 GCA_964390165.1 uncultured Prosthecobacter sp. | reverse complement strand
GGAGTTTGCCTTCAAGAATCATCACAAGTGGGGCAGCCGGGACCGGCGCCTGTTTGCGGAGTCGATCTATGAATGCGTGCGGCACTGGCGCTGGCTCTGGCATCTGGCGGGTCTGCCGGACGCAGACCATGCGAAGCGCGAGTGCATCGGGGATATTGAACTCTGGAGTGTCTGGGCGGCGCAGTGGATCACGAGCGGGAAGGATCTGCCGCCCTTTGAGGAGCTGGAGGACATCAACCCGCAGGACATCCGGGCGCGGGCAAAGCTGCCTGTGGCCGATGTGATACGTCTTTCCATCCCTGACTGGCTGGATGCGCGCTGCTCGAAGGAACTGGGCGATGCCTGGCCGGCGGTTCGCGAAACGCTGAATCATCCGGCTGAGGTCTATCTGCGCACGAACACGCTGAAAACCGACCGTCGTAGTCTGAAGGAAAGACTGGGGCAGGACGGCTTCATCACGGAGGCTCTGAAACCGATCCCGACCGCGCGGGTGATGCAGCAGCGCTTCAATGTTTTTGCCATGGCGGCCTTCAAAGAAGGGCTCTTTGAAGTGCAGGATGCGTCGTCTCAGCGCGTGGCTCCGTTTGTGCAGGTGGAGCCCGGCATGAAGGTGATCGACGCCTGTGCTGGTGGTGGTGGCAAGACGCTGCACCTCGGTGCTCTGATGCAGAATAAGGGGCGCATCCTCGCGCTCGACGTGCATGACTGGAAGCTGAAGGAACTGCGCAAGCGCTGCGGTCGTGCCGGTGTGGACGTGGTGGAGTCGCGCCTGATCGAGGGCAGCAAATCCATCAAGCGTCTCGCCAACTATGCCGACCGTGTCTTGCTCGATGTACCATGCTCCGGTCTCGGCGTGTTGCGGCGCAACCCAGACGCGAAGTGGAAGCTCAGCGAGGTCGAAATCGACCGGCTGATCATTGAGCAGCAGGACATCCTGACCCGCTACAGCGCCATGGTGAAGCCCGGCGGCAAGCTGGTGTATGCCACATGCTCCATCCTCCCGAGTGAAAACGAACTGCAAGTGCAGAAGTTCCTCACCACGCATGGTGAGGAGTGGACGCTCGAAGAAGAGATGAAGATCAACCCCGCCGAAAGCGGGCACGACGGCTTCTACGGCGCGCGGTTGGTGAGAAAAGGCAATGCCCCCAAAACCGATGAACCTACGGAACCTCAGATCGAACCTGCGGCGGAGTAACCGCGCGGCCATCGCGCAGTGTTTGGCTTTGCTGCTGGCAACTAACGCGCTTGCCCAGCTTTCCGTGCCTCTGCCGCATCGCGAACTGCGCGGCTCGTGGATCGCGACCGTGCATAACATCAACTGGCCTTCCCAGGAAGGTCTGCCGGTGCCACGGCAGCAGGCGGAGCTGAAGCGACTGATCGAGAAGGCGCATGAGCAAGGTCTCAACTGCCTGATCTTCCAAGTGAGGTCGGCCTGCGAGGCGATCTATGAATCGCAGATCGAGCCGTGGTCCTGCTACCTCAGCGGGCTGATGAGCCTGCCGCCATCGCCAAAGTGGGACCCGCTGACCTTTGCCATCGATGAAGCACACAAGCATGGCATGGAACTGCACGCCTGGTTCAACCCGTATCGTGCACTGGCAGGGGATCGCTTTGCGCCAAGTGCGAATCATGTCCGCCGACAGCATCCCGAATGGACGGTGAAGTATGGGCGCGACTGGTGGCTGAATCCTGGATTGCCAGAAGTAAGGCAGCGCGTGCTGGATGTGATTCTGGATGTGACTAGGCGCTACGGCGTGGATGGCATCCACATCGACGATTACTTTTATCCCTATCCGGTGAATGGCAAAGATGGCAAGCCGATGCCATTCCACGATGAAGACGCCTACTCGCGCTACAAGACAAGTGGCGGCGCCTTGGAACTTACGGCCTGGCGTCGGCAGAATGTGGATGAGACTGTGCGCTCGATTTACGAAGGCATCAAAGCCACGAAGCGAACTGTGAAGTTCGGCATCAGTCCTTTTGGTCTGTGGCGGCCTAACTATCCAGAGGGCACGGGTGGCGGGCTGGATCCATATGAACATATGGGCGCGGACAGTCGCGGCTGGTTGAAGAAAGGCTGGGTCGATTACCTCACGCC
>CAYMHJ010000694.1:0-2100 GCA_964390165.1 uncultured Prosthecobacter sp. | reverse complement strand
CCGAGCTGCCACCCGTGTATGTGCGCGACGGCTCCATTTACGCCTTCCGGGGCGGGCTGCCCTTAGAGCATGACTCACTCATGTGTAAGGACCAGCGCTCCGTCATCAGCAACGATGATTACTTTGTGAATATCGACAACAGCAAGGACTGGCTGCTGGCCGAGGCGCTTGTCGGCCATTACGGCAAACCTCTCGTTTAATCACTCATGTGCGGCATCTTGGCAGCAGCGAAACTGGCTCCCGAAAGCGAACGCGCTTTTGACGCGGCGTTGCTGCTGCAGCGGCATCGCGGACCGGACGGCCAGCGCGTGTTACGTCTTGGCGAATCCATGCTCGGATTCGCCCGTCTTTCCATCATCGACCTGAGCGAGTGCTCCATGCAGCCCATACGCCACCAGCACATCACGCTGGTGATGAACGGGGAGATCTACAACTACCTGGAATTGCGTAACCGCTTGGCGTCTGTAGGCGCGGAATTCACCAGCCATGGCGATGCCGAGGCGCTGGCAGCTGCCATCGCGCACTGGGGTCCGGCGCGAGCATTCCGTGAGGCACGCGGCATGTGGGCCTGTGTGGCGCATGACGCGCGAACAGGCTCGCTCTACGCCTCGCGTGACCGGGTGGGTATCAAGCCCCTGTGGTGGGCCAATACGCGGGACGGCCTCGTGTTTTCCTCCGAAATCAAGAGTCTTTTATCGATCGATTCCGCCATGCGTGAGATCGATGTGGAGACCGCATCTGCCTTCGTGACGCATGGCGTGTTGGATGAGCATGACCGCAGCTTCTACCGTCATATCCGCTCCTTCACCGCCGGGCATTGGGCGGAGATTCGGCCGCAGGACCGCTGCATTCAAAGCCATTCTTTCTGGGAACTAAACCTGGAGGCATCCGCGAACCCGCAAAGCATCGATGAACTGCGCGCATGCCTGGCTCACACCGTGGCGTTGCACATGCAGGCGGACGTGCCGGTGGGCCTCACGCTCAGTGGTGGACTCGACAGTACCATCCTCTGTCATGACGCCATGCAAGCGGGAAATCTGGCGTGCTACAGCTTGGACCATCCCGTGGCAGACGCGGAGAACCCGGTCATAGACGAAACCGTGCGATTGTGGGGCCTCAATCATACCTACGTGCCCTGCGCCGAAGCTGAAAGCACGGACTACATCGACGAACTGCTGCGGCTGATGGACCAGCCGTTCCGCGCCACACAAACGCTATACCAATACGCCATCCGCAAAGCCGCCGCCGCAGACGGCGTGCGCGTGTTGATCACCGGCGACGGAGCTGACGAAGTCTTCGGTGGCTACACGGAGGGCATCCCCCATGCCATCGCTGGTCAGCTCCGCACGGGAAAAACCGCCGAGGCAGCCGCGCTGGCAGCAGGCATGAGCGACTTCACCGGCAAGAGCGCCGAGGCACTACTCGCACGCGCCGCCGTGATCCTGGCGGAGAATGAGGCAGGCAGAAACCCCGTGGCCCGCGTGCCCGCCCTTGACACTAGCTCGTTCGTCACAGACAAGGCCGTTCTAGGCAACTCGTTCGACTTGCCCTTGTTCCCCAGCCGCAACCTCAAGGAATACATGGCCTATCGCCTGTTCAAAACCCCCATGCCCTACTGGCTGCGCGTTGAGGATGGCACCTCGATGGGAGTCTCCATCGAGACGCGGGTGCCTTATCTCGACCATATGCTCATCGAATCCGCCTTCGCTTGGCCGGAACATGAATTTCTGGCAGGCCACCGGAACAAATCCCTCCTTCGCCAGGCCGCCGCCGGGATCCTGCCGGATCATGTCGCCAACCAGGCCAAAAAATTCCAGCGTCCCGGCTCCGCCCAGCGCCTTGTGTTCCAATCCCTGCCGCAGGAAATCCTCGCAACCCTCGCGGCCGCCGATCCGACCGGAATCGTCGAAACGAAAGCTTGCCGTGAGGCCTTCGCACGCGAACTTAGCGAAGGTTACACGAAGAACGCAGACTTCTGGTTCCGTGTGTTCATCTTTCTGCGCTGGGCACACCTCCAGCAGTCCTGATTCAAAGCCACCCCAGCCCTTCACCGCCATGTCAAAAGTAGGAGACTCCATCACTGCCGGAAACGCCTCATGG
>CAYMHJ010000693.1:0-2103 GCA_964390165.1 uncultured Prosthecobacter sp. | reverse complement strand
GCGGTAGGTGAAGCTGCTGTTGATGACGATGTAACGCTTCGGGTTCAGCGGGTTCGGATACACAAGCACAGGGGCGTGGGTGGTCGTGTCGTAGGTTTTGCCATTGGCGGTGAGCTTGCCGTTTGCCCACTGGATGGGGAGCTTGGCGATGACTTTGGCGAGCACGGCGTTGCTCTGCGGATCACCCCAGAGGATGAGGTTGCTGGCGGCGATGTCGGCATCGGTGATGGCTTTGTCGTCCTTCGCAGGAGCATCGCCACGGAACTGGCGGCGCCACTCGAAGCTGGCGCGGTCCATCTCGGCTTTCGTCCAGGCGGCGACTTTGTCATTCATGGCGCTGCCTGTGGGTTTCACGAAGAGGAAGCTGTCCATAAAGGCGTCGTCGATGGGGCCGGAGAGGCCGTGTTGTTTGACGAGTTTGCCGTCTTCATGGGCGGTGAGAGTCTGCTGCCATTTGCCGCCCGTACGGCGAAGGTGGACGACCCAGGAGCGATCCGTCTTTGGGCGGACGACCTCCAGCGCGGTGCCGTCAATCTTCACGGTGGGCTTTTCGCGGACGCTGATCGGGCAGTGGCCGGCAGGGAAGTCGAGGGTGATGGCGGCGACGTTCTGCGTTTTGATCGTGACCTCGGCATCGCCAGTGATTTCGGCATGGACGCGGGTGCGCTCCCAGTGCTTCTCCAGCTCATCGACGGTGATCCAGTGCATGGTGTTGTAGCGGAGGAACCAGGTAGTGAAATGAATCTCACGCGGCGTGCGATCACGACCGACGGCGGCGATGGCGGCGAGGCGCTTTTCGACTTCGATGAGCGAGTCGGGATGAATCTTGTGCGCGGTCTGCGGGCCGATGATGTGGGTCAGCTCGATGTTCTCCATGCGGAGATACTTCTCCATGATGTCGGCGGCCTGCTTCTGCTTATCGATCTCGCCGCTGTAGGCCACGGTGGGCACGTGGAAGAGGTTCAGGGCGCTGTCGGTGGCGTTGTACCAATGCCAGAGCGTCTTTTCATAGGCGGGGATTTTGGAGACGTCCTCGCTCTGGAAGACATTGAGGAACTCCGGTGTCTCGGCAAAACCAGCGCCGGGGTTCGCGGCGCACCATTTCTCGGCGTAGTTCACCGCGAACTGCCACGCGGCGGCACCGCCCATACTGAAACCGCGGACGATGGTGCTGTCTTCATCAATGGCGTAGAACTTCTTGGCGTGATCGAGCGCCTCCAGCAGATCCACTTCACCCGCAAACTTGTTCGCGCAGCAGTAGCGGCCATAGGGGTGCAAAACGAGCGTGTTGGCAGGAGCGACATTGCCGACCTGTTTGCGGCGTTGGTCGATGAAGCCCAGCTCGCTCAATGTCTCGCCACGGCCATGGCACCAGGCATCGAGACGCGATGGAGCACCGCTGTAGCTTTCAGGAATGACCATGCCGTAAGGCTGCACGGAGCCGTCGATCTTTGAGCGATAGCCACGCACAACGAGGCCTTTCTGCGTCGTCCAGGGATGCTGGCCGTTCTTGAGCTGCTCGGCGCGCTGTTTGCCCTCGGCGATGATTTCCTGAGCGGCTTTGAGTTCGGTCAGTTTATGGACTTCGTTGTACTTCAGCGCCCAATCCACGGCCTTGTGATACACCTCCACGTCGGGGAGCAGATCGGCGAGCTTCGGGTTCTTGGCCTGGGCTTTGGCAGCGGCCTCAATGGCAGTGCGTAGTTCCGTCAAACCTTGCTGGAGCGCTTTGGCATCTGCCTCCGGCACGGCGACTCCGGGAGGTGGGATGGGGCGGACATTGTCAGCGAGGTTGTCTTTCGGCCCATCGGCGAGAGCGATGATGGGAAGCAGGGCGAGAGCGAGGCGTTTCATGGTTGGGAAAGGGCAGAGGCTTACGCTTTGCGGGTGGCTTTCTTTTTGGCGGGTTTCACCGCTTTGAAGGGCGATTCCACCTCCGCGAGCGGGCACTGGAAGATCTCGAAAGGCCCGGCGGTGGAGCTGTCGAACTCGGCGGCGGCGTGGAGGCCGGCTTTCACGATGTCCACGACGTCATCACACTGATCATAGACGCTGATATGGCTCCGGTTTTGGCAAGTGAAAATGTGGGTTCGCTGTCATTTG
>CAYMHJ010000692.1:0-2106 GCA_964390165.1 uncultured Prosthecobacter sp. | reverse complement strand
AGTCTGGCGCGGTTGCGGCCTTGCTCCACAGCATGCTGGATTACAGATCGGAAGCTGGTGCGGTCAGCCACCCGAGAATCCTCGTCATTGACCCTCACGGCGAGTACGGCCACGCGTTTAAAGAACGTGCGATCGTATATCGTGCCTACGACCCACTCGGAAATGAAGAGGCCGCAGGCGCTCCTATAAGCCTTCCATACTGGCTCATGTCGGCGGACGAATTCAGGACCCTTGTAATCGGAAAAACTGAACAGGAAGCTACATCTCAAAACAACATTGTCTACAAGGCTATCACGTATGCTCGCATGGTTGCTGCTGGCCTCGTTGATCCGTCCCCAACGACATACGGCGGAGCAGCGCCTGCCGATGGCCTCGACCATGATGCACCAAGGCCAAAAGCTGGTGTGACCTTTGAACAGTTGATCGAGTTTGATCACGATAAGCCCCGTCCATTCAGCCTGCAGGAGTTTTGCAACCACATCTTCTATTTGCAGGCAGCGCGTGTGCAAGGCGCAGTCCTTCAAAGCGTCACGGCTTCTGACTTCGCAACCAAGTTTAAATCCATCTTGGACAAGCTGGCAGTCTTGAGGCGCGATCCCCGGATTCGCTTCATGATGCGAGAATGGAACCAAGAGAGTCCCTCACTTGCGCACATCATCGCCCAGTTGGTCGGACAGATCCAAGGCGATAGGGGCGGTAGTCAGGATATTCGAATTTTGAATATTTCTGGCCTTCCGAACGAAGTTGCTGGGCCGCTGGCCGCCATGCTGGCCCGTCTGCTGTTCCAGTATAAGGTCTACCAGACAACGGATGAAAGAAGACGCGATCCAGTGGTCCTTGTGTGCGAAGAAGCCCACCGATACGTGCCGGATAGGGGCGAGGCAGAATATGCAGCCGCTCAAACTGCGATTAGAAGAATCGCGCGTGAAGGGCGGAAATACGGAATTGGTCTGATGCTCGTTAGTCAGAGGCCAGCGGATGTTGAAAGCACGGTGATTTCGCAGTGTGGCACGTGGCTCGTTTTGAGACTGACGAATGCGGCGGATCAACAGCATGTTTCCCGCTTCTTGCCGGACGGATTGTCTGGGATGACGAAGGTTTTGCCCAATCTGGCCCAGCAGGAGGCGATCTTTGTCGGAGAAGGTGCGTCCATGCCAGCGAGGGTTCGCATTCGAGATCTTACGGCTGAGCAACTCCCGAAGTCGGAGACCGCCAAGTTTGCCAAAGGTTGGACATTGGACCGGTTGGCCGAAGCGGAGATCGCTTCAGTCGCCAACCGAATGGCCGGATAACTCATGCCCACACCGGGAAAACACAAAACCGTCCATCCACCTTCGCCCTGCGGGCGTCGGCGGGACAAGAGCCGTGACTCATGAGCAAGCTGGGCGAACATAAGGCCGTCCAAGACCGGATCCTCTCCTATGCCTAGGCTAAGGGGGCTTTGCTCGGGCAGTTCCGCCATCTCCACACCGCCATCTCAACGCGACCCGCATGAAGCGCAATCCCATGGCCCCAGATTACAGAGCGTTCGTCACCGAGGTGAAGGGCCGTATCCAGACCGCGCGTTTACACGCCGGTCGGGCGGTGAACCGCGAACTGGTGATGCTGTACTGGGACATCGGGCTCGGGATTGTGGAGAAGCAGCAGACGGCAGGATGGGGCGATGCTGTCGTGGAGCGATTGGCGGCGGACCTGCGGGCGGAGTTTCCGGACATCCGGGGGTTTTCAGCAGACAATGTCTGGCGGATGCGGCAGTTCTACGTTGACCATTCGACCTCGGAGTTTCTGGAACAAGCTGTTCCAGAACTGAAGGGGCGTCTGGCAATGGCATTTCTGGAACAGGCTGTTCCGGAAAGTGGGGGGAGCACAGAGCTTTCGATTCCGGAGAAAACTGTTCCAGGAGCCCTCTCACAGGCTGTGAGGGAACTGTTGTCCCGGGTTCCTTGGGGCCATCACGTGGAGTTGATGAAGAAGGTCAAAGATCCATCCGCCCGCCTCTACTATCTCCGAGCCACTGCGCGGCTCGGCTGGAGCCGGAGTGTGTTGCTGAACCAGATCAAAGGTCAGGCGTATGAACGGGCGGTGCAGGAGAAGAAGACCCACAAC
>CAYMHJ010000691.1:0-2106 GCA_964390165.1 uncultured Prosthecobacter sp. | reverse complement strand
CTGCCAGCGCCGAAGCCTCCAGCCTGTCCGCGCCGCAGGACAAAGCCGCATTGCTCCGCGAGCTGCGTCCACTGCAACGCCAGGCTCTCGGACTCTTCGCGAAGCATCGCATCGTCACCTCCAACGAACTTGCCGCCTACCTCGGCCTCTCGCCACGTCAGGGCCGAGATCAGTGCGCCAAATGGGCGTCAGAAGGCTTTTTGGAGGTCGCAAACGCGTCGAAGAAGGGACGCAGCTACCGGCTGGCGGAGAGGTTTGACGACGCAGTCGTTTGAACCCCGCAATCTCTGCCCTCAATGACCAGCTTGTATTCCCATTCAGACAAAAGTAGTGACAATACGACTGCGAGCGCCAAGCATCACAAAACAACTGCTGCCGTATGAAAACCGAGGTAGATATCATCAACGCCACTCCGAGCAAAAGGCTATATCACTCGATCATTGCAGACTACGGATTGGTCACTGCGATTTCGGAGTTGATTGACAATGTCATCGATTCCAAGCGCAGGCAGCCCAATCGAAAGCAAACATCTGTAAAGATTACCGCAGACTTGGAAGATCAGTCGCTTGTGATTTCTGATGATGCTGGTGGAATCGCAGAGAAGGACTTGGGAAAGCTGATCACTCCTGGAGCGAGCTATTCAGATGGCCAGGGTGCCAGTATTGGCATTTTTGGAGTTGGGTCGAAACGAGCTGCAGTAGCTCTTGCGCGAGACATTAAAGTCGCGACGCGACACGGCAGGGATAAGCACACCTTCCTGCTCGAATATGATGATTCATGGCTGTCATCGGAAAGCTGGGAGTTGCCTTATTATCGAACAGACTCGATTCCGGCTGGTTCGACCACACTGACGTTCTCTCGTCTGCGCAGGCAAATATCCGAAGGCGATTTGGCGATCCTACGACAACGTCTTGGCGAAACATTTGCCAAGTTTATTGTTACTGGCGAACTGACGGTGCTGCTGAATGAAGAGCCCGTATGGGCCGTAGATTTCGCAAATTGGTCATACCCGTCAGGCTTCGAACCAAGGACTTTTCCCCGCACATTCACTCCAGACGGAAGAATACTACAGATCAAAACAATCATTACGTCTGGCCTCACTCTCAACAGAGGGTCAACGGCATCTCAATACGGGGTGTACGTCTATTGTAACGATCGCCTCATTGTCAGAGCAGGTCGTGACAGCGAATTGGGATTTCATGCTGGTGTAGCTGGTGTGCCACATCCCAGCATGGCGAATGCCCAAGTTCTGCTGGAAATCATCGGCCCAGCTGCGGACATGCCATGGAACAGCAGCAAAACAGGGCTGAACTACAACCATCCAGTGTTCCAGGCATTGCAGGCAGACATTCATACGGCAGTCAAGAATTGCACCACCTTAAGCAAGCGTTTCTGGCCAACCTTTGAAGAGAGCTTGGCACCGTTCCGAGCAGGAAATGTAATTGTGGAGCCGCTAAAGCCGGAAGGTCGAATCACCACCAGCAAACTTCCTCCAATCCCCCCCGCAAATCGCGCGAAATCCATCTCGCTGGCGCTAGCAAACAAAGAAGTCGCCGAGAGCAAACCTTGGGTGGTTGGCGCATATGAATCAATCGAGGTTGTTGAGTCTTTGAAAACAAAGAAAGGACTTCAGCAGAGGAACCGGATCATCCTCATCATCCTTGACTCAATGCTTGAGATCGCATTCAAGGATTACCTCGCCCACGACATTCCTCAGCCGATGAGCGAGGCCAAATTGCAGGCGCTTTTTGGCAATCGGATAGACGTGCAAAAAGAGGTCGAGAAGACGGTGCTTACAGGTGATGCCGTCTGGAAGAAGATTGCATACTTTTACAAACAGCGCTGCGAACTGGTGCATAAACGAGTATCCGTCAGCGTCTCCGATCAGGAGATTGAAAACTTCCAGACCGTAGCGCAAAAAGTGACATCGAAGATGTTTGGACTTCGCTTCCCTCTCCCTTGATCAGAGAGGGGTGCCTCACACTCCCGCCAAGATCGTATTCAACGTCGCGCTCGGCCTCAGCGCGGCATCGGCTTTGGCGTTGTCGGGTTTGTAGTAGCCGCCGACGTCGGCTTTCTGGCCTTGGACGGCGAGGAGTTCGGCGA
>CAYMHJ010000690.1:0-2109 GCA_964390165.1 uncultured Prosthecobacter sp. | reverse complement strand
AGGGAATGCCGCTGGAACCCTTGATTTTACGTGCTTCATGTCGCCTGACCCCGTTTCAGGCCTTGCCGATGACTGCCAAGCTCAGGCACGGGCGTGGTTGGGAGAACCGTTGCAGGCCGGAGCAGCGTTGCCACTCACCACACGCTCACGAACGCCGCTTGAGCGCAAGCCACAGCAGGCCACAAGCCGCGACAATCAAGACAACGATGATGCTCCACGGCGTTGATGAAGTTGGTTCCTCGCTCGGCGTCGCTGTCGTCGGCTTTACTTCGAGTGCCTTCTTCGGTGCTGGCTGTTGCACCGCAGGCGACGGCTTCGGCACTGCCAGTTCCTTTGGCGGATCGTTTGCCTTGGAAGATTCCGCCGCTTTTGCTAGAGCAATCATGTTCTCCCTGCCCAAAAGAGTTGCTTCCAGACTACTAGCCAGAACCGGATTGCTTTGCTTGATCTCGGTGGCAAATCGTTTCACCAACGCAACATCATCAGGCGTCCCATAGTTGCAAAGGAACCGGGCCGAAGTCATAGCTGCACGCTCAGGAGCGTTCGCGGTGAATGAATGGCTGAGGCTGCTTCTTACTGACTTCAGGATTGAGGTTCGATCAAAATCAGGGCCGAGGACATTCGCCAACGAAGCCGCAGCAGACCAAACAGTAATGCGCTCGGGATTTGCCAGTGTTGAAGCAATAGATTCCGCAATGTCCTCTCTCGTTCCGTTTTTCAATAGCTCCTCGAATTGAGAAAGAACATTTCCAGCCCCTGTTTGGGGATCGGCATTTTGTATTTCAACAAGTGCTTTCTCGAACGTAGCTTGGAACTGCGGTGACTCTCCACGCAATGTCACAGCCAAAAAGAGACAAGTGGCACCAGCCACGCTGATACGAAGAGGAGCGAGCATAATGGTCAAGGGGTAGGCTGAACGAATGCAGGGCGTGGAGTGGCCAGCATCTTTTGCACGTCCACCGCTCTAAATCGTTTCACGGTGTATTCCGACTTTGGATCGTTATAGGGGGAATCACCTTTTATCATCAGCATGTGCTTCTTGCCTTGCCCCACATCAGGGTGATTCAACGAGACAGCATGCCCAACTTCGTGAGCACCCGTTCGCCATAGTGGTGCATTGGGAATGGGAATGACAATGAAGCCCTCATATGGGCCATGCTTCGCATTGTCATCTTGAACGGTCCAACCAGCAAAATTCGCGTTCCTCTCAACGGTGTCGCAGTCGAAAAACACAACCTTGACCACATTGGGATTGGCTCCGTAGTCAGCTATAATTTTATCGAAAATAGTGCGGGCTTCTGCATGAACCGAATTCGTCATGAAGCTGCCTTCGATCAACAGATTTCGCGGTCCGTCGCCTGTGTCAGCCAAGATCGGCTGCATGACTGCATCAGTAAGCATGCAATCGTATGGTCCTTGGTGATCGACTCGAACGTGAGCTTGCTTGAACACCTCTTTAGCCCGCTTCATTTGCTTTTCTATATTCGCAGCCAGATCAGACGGCGTGTTCGTGCTAGGGCTGCGGACAACGTAGCTTTTCACAACCACCTTGTCGGTGTACGGCGCAATCGGGAACTCGATTTTTGGATTGCCCGTCAACGGTAGTTCAATCTCAATCTTGCCCCCAGGTGAGGCTATGTGCGTTGGATCGTTCAGTTGGTCTTCTGCTGGGGTGACTTCATCCCATGTGTCATCTCCTTGATCCCCGACGAGGATCATTGGCTTAGAGACAAAATAATCACCGTTTTTGTCGCACTCAATATCGGTCGGTCCGTCTTCAGCATCGTTCGTGCCTTGTGGCTTTTTAGTAGCTAACTTGATGGTGATCTTGGTTTGATTCGGGAACGCTGCGGCAGGAATGCGAACGGTAAATCTGTCTCGATCGTAGCGGGGGTATGTCGTTGCTAGTTCACCCAAAAATGAATCATACGCATCCAGCCACCGGCACAGCCTCACCGTCTGCGTTGTTGGCGGATCAGCCGAACCACTCGTTGCCGTAGCTGGATGTTGGTTTACCTCCACGGGGAGGAGGCCCACTGTCTTAATTTTGCCGGGGACTGCAGTGGGCGCGATGATGAGCCACTCATTCAATAAGCCGACCACGCTGAT
>CAYMHJ010000689.1:0-2111 GCA_964390165.1 uncultured Prosthecobacter sp. | reverse complement strand
TCAACTATCATATCAACGCATCATGATTTGAGGATGTGAGTGTGTGAGGCGTGGGTGAGCTGCGAAACATTGGGGTTTGATTGTGCTCATTCATGGTTCATGAAATCCGCCCTCATGACCCCACTCCACCATCTCCGCGCAGGCATCATCGGCACCTGCTTTATCGGCCCTGTTCATATCGAGGCGCTGAAGCGGCTCGGTATCCAGGTCACGGCCATCTGTGGCTCGTCTAAGAGTGCCAGGAAAATGGCCGACCTCTGGGGCATTAATGAGGTGTATGGCGACTACGACCACGAGGCGATGTATGCCAGCCCGAATGTCGATGTCGTCCACATCACATCTCCGAACAAAGTTCACGTGGAGCAGTGCCTCAAGGCACTGGAAATGGGCAAGCATGTCATCTGTGAGAAGCCGCTGGGAATGACCACCGCCGATACGGCAAAGGTCGTCGAGGCGGTGAAGAAGGGCGGCAAAAACGGCCCCGTGTTCGCGGTGAACTACATGTGCCGCTTCTTCCCCGCCGTGCTGCAAATGCGAGCCATGGTGGAGCGTGGAGACCTGGGACAGATCATTCATGTGCAGGGACACTTCTTTCAGGACTGGCTGCTGCATCAGACCGACTACAACTGGCGCGTGCTCGCTAGCGAGGGGGGCAAACTCCGTGCGGTGGGAGACATCGGCACGCATTGGATTGATGCCGTGAGCTTTATCCTCGGCACCAAAGCCACAAACGTCTTTGCTCACATCGAGACCTTCCATAAAACCCGTCTGCGTCCGAAAGGCGAGGTGCAGACCTTCGCCAAGGTCGATCCAAAAACCATGGTGCCCTACAAAGTAGATACCGAAGACTTCGGCAGCGTTCTTTTGAAATTCGGCAAAGCCAAACATGGTTACGCAGATGGCGTTCACGCCAATGCCAGCATCTCCCAGGTGGCCGCAGGCTGGAAATGCAGCCTCGGGCTCGGCATTTATGGAACCAAGGGCAGCGTCCGCTGGGATCTCCAGCAGCCAAACGAGATCCTGCTCGGTCGTCGAGATGAGCCGAACCAGATCCTCCAGCGTGGCACTCCGGGCTTCCTCGAAGACGTCGCCAACTTCACCGACTATCCCCCAGGCCACCCTGAAGGCTTCAGCGATGGGCATAAGATGCACTACCGCGCCGTCTATGAGCACATCGCCAGCGGCAAAAAGACACCCGCCTTGTTCGCATGTGCCGTCGATGGCCACCATGAGGTAAAGCTTTGCGAGGCCATCCTGCAAAGCAGCAAGACCAAGACCTGGGTGAAGGTTTAGGCCCTCGCTCGAGCACCATCACCAATCGCACTCGTTGGCTCGCGCCAGGCAAATTTCGCGAGCCACGGGTTCGATTTCCGCTCTACGGCATCGGCGATCAGTTCGCCGAGCACGGGCGTGAACTTGAAAGCATGGCCTGAATCACCGCCTGCGACTACGAGACCGGGATGTTCAGGATCATGATCGATGAGGAAGTTTCCGTCAAAGCTGTCACCATAGAGACAGATGCGTGTTGCGGCCACGGGAGCGTCTGCCAGGGCAGGGAAGGTCTCCCTCAGGAAGGTGCGGAAGCGATGCTCCTCCCCCTCCGGCATCACGCGGGGATCATTAGCGTGGACGCGGCGACCCGGGCCATGGTTAGCGACCTTCACGACACCATCTTCATTGGCCGGAAAGCCATACCAACCCTGCGTGCCGATGTCGGCAGCCCACACGGGAAAAGCAGGCGAACGCCAGGCATCGGCGTCGGATGGTCGAAAATGGAAAACGGGTTGCGCTGTGGCCCAAAGACAGTCGCTGAGCCAAGGCAGATACTCCGAGGTCCAGGCTCCCAAAGCCGACAAAACAAGGTCAGCACGCCATTCATGACCTGTGGCGTCCTTCATGCCGACATGGTGGCCAGTCTCGACAATCCACGAGCCGAACTGTACATGCTCATGCACCTCCACCCCAGCGGCGATGGCGTCCCGCTTGAGCATCGACACCACCTTTCCGCTTTCTCCCCAGCCTCCCTGTGGGTTCAGGTAGCCATTGGGGAATGACTCCGCTTTCCACTGCGGATGCTCACGCCGCAACGCAGCGCTGTCTTTGCGGATGAG
>CAYMHJ010000688.1:0-2120 GCA_964390165.1 uncultured Prosthecobacter sp. | reverse complement strand
ATGAAGCATCCGCAGCTCTTTGGCTCACTCTTCAACCAAAGCGGCAACGTCTATCACGTCTCCGACGCTGCGAACCTGCCAAACGCCTACCTCGGCGACGATCCGCAGCGCCTGCGTGACAACGATGCCTTTCTGAACCTCACGAAGAACCTCGACTTCATCAAAGCCAACCTGCGCATCCAGGTCGCCTGCGGCACCGCCGATCCCGATCATCTCAAAACCGTGCGCGAATACCACGAGGCGCTCACGAAGGCAGACGTGAAGCACAGCTACTTCGAAGTCGAAGGTCTCGACCATAATCAGAAGAAAATGATCGATGGACGTAGATCCACCTGGTTCGACTTCCATGTCGAATCGCTGAAGCTAAACGCGGTCCAGCTACATTTCCTCGAACCGTGAGTGAGCGGGAGATTTTGATGGTTTGCGTCTATTCCATTGCTGCCACGTCACTTCTTTTCACTCCTCGACTTGGCTGTTTTGAGCCTCTAATTTCCCTCACTCATGAACCTGCCCATCCGTCCCCGCCGCAACCGCCAGTCGCCAACCATCCGTGATCTTGTGCGTGAGACAGAATTGACGCCGGGACATCTAATTTATCCGCTGTTCCTCCAGGAGGGTGGGACAAATACTCCCATCGAGGCGATGCCTGGCTGCCAGCGTTGGTGCGTGGAGGATCTGGTGAAGGAGGCCGGGGAGGCTCATGCACTCGGAGTTCCGGCTGTGGTGCTGTTTCCGCGCATCCCGGATGATTTCAAGACCCGTGATGCTGCGGAGTGCCACAACGATCAGGGGCTCGTGCCACGCGCGGTGCGAGCTTTGAAAAAAGCGCTTCCGACGCTGACAGTGATCACTGACGTGGCGCTGGACCCATATAACAGCGATGGCCACGACGGTCTGGTGACGGATGACGGGCGCATCTTGAATGATGAATCGGTGGCGGTGCTCTGCCAACAGGCGCTCTGCCATGCGCGAGCTGGAGCGGACATCATCTCTCCGAGCGACATGATGGATGGCCGGGTCGGGGCTCTGCGTGCCGCTCTGGACGGAGCTGGATTCACGGGGGTGTCGATCATGAGTTACACGGCCAAGTATGCCAGCGCCTATTATGGTCCCTTCCGCGGTGCCCTGGATTCTGCGCCGAAGGCCGGGGACAAGAAAACCTACCAAATGGACCCGGCGAATGCCCGCGAGGCGCTGCGTGAAGCGGCGCTGGATGAAGCGGAGGGAGCGGACATCCTGATGGTGAAGCCTGCGGGGCCTTACTTGGACATCATCGCCAGACTGCGTGCGGCCACCACGCTGCCCATCGCCGCTTATCAGGTGAGCGGCGAGTATCTTATGATCAAGGCCGGGGCTGCATCCGGCTGGCTGGACGAGGACAAAGTCGCGCTCGAATCCCTCCTCGGCATTCGCCGGGCCGGAGCAGACATGATCCTCACCTACTTCGCCAGACGAGTAGCGGAGATGATGGCGAAGCGCGGATAGGTTTTGAGTAAATGTTACTGAAACCAGAAACCTGGAACTTAAAACACTACCGTCCTGAGCCGTTGACATTCCGGCCCCTTGTCCTGATCTTTCAGGTATGAAGACCTTTCCAACCATTCTTTGTCTCAGCGCCCTTCTGCTTGCCTCCGCCAGTGCGGAACTGGTGACGGAAAAGCCGGTCATCGAGCTGAAGCCGAAGCCCGAGGATGAGACCATCTCCACGGACTTTGTTTTTCACAACAAGGGCACCAAGCCCGTGAAGGTGCTCAAAATCGACAGTGCGTGCAGTTGTCTCAGCGCCTCTTTGGACAAGGCGGTGTATCAGCCAGGCGAAAAGGGCGTGGGCAAAGCGGAGTTCAAGATCTCCAGCTTCATCGGTCGCCATGAGAAGAGCGTGCATGTGCAGACGGATGATCCCGCGCAGTCGGAATGGGTGGTGACGTTTGTGATCGATGTGCCTGAGGTCATCAAGATCGAGCCCAAAACGCTGCAATGGTGGCTGGGTGATCCGGCGGAGGCGAAGGTGACTCGCGTGACGATGCAGGGGGCCGAACCAATGAAGATCATGCGCATCAGCTCGACGCGGGAGCAGGTGGAGTTTTCCTTCAAAGAGATCATCCCTGGCAAGGAATACG
>CAYMHJ010000687.1:0-2127 GCA_964390165.1 uncultured Prosthecobacter sp. | reverse complement strand
TCCCGCTGTGAGCACCATTTTCGGTCCAAAGCTTAGACAGCGAAGCAGCCGGCTTTTAACCGGCATAGCAGGGTGCATGTCCCTGTGGATCGACCATTTTCCGCCCGTTGGTGAAACAGCATCACGTCTGGCTTACATCCAGAAATCGGAGGCGCACATCCTTCACGGGCGACCACACTTTTGCGGCAGCGAGAGCGGAGTTCCTTCGTAGCTCATCGGTAGAGCACTTGCTTGAAACAAGATGTAGCAGGTTCAAATCCTGCCGAGACGCCGGGAAACCGGCTTTTCACCACTTCGTTCGCCTTTCTCCGCAAATCTCCGTTTTCCGATTCTGAGGCAGTGATGTCAGGGATCCTTCGGCAACCACTGGGTTCGACTCCCAGCATCCCGGTGACAGGGATGCTTCCCTGGCTGCTTTTCTCCTCAGATTCCTTTTCCAAACCTTTTCGCGGCAGTGAAGACAGGATTTCTTCGCTCCACACCAAACTGAAGTGCGGTTGCCCTGAGTGGGGATCGGTGAAAGCCGGTTCCGGGTTCGATTCCCGGCGATCTCAGTTAGAGCCTGTCTGCTTTTCTCCGCGATTCTTTTCATCCCCAGCTCGCACCTGCTCTGCGGATTCATTTTGGGGCAGTCAGATCAGGGATACTTCGACTCATAATCGGTTGGTCGCAGGTTCGAGTCCTGCCGGGTGCCTTCGGGCATCTGTAGCTCAGTGGTAGAGCAGCTGAACGCTCACGCGTTCGTTCCCAGGTCACCTTCCTCCCCAATTCATCCTTCGAGGACACTCGTCTTCACCGCAGGGGCAAAGGAGCAGAGAGGGCAGAGTTCCATTCATCAAACCTCTGCATCCTCCGCCTCTTTGCCCCTCTGCGGCCAAACCGAACGGCCTTGTGCCTTCACAACCACCCAAACCAACACCATGAAATTCAACTTCCTCAAGAAACGACCACGCGCTGACACGCTCAACCTCGCGGGTGGCGAGGCGTTCACGGAGACGCCGAAGCTCGAGCTCGCCTCGATCATGCTCACGTCGATGCTCAAAGACGACTTCTACCGCTCGGCCGATGCCACGGCGAACCGTGTCAAAGAGCTCATCGCGCAGATGAGCGACAAGCGTTTCGCCGCCAAGGCCGCGCTGTATGCCCGCAAAGAGGCCGGCATGCGCAGCGTGAGCCACCTCACGGCCGCCGAACTGGCGAAAAGCGTGAAGGGCGAGGCGTGGACGGCGCGGTTTTACGACCGTGTCGTGCATCGTCCCGATGACGCCATCGAGATCCTCGCGTGCTACCGCGGTGCGCATGGCAAAGTGATTCCGAACTCGCTCAAAAAGGGCCTCGGCCGCGCTCTCGCGCGTTTCGACGAGTATCAGCTCGCGAAATACCGCAAGGACCGCGCCGAGCTCTCGCTGGTCGATGTCGTGAACCTCGTTCACCCGCCTGCCACGGAGGCCCTGGGCAAGCTCGTCAAAGGCACGCTCGCTCCGGCGGAAACGTGGGAGACGAAACTCACGCAGGCCGGTGCCGCCGCGGAAAATGACGACGATCTCGCCGAGCGGAAACGCGAAGCCTGGTCGGAACTCATCTGCACGCGGAAGATCGGCTACTTCGCCCTGCTGCGAAACCTGCGCAACGTGCTCGAATCCGCTCCGGAGGCTGTCGATGCCGCGCTGGCGATGCTGCGCGATGAAAAACTCATCCGCAAATCGCTCGTGCTGCCTTTCCGCTTCCAGACGGCGCTCGATGCCGTGCAGGCCAGCCATCTGCCGCGCGCCACCGACGCGCTCGCGGCCCTCAGCGATGCCGTGGACCTCTCGCTAGCGAACGTGCCATCCTTCCCAGGCCGCACGCTCATCGCGCTCGATGGTTCCGGCTCCATGGTGGGCCGTCCGCTGCAAATCGGCTCCCTCTTTGCCGCCACGCTGCTCAAGGCGAACGACGCCGACGTGCTCCTCTTCAGCAATGACGCCAACTACGTGACGCTGAACAAGCGCGACAGCACGCTCAGCCTCGCAAAGTGGCTGCAAGGCCAGGCGCAGGCCGCCGGCACCGACTTCCACTCCATCTTCCAGCGCGCCAACCGCGCGTATGACCGTGTGATCATCCTCTCTGACATGCAGGGCTGGATGG
>CAYMHJ010000686.1:0-2130 GCA_964390165.1 uncultured Prosthecobacter sp. | reverse complement strand
TGAGCAGCTCGGCATGAGCGAGGAAGATTTGAAACGCGTGCTGGATGTGAATCCGAGGAAGGGGATCACAACATAGTCGGAGCCTTCAAAAATAGAGGATATTTTTTTGAAGCAACGACTCCTAATGACTGTCGTCAGCAAGAATCTATCAAAATCAGAGCAGCCTGGAAGACTCACCAGCCCAGCCAACGTAAAGCGAGCGTGCCGAGCATCCAGATAATGCCAACAGGGATGGCGAGGATGCAGGCGAGGCAGGTGAGCCAAATAGCACCGACCCAGAGGGCGATGAGGGCGTGAAGTGTGAAGCCGATGAGGTGAGCGGGTAGATCGATCCAGTCTTGCCTGGACATGCCACGGAGGTGGTCCCAGACGAGGTAGGGCAGCACGCAAAGGGCGGCGAGGCACCACGCGATGCCGTTGGTGAAGCGTCGCCAAGGGTTTGGCAGCCCCTCCCAGTCCTGTCGTCGCCTTTTGGGGTGCTCAATTTCTAGCCACCGCCGCTCTGATTTTGGTAATGGCACAGGTTCCCGTCTAAATCCGAGCTTCCTCATCAGCGCTTCTCGCTCTGCCGGTGTCAGCGGGCGAATCTCGCCTGAAGCTCGAAAATCATCGTCGGGAGTCTCGTGCATGATGGGCATCCTTTCACCAAAACCCCTTTCGTCAACGGTCTCAAACAACCTGCAACGTCCCGCACCACCAGGCTCATGAGGTGAAATCATCGTCTGAAATGGATATTGGCAAATGTTCGTGCTTGACGCTGATTGCTCGTAGCTTCGCCAAAGCCTCTTTTGTGGAGCCAACCGTATGCCTCGAAAGCAAGCTCAGAAGCCGACACTGCAACTGCAAATCTGCCCAGTCCGATACGACTGGGACATTCTAGAGCGTGCCTTGCGACCTGGCCCTACTTGGACTTTCAAGGCAGCGGAAATGACATCGCTTCTGGAAATCACTTTACACAATATCAGCGACCCAGAAAAAGCGGATGAGTTAGAGGCACTAAAATACTTCTTGGGACAAGTTGAGGCTGCCAAAATGATCTGCCTAGCGAATGCCGAGCTTGATGCGCTTGAGCGGCATGAATGCATCTCGCCGATTGTGAAGAGTTTAACTGTCGATAAAGCCGCACAACGGCCAATTTGTTTTTGCGATCATTTCTGGGTTGTGCGAAGCGCGAGTGGTGGGCGATATGCTTTTGCACGAGGGATGATGCGAGAAGTCGAGAGCAGCCTGAGTAGCGGCGCTCAAGGCAAAGCCCCCGAATACAAGATCGCCGAAGTGTTTTCGCTCCTGATGAGCTATTCGCACATCGCCGGGCAAGCCCCCAAGATACAGTCTATAGTCGATGAAGGGCTCTCTCGGCTGATTCATGAGAATCTGGTGCCTCAGTTCTTGAGCCTGCCTCTTTTGCCGAGCCGCGAGCGAGACGATGCATTGAAGTCACTGCGTTCGATGTTGATCTCTGCGTTTGATGCCGCCAGCCGGGGGAATGACTTCAAACTACACCGCAGCAGGGAGATGGTTGCGTGGAATGAACCAGACGGGGAATCAAAAAAGGTGCTGCCAGCCTGGGCTGCCATCCAGCATGTAAAGTCTTGGCTCGCCCAAAACCTAGCACTGCCAACGAAGGGAGAGCTGCAAGAACGCATGCTGGAAGCACATCCCGAATTATCAGCGCTCAAAAAATCCTCCTGGTCAGGCATTTGGGCAGAATCCAGCCTCAAGGGGCTGCCAAGGAGTAAACCGATCATCGCGAAAGCAAAAGGACAACTCGACAGAGTTCGCGCCAAGTTCACGAAAACTGCCAGAAAATCGTGAACATCAATCAGATGAGAGGCGGCGAGCACTTGTTGAGCTTAGCGAATGCTGGCTAACATGGGGAGTCATCATGCATAAGCATTCTGACACACACATCGCTCTCTCACTCCTCATTTCTGCTGAACTGACATTAAGGCGAAATTCTCTCAACATCGCCATCCAAGTCGGGCTTAAACCTGGAAAACTCAGCATGCTTTTCTTGGCTTGGCACATGCTTCGCTCTTGCCACCCTTAACGCCACCCGTTACTATCGGCACACCACAATGCATGATCCGTTCCTTTGCCTGCGACGACACCGCCCGGCTGTTCCGGCGG
>CAYMHJ010000685.1:0-2135 GCA_964390165.1 uncultured Prosthecobacter sp. | reverse complement strand
AAGTTTGTGCCGGTGCCAGGGACGAAGGTGCTCTTCTGCATCCACGAGACACGGAGGATGGACTATGCCTCATTTGATGCCAAGAGGCCTGGCTTGGATGCGGAATGGAAAGCGACCTTCCATGATGGGATTCCCGTGGGTCATGAGGACGACCATCCTGTGGTTTCCGTCAGTTGGGTGGAGGCATCCGAGTTTTGCAAATGGCTGAGCGAGGCAGAGAGCCGAAACTACCGCCTCCCTACGGATGATGAATGGAGCCACGCGGTCGGTTTGACCTCGAACGACACTTTGGGGAAGCCTGCCTTCTCCTGGGGAACAACCTGGCCTCCTCCTCCAGGGGCGGCGAATCTGGCCGACGAGGCGGCGTTTGCGGCGAGCCTGAAACGATTGGGGCAGCACCTCAAAGGATACAATGATGGCTACCCGACCACCGCGCCTGTCATGTCCTTCCAGCCAAACGCACTCGGAATCTTCGACCTCTCCGGAAACGTTTGCGAATGGTGCGACGATTGGATCAGGCTCGACAAGAACAAGAAAATCCACCGTGGAGGAGGCTGGGGCGCTGGAACCATCGATTTGGTAGCCTCGGATAGGCGCCCCTTGGCCGTCTGGACACCAGCGATCAGGGAAAGGAAGGACAGCATCGGGTTTCGGCCAGTGCTGGAGGTTGCGGGTATCACCGCATATCCGACCTCAATCGAGGAAGCAAGGAAGCCACCTTCAACCATTGAAAATGCCAATTCAGCCCCAGCTCTCCCTGCCACAGCCACCAAAGACCGTCCCTTCGTGAACTCCCTCGGCATGAAGTTTGTGCCGGTGCCGGGGACGAAGGTGCTGATGTGCATTCATGAGACGCGGAAGGGGGATTACGCGGCTTTTGCGGCAGCGAATCCAGGAGTGAACGGCGAGTGGCGGGAAAATGCTTTTAAAAGTGTCGTCGTCAGCCCGACAAATGATCATCCAGTTGTTAGTGTGAGCTGGGACGATGCGCGGGCATTTTGCCAATGGCTCAGCCAGCGGGAAGGTGGCAGCTATCGTCTTCCGAGCGACCACGAGTGGAGTCTTGCGGTGGGGATCGGCGCTCAGGAGGATCCGAAGGCCACGCCGGAGCAGAAGGGTGGCAAGATCCTGGGGCAGTATCCTTGGGGCAACTATTATCCCCCAAGGCCAGGAGACGGGAACTACTCTCCCGTTGTGGTGGATGATGGCTACGAATGCACGGCACCAGTGATGAGTTTTCCTGCGAACGGTCTTGGAATCTTCGATCTGGGCGGTAACGCCTTTGAATGGTGTGGCGATGCGCCCAGTCCTGGCGGCAATACACGACGAGTTCTAAGGGGTGGTTCGTGGCGCTGGCAGCGTGGATCGGAGAACACGCTTTCCTCCAATCGCGGTCCAGGGGAACCGCCTGACACCCGCAACAACGATATCGGCTTCCGCGTCGTCCTAGAGCTGCCCTAGCCACAGTCATCCTGACCTCTGGGGAAATGTTGATTCCATCTTCGACCATTCAGCAGTCCCCATTCTGCTGTCTTTTGGACCGAGTGAGGAAGTATCGACAGCAGAATGGGGACTGCAGATTCGAAAACGCGACCAACTTTGTTTCCCAAAACCACCGCTCGAAGAAGGGCGTGTGTCTCGGCGAGAATTTTTTCTTGTTCGCTGTAACCAGCGCCGCTGCTTCCATTAGGAAAGGGCGACGCGTGTTGTCCGGCTGTGTTTGCGCAGCTTCAGCATTGGCATGCGGCATGAAATCCGCTAAAAAAATTCAAATCGCCGTCCTGCCATGAGTGAAGAATCTCGTCCGTCCTCATCCTCCCCCTCCGGCGGCAGTCGTTCCGCCGCCTGGGAGCCGCCTTCGCCAGAAGAATTGCAGAGGCTGCTGCCGAAGTATGAAATCAAGTCACTGCTGGGCCGTGGCGGCATGGGCGCGGTTTACAAAGGAACTCAAAAGTCGCTGGACCGGCCCGTGGCCATCAAGATCCTCTCGGCGGAGCTGGACGAGCGGGAGCAGGGCTTTGCGGAGCGCTTCAAGAACGAGGCGAAGGCGATGGGGCAGCTCAACCACCCTGGACTTGTTGCCGTGCATGATTTTGGCGTCGCGGAGGGAGGTCTGCTTTACATCGCGATGGAGT
>CAYMHJ010000684.1:0-2136 GCA_964390165.1 uncultured Prosthecobacter sp. | reverse complement strand
ATGTCACAGCTCATGCAAAGCAGCCACACGCCGAACGAGCACTACGCCTGGAAAGTCGGGCCAGGGAAGACTGGTGGAAAGAAGCTCAAAAAGAAGTGACCAGCTCATGAGAACCGCTCTTTTCCTCCTTTCGTCATTCGCCATTCTGAATTCGTCATTGGCTGCAAAGCAGCCGAACATCCTCTGGCTCATCGGTGAAAACCTGAGCCACGATCTCGGCTGCTACGGCGCGAAGGATGTCCACACGCCCAATCTCGACCAGCTCGCCGCTCAGGGCACGCGCTACACGCGGGTGTTTGCCACTAATCCGGCCTGTGCGCCGAGTCGCTCGGCTTTTTTCACAGGGATGTATCAGACCACGACGGACACGCACCCGATGCGGTCGCATCGCAGCGATGACTTCCATCTTCCAGCGGGCGTGCGACCCGTGACGCAGCGTCTGTGCGACGCGGGCTTTTTCACGGCCAATATCAAGACCGCCAACGGCGAAAGCGTCGGCACGGGCAAGTTGGACCTCAACTTCGTCAACGAAGGCCCCATCTACGATGAGAACTCCCACGACTGGAGCACGCTGAAGTCGCGGCAGCCCTTTTTTGCCGTCGTTAACGCCGAAGAAAACGAATACGACATCTACGACCGCAAAAGTGCCGAGAAGGATCGCGTGAAGTGGGTAGGCGAGGACATCCACGTGAAGCATGCCACGCCGGAAAACGTCTCGCCGCCGCCTTATTACCCGGATCATCCGGTAGTGCGGCAGGAGTGGGCACGCTACCTGAACTCCGTCTCTGGCATGGACCTGCGCTTTGGCAAAGTGCTCGCCCAGCTCCGCGCCGACGGCCTGGAGGACGACACGATCATCATCTTCTTCGGCGACAATGGCCGCCTGGAGCCACGCGGCATCCATTGGTGCTACGACAACGGCCTGCGCGTGCCCATGATTATTCAGTGGCCGAAGAATCATCCTGCGCCGCCGCAGTTGAAGCCCGGCAGCGTCGATGACCGCATCCTCAGCCTCATCGACGTCACAGCCACCACGCTCGCCCTCGCGGGGATTCCGCGTCCGCTGCTCATGCAGGGGCGCGTCTTCCTCGGGGATCGCGCCGATGCACCACGCCGTTTCGCCTTCGCCGCACGCGACCGCATTGACGAGACGGTGCAGCGCATCCGTAGCGTGCATGATGAGCGCTTTCACTACGTCCGCACCTTCAGCACGGGGCCCACCTTTGCCTCGCTGAACCGCTACAAAGAAAAATGCTTCCCCATCCAGACGCTCATGCGCCAACTCAACACCGAGGGTAAACTCACCGGCCCACCGCTCGCTATCATGCAGCACCACGGCCCCTGCGAGGAGCTTTTCGACACGCAGGCCGATCCGCACGAGATCCACGACCTCTCGCAGTCCACGCAGCCTGAGCACCGCGAGGCTCTCGTCCAACTCCGCGCCGCGCTCGACACCTGGATCATCGAAACGGGAGATCGTGGCACCATCCCTGAGTCACCTGACATCATCGCTCCCTTTGAAATAGAGATGCACGACTGGTTCGGCACGCCTGCGTGGGTGAAGAAGCGATGACACTGAAACATCATATGGACCCGTCTGAAGTATCGCAATTTACCATTACATACATTGTATAAAGTTATATATCCCCATACGCTGCCATGCAAATAGTGGCGACCGGCTTCAACTTCTACGCTTCGGTCTGATTCTCGAGGAGCAATTTGCCGGGCATAATGAGCCGTTCGCGCTTCGCGAGCGTTGTCACGGACCATTCGCTGCGAATTACGCAATCAACCCCTTCACCACCTTCGCCGGATTCACGCCGGTAAGGCGGAAGTCGAGGCCTTGGAAGCGGTAGCTGAGCTTGTTGTGATCGAGGCCAAAGAGATGCAGGATGGTGGCGTGGAAATCGTGCATGGACACGGGATCGCGGGCGACGTGCCAGGCGAAGTCGTCGGTCTCGCCATGGACTTGGCCGCCTTTGATGCCGCCGCCGGCCATCCAGAGGCTGAAGGCGTGGGGGTGGTGGTCGCGACCGGTGATTTTCGAGGAACCCTTGCGGTTTTCACCCAGCGCGGTGCGGCCGAATTCGCTGCCCCACACGACGAGCGTGGTGTCGAGCAGGCCGCGTTGTTTGA
>CAYMHJ010000683.1:0-2146 GCA_964390165.1 uncultured Prosthecobacter sp. | reverse complement strand
CCATGGGGACCGGTGCAGGCACCGCATTACTGGAGCGAGCCGCGCTTTGGCTACTACCGGCCCGATGACCCATGGGTGATCCGCAAGCACGTCCAGATGCTCACCGATGCAGGCGTGGACATGCTCGTGCTCGATGCCACCAACGGCTTCACTTATGACGCGGAGCGAGAGGCGCTGTGCGCGGTGCTTGAGCAAATGAAGGCCGAGGGGCATCGCGTGCCGCAGATCGCCCTGTTTGCTTATGCGCAGCACAACGCGGTGGTGCAGCATTTGTGGGAGACCTTTTACAAACCCGGCAAGCATCGCGAGCTGTGGTTTCAGTGGAAAGGCAAGCCGCTCCTGCTCACGCCGCCCGATGGACTCAGCGAGGAAGTGAAGGCCTTCTTCACCCTCCGCACCTCATGGGCCTGGACGCAAGGCCAACCTTGGTTCGGCGATGGCAAGGACAAGTGGCCATGGCTGGATACTGCCCCGCAAGTGCCCGGCTGGCATGAATCGCCCGGCCAAGCCGAGTGCGTGCCCGTGGGTGTCAGCCAGCACGCCACGAGCAACATCGGGCGCAGCTATCACGGCAGTCGCCAACCACCGCCAGCGGAGTGTCGTTCCGGTGAAGGGCTCTACTTTGACGAGCAATGGAAACACGCCCTGCCGCATGATCCCGAGTTCCTCTTCATCACCGGCTGGAATGAGTGGGTCGCTCAGCGATTCCTCTCCGATGGCAGCATGACTTTTCAAGGCCGAGTGCTGCCAGCGGGCGAGACGTTCTTTGTTGATCTCTACGATGAGGAGTTTAATCGCGACATGGAACCCATGCGCGGCGGCTACGGCGACAACACCTACTGGCAGATGGCCGCCAACATCCGCCGCTACAAAGGCGCACGCACCGTGCCCGCCGCATCGCCAGCAAAGACCATCGCCATCCCCGGCGACTTCGCTCAGTGGGCCGATGTGAAGCCTGTCTGTCTCGATGACCTGCACGACACGACGCATCGCGATCACGACGGCGTGCCCGGCGCAGGCCGCTACACGAACAAAACCGGTCGCAACGATCTCGATACCGCGCATGTGGCTCACGATGCCAAGCATCTCGCGTTCCACATCACCACTCTCGAGCCGCTCACACCTGCCACGGATGCCGATTGGATGGTTTTGCTCATCGACACCGATCAAGACGCCAAGACCGGTCATCTCGGCTACGAGCTTCGCATCAATCAAACCCGCAGTGCCGCAGACAAAGCCAGCGTGGAGCGTTGGAACGGCAAAACCTGGGAGCCTATCAGCACCGCCACACTCCAAGTCGCAGCAAAGGAACTCCACCTCGCTATCGAACGCGCCACCATCGGCCTCAGCATCGACAAACCCCTGCGCCTCGATTTCAAATGGACGGACAACATCCAAGCCACTTCCGATGCCATCGACTTCCTCGACCAAGGCGACACCGCGCCGAATGCTCGGTTTAACTATCGCTACACTCAAACCGACAGCGCTGAGCCAAAAAAGTAAGTCGCTACTCTTGGCGGCATCCGAAGTTCAAACCTGTGCATGAAGAAAGCCTTCCTCCTCGCTGCCTTGTTCTGGACTTCCGCTTTGCTCGCCCAGCAGAAACACGTCTGGGTGCTACCGGAGGCGGACTCACCGCGACTTCAGCGTGTGCTTTTTGACAGCAAAGCAGCCGGTGAATCGGTGAGCTGCTATGTCTTCACGCCGGAGAGCTACGACGCGGCCCAAGAACAACGCTTTCCCGTGCTCTACTGGCTGCATGGCAGCGGCGGTAGCTCGCCAGGCTCTGCCGCCCAGGTGGCCCAGCGCTATGGCGAGGCCATGCAGGCCGTAAAAATCCCGCCGATGATCATGGTCTTCCCCAATGGACTGCCGATGGGCATGTGGTGTGATTGGAAAGACGGCTCGGTAAAGCTGGAGACGATATTCATCGAGGAACTCATCCCGCACATCGACCGCAGCTTCCGCACGCAGGCGAAACGCGAGGGCCGTATCATCGAAGGCTTCAGCATGGGCGGCTATGGCGCAGCCCGACTGGGCTTCAAACATCCGCAGCTCTTCGCCGCTGTGTCGCTGCTCGGTGCCGGGCCGTTGCAGCCGGACTTCAATGAAGCACCTCGTGCCGGCCCACGCGGCCGCGATCAGG
>CAYMHJ010000682.1:541-2153 GCA_964390165.1 uncultured Prosthecobacter sp. | reverse complement strand
ATCGTCGGCAAGATGAGTGATGTCCTGGCGACCCGTGCGGGTATCGCGTTCATCGCCCAGAGCACGGCCGCGGGCGCGGAGCCGATTGCGCAGCAGGCGCTGATCCACGGTCATGTGCGGGCGGTAGTCCCCCTCATGCACCGCGAGATTTTCCAACGCCGCTCGGCAGATGCTGGTGGCTTCGTCCCGAGCGTCTGAAGTGATGGCCTGAAGGCGATTGCGATGGGTGGTGGAAAGGGGCGCGGGCATGGAGATTGATTCAGTCGTGATTGCGCAGATCGTAGGCTTCTTTGAGAAGCTGCTTCAAGTAGGCTTCATGCTTGGTGAAGTCGGCCGCAGTCAGGCGGATGCGATACTGCTTCCACCGCTTGTCATAGTCGAGGAGGTCAAAGCCACGCTCCTCAAGAGAAGCGTCAGTCTGCTCGGATTGAGGCAGCTTGATGGAGACAATCATCGCTGATTTCCGAGGCCGGCAGGTGGCAAAGTTGCAGGCTTTGCCATCAACGAGGAAACCGATGTAGTGCTTGTTGTAGTTCAACTCCATCTTCGTTGCCATGGCTTTGGACAGTTCTAAAATCTGATCCGCCATCTTCACGGTCTTCGATGATGCCCGGCCTTCCCAATAGGCACGGTCGGTCGGCTCATTCACCTCCTCGTCCTCATCCACGAGCCCCAGTTGAAGCGTGTCCATGACCCTGGTAAAAATCAGCCCAAGACCATCTGGCATTTCGACGGCGGTCATCTGGATGGCAATGATTGGGATGGAGCCATTGAACAATCCAATCACATTCAGGAAGCGACTGGTGATGTCCTCGGCGACGATCACCGCCGTATGGTCGTATTGAGGATACCTCTTTCGCTCAATGTCCCAATACTCAATGGTTCTGATGATGTGGGACGGGTCGGTGGCACCGAGTTGAATCTCCACCTCATAGCGGCCATGCCCATCTGCATCCTGCAGAAGGAGATCCAGCCGCCCGGCACCAGCATGAATACGCTCACGGTCTTTCACGATAACATCGCCGAGACCAAGCATGGTCGGATCTTCGACGATGCGTTCGTGGATCCAAGGCTCGTCCACATTCTTGCTATTCTTCAGGCTGACTTGATTCAGTTTGACGTGTTTCATGGGATTAAACGATGGCGGGTCCGTCCTTGAGAGCCTGCTGGATGGTTTCGCGAGCTTTTGCGATCCAGGCATCGAGATCGTCTTTGGATTCGATGGTGGCTGCCGGGAGTGAAACCCGACGTGCCTTTGGCTTCGCCTCTTGAATTGCCACGGCCAGAGCTGCTGCGCAACGCGTTGGAACTGCGTCCGCCCGTGTCTTCCAGCCGGACAGATCACAGGACTGAAGGGCGGAGAGGATGTCGGTCTCGGCGGCAAGTTGCGGCTCAGGATAGGAAACGGCCCCTTGAGAGGAGAGCAGGGTGCTGCGTTTGGCCTCTGGAAGGGCGCTCCAGAGAGGATGCTTTTCCAGCGCGGCGAGTTCGGTTTTCAGCACCTGCTCGTAGTGCGCATGGGCACCCCGAATGGCGCTGCGCAGGGCGGTGGAGACGGATTTCAGCACGGGAGACACTGGATCAGGCTCATCCAGCAATGAGCGGTGATCAT
>CAYMHJ010000682.1:0-531 GCA_964390165.1 uncultured Prosthecobacter sp. | reverse complement strand
GTCGGCCTGGCACTTGGCCATGCCATCCAGAGATGCGGCAACGGCATGGTGCAGGAGCTTTGCAGCGGTTTGGTAGGCGGGAGATCGTTGCGTGATCTGCTGCGCCGTTTTCTGCCACTGCATGATGTCAGCGGTGAGTGGCGTGGAGGCCTCATAAAGGCGGAAGAGCAAATCATTGCCCTGGAGACCCTCCAACTCGATCAAAAGCGGCGGTTTCGGCGGCAGTGGCGCTGGCGACGGTCCGCCTGCTGAGGCGGCGAGATCTTTGAGCACGACGACAAAGCGTGTCGCTGCGGAGGCTTCATCCCCTGGCGTGAACTTGAGATTCGTGGCGGTGAAAAGCTTTTTGACTGCCAGCTTCTGGGTGGCGGTGAGAACGGGGTGAGCTGTCTTGAGAGATACCTTGCCAAGGCTGCGCTGATCGAGGTCGGCGAGGTTGATGGGCTTGGCATCCAGGGTGGCCAGCAGGTGACCACTGACGACCAGAGCGGCGATGGTGCCATCCACGGCATCTTTGGGCCATCCGTAGTC
>CAYMHJ010000681.1:0-2156 GCA_964390165.1 uncultured Prosthecobacter sp. | reverse complement strand
ATGAGACGGCTCGAAACGCCTTTCCAGCCTTGGAGCGTGTCGGGGAGAGATTCGCCGTCGCGGAGGGTGAAGAGCGCATGGACGTGATTGGGCATGATGAATTCGCGCCCGAGGTCGTAGCGCTGGCCGTCGAAGTGATGGAGGCGGTCGGCGACGATTTGGGCGAGGCGGGGATCAAGCGAGGCGCAGGAGCCGTGCGCGGCGTTGAGCTTGTCGGAGAACTGGCCGTGGTAGCAGGCTTCGGTGATGTCGTCCCACGGCGGCGGATTCGCGGCGAGGAGGGCGTCGCGGTTGCAACCCAGTCGTCGAGGAATTCACGCGGCAGCGATTCGGCGAGGCGGAAGGTAACGGCGAGATTGGGTGCAATTTTGCAATCCAGCCGCGCTCCTGCTTTTCGCCCCCCTCAGAACTCTGAGGTCCGACGCACTGCTTCACGTATCCTGGTAAAGTGAATCGAAAGTTTGAAGATGAGGAGGTAGAATCCGTAATCGCTCAATGTGAACAGTCGGCGCGATTGAAGCTCGTGCGATGGAACTTGATTGATGTTGCAGTTGTTGGCCCGATCCAAAAGAACGATGGCATCCTCTCCGAGGGACTCATTTCTCGGTAGAAAGAACATGGAACTCACTTTCTGAGCTCGAATGTCGCTTAGGTGGTGTTCAGAAATACTCGCTTGGGATGCCGTCAGCATAGCCTTGTATCGCTCAAAGCTAATGATCGGGCAGTAAATCATCCGTGCTGGGATCGGCCTGGGATTATCTGGCGAAATGTCGCATGTGTTCGACAGGACCATCGCCTTTTTCCCCTCTATTCTGGCGTCCGGTAGATTTACAATCGGTAGGTTTGCGAGGCCATCACCTTGGTAGATAGTCGGCTCAGCTTTCAAAAGAGATGTGTAGAGCCTTTGGTCGATGTTGGAAGGAAACTGCTTCAGTTCAGCGAACAGGTTCTCAGTGCCACTTGGTGACAAGTATTTCGGCAAATACTGCTTAAAATCTTCGAGAAGTTCGGCTTCGCTCATAGCAGCAGATCCCAGAAATGCTCGTTGATGACTTCAGTTGCTGCTTTTGGCAGATCAACCGATTCTTGAAGCATCTGGACTGCAAACTTCTGGAGCACATCGCCCGGCTCACTTCGCACCTCAATGGAAGCAGGATGATAAAACACGGCATTCCCCATTCCATGAGGATGCAGGCCGTAACACAGGTCTTTCTCCTCGTCCTGCCCGTTAGCTGCCAAACCCGCAAGAGAGGTCATCAGCACAACCGAAACCGAGGGAACAAACCCCGATGCCGAACGATACATGCTAGGTAGTTGAAGCTTCATAGGTTGGTGAGAGGGTCGCGAGGAATTCTGGCTTCAGGAGTGTAAAGAACAAGTCTTTTTCCGCATGGTGAGCGGTCTCTAGGAAGCACTTCGCATCATCAAGAAGACTTCCACTCGGCGTTGGCAGTTGCGCAAACGCATCAATATCCAACACAGAACCGGCCTTGCCATCTCGGTTGGAAAGCTTGAGGTCTTTACCGACCTGTAAATGACAGGAGCATCCTTTCCATTGTAGAATCGTCCTGAAGAACGATTCGCTCCCTTGAATTTCCCTCTCCTGCAGTTGGACCGAAAGGGTCAGGTTGCTCAAAACATCGCCCTCAAAGAAGCTGATGTATCGAAGGCCGAATCTTTCGATCTTTTGGAAAATGCCAGTGGCCGCCACGGTTTCGAAAACCCGAAGAGCATCTGCGCGATAATTCTGCCAGCCAAGATAGTCGCCCTTACTGGTGATTGCAAAGTTGCGTGGCCCAATCAGCAGGACCATGCGTTCCCCCTCCAAGCGATGAAGTGGTTGGTATGTAAGCTCTGAATCTGCCTTTCTCATCTGCTGCGGAAGACTAGCCAGCGGCAAAGCACTCATCTTCGGGAAATCCGCCCTCAATGCCTGATAAACCATGCCGACAACAGCCTCTTCTGGCGTGTCGGTCTGGAAGCGCGACTCAAACACGGCCTCAACAATAGGGCACGGGCTGATGGATTTCGGCAGTTTCATGTCTGGATTTGTAATTCAGTCCTCGGCTGATGTCTCTCAATATGTTACCTCCAAAGGTAGCCGCAAATTACGACCACCTCAGTGGGCTCATTTATGATACTCCTGCAAAGCCCGC
>CAYMHJ010000680.1:0-2164 GCA_964390165.1 uncultured Prosthecobacter sp. | reverse complement strand
GGAGCGAGCCGCGCTTTGGCTACTACCGCCCGGATGATCCTTGGGTGATCCGCAAACACGTTCAGATGCTCACCGATGCGGGTGTGGATGTGCTCATCCTCGATGCCACGAACGCCTTCACTTACGACGCCGAGCGCGAGGCACTCTGCACGGTGCTGGAGCAAATGCAGGCCGAGGGCCATCGCGTGCCGCAGATCGCCATGTTCCCCTATGCGAATCACCAGCCCGTGGTGCAGCATTTGTGGGAGACGTTTTACCAGCCGGGCAAACATCGTGATCTGTGGTTTCAATGGAAGGGCAAGCCGCTGATGCTGACTCCGACGGACGGCCTGAGCGATGAGGTGAAAGCTTTCTTCACCCTGCGCACATCGTGGGCGTGGACCAAGGGCCATGCTTGGTTTGGCGATGGCAAAGACCGCTGGCCCTGGCTCGACTTTGCCCCGCAGACACCCGGCTGGCATGACGCACCTGACAAAGCCGAGTGCGTGCCTGTCGGAGTGAGCCAGCACATCACCAGCAACGTCGGGCGCAGCTTTCACGGCAGTCGGCAACCCGTGCCAGACGAGTGTCGCCCCGGCGAGGGCCTTTACTTTGACGAGCAGTGGCGGCATGCCCTGCCTCACAACCCCGAGTTCATCTTCATCACCGGCTGGAATGAGTGGATTGCACAGCGCTTCCTATCAGACGGCACCATGACCTTTCAGGGCCGCGTTCTGCCGCCGGGCGAGACTTTCTTTGTGGACCTCTACGACTCCGAGTTCAATCGCGACATCGAACCGATGCGCGGCGGCTATGGCGACAACACCTACTGGCAGATGATCGCCAACATTCGCCGCTACAAAGGCGCACGCACCATTCCTTCCGCTTCTCCCGCAAAGACCATCGCCATCCCCGGCGACTTCGCGCAGTGGGCCGACGTGAAGCCCATCTATCTCGATGACCTTCACGACACCACGCACCGCGATCACAACGGCGTGCCCGGCGCAGGCCGCTATACGAACAAAACGGGCCGCAACGACCTTGATGCAGCCCACGTCACTCACGACGCGACACATCTCTATTTCCACATCAGCACTCGCGAGCCGCTCACCCCCGCCACCGATGCCGATTGGATGGTCATGTGGCTCGACACCGACCAAAACGCCCAAACCGGCCACCAAGGTCACGACATTCGCATCAATCAAACCCGCAGCGCCGCGGACAAAGCCAGCGCGGAGCTTTGGAACGGCAAATCATGGGAACCCATCGGCACCGCTACAATCCAAGCCGGCACGAAAGACATCCATCTTGCCATCGAACGCGCTACGCTCGGCCTCAGCACTGACAAGCCTTTGCGCTTCGACTTCAAATGGACCGACAACATCCCCTCTGATGCCGCCCCCATCGACTACCTCGACCATGGTGACACCGCGCCGAATGCTCGGTTTCACTACCGGTTTACGGCTGCCGCCGAGTGAGGACAGCAAAAATGCCCCCAGATGCCAACCGCGCCGGACAACCACGACGCCCACGATTACGCCGAGCGCATTGGCCGTCAGCTATCGCACCTCCCAGAACTCGCTTTCAGCGGGCTGTCACGGCTCACTTGCCATGAAACACGGCGCAAACTCGGCGTCCTCATCGCCCAATCCTGGGCACGACAGGACATCAATGCCGCGTGGAACGCTGTCGCCCGATCATCGTTGAGTGCCTCCGAGAAGCAGTTGATGTTCAACGAACTCTGGGGATGACCAACGATGCCTCCCGCGCCAGACAACCACGACGCCTACGACTACGCCGAGCGCATCCGATAGCGGATCACCAAACTTCACCCCACACAAAACCCAATCCTCCGCTTCGGCCCCGCCTTCTCCCCTGCGTGCTGCGCCTTCGCCTTCCTGGCCTTGGCAATCTCTGCCTCGACCATCGCCTGCGTGACCACCCACTGCTCCGGGTTTGGATCAACGCTCCCTGCGTAAATCGCATTCAGGCAGATGTTCAGGATGTCCCCGCCACTGAGGCCCTTGGATAGCTCCGCGAGAACCGCGTAATCAGCCCGCACCCGCTCCGGGTTGGGTAGATGGAGTGCGAACAGCTCCCGCCGCATGGAGGCGTTGGGTAGCCTGAACTTGATGTGGCGCGCGATCCTCCGAAGCAGCGCCGGGTCGTAGTTCTCAAACAGGTT
>CAYMHJ010000679.1:0-2173 GCA_964390165.1 uncultured Prosthecobacter sp. | reverse complement strand
TGGGCCAGATGCTGAAGAGTGCCTTCGTGCCCGGCACCGGCACGAACTTCATGCCGAGCGTGTTGATGAAGGGGGCGTCTTTGGTCGCTGTCGCGGCGGACGAAGACTTGGAGACCGGGAGACTTGGAGATGGGGAGAGGACGGGGGCATCCAGCGGCACGTATTCGATGTCCTTGAAGTAGCCGGTCCTGACAACTCCGACGCTCACACCACCAGCGGACATTAAAGTGGAATCCTCCACGGTTCCCAACACTTGATCTGCCACGGAGACGGTGAGCTGCGGCCCGATGGCTCGGATCTCCAGGCGCAGCCAGTCGTCGGGCTGATACTTTTCCGGCACGGGCCATGATTTGAGCACACGGGCATTGCCACCCTGGGTCAGGCGCAGTTCGATGACCTTGCCATTTAAGGCGAGCGCATAGCTGTGCTTCTTTTCCTCATGACGAACCAAGAGGTGAGCCCCACCTCCATTGTCAGTGCCAAACTTCATCGAAGCGCGGAAGACGAGATCCCGCGCGGTCGGGCTGGCGGTCCCGATTACCGTTTGATCAACACGGACCGCCCCATTTTCCCAACTCACACCTTGCTGTTTCGGCAGCTTCTCCGGCATGTCCCAGAGCTTGATGCCAGCAGCGACGGAAGACTTGGAGACGGGGAGACTGGGAGAGGGGGAGACGGCACCACCGCCGAGGTCGGCGATTTCGAGGCTCTCCACAATGGCACCTTGGCGTGCCTGGAGCACGGGATAGCCCTCCGTGTACTGCGTGTGCGGCTTTTCATAGAGCGTCTGGCCGTCCAGAATGAGGGTGAGCAGTTGTTTGGCGTAACGCAGCTCCATCGTGTGGGTGGCGGCACGGTCCAAGCCCTTGGGCAGCGGCACCGCTGCCAGCTCGGCATGGGAGGCCATGCCCGGCGAGTCGAGAGTGAGTGTGATGCTCGACTTACCGGCAGCGAAAGCTGCATAGTAACCACGCGCATGCCCTTCTGCCTGCAGGGAGCGGCAGACGCCCAAGGTCAAATAAGGACTGTCACCGAGCCGGAAACGCGCACGTACGGCCTGGTCCTTATAGATCGGTGGTGTGGTGGTGCCCATTTTCCCGAGGTAAATCACGCTCGGCCCTGGCACGGTGAGCCGGGCAGAGCCATCCTTCTCCCGTACCCACCCCCCCCCGCCGCCCTGCCACCACGCGGCTAAGGCGTCGGTCCATTGGGGGGACGCGGCAGCCGGGAGCGGCTGGACTTCGACGGACTCGAACCAGGCGTCACTGGAGTCGATGCCCCAGGTGCCCGTCTCTTTGACGCGCTGATCCGTGGCCCGGACGACTTCCTGTCCGTTGAAGAGCCCGGTCAGTTGATCGCCTTGGATGCGCAGCTCGATGGTGAACTTCTCATCGGGCTGTAAAGGCTTGGGCAGCCTGTAGCTGCCGAGTGATTTCCCGGCCTGGCTGTCTGGCGTTTTGAACGCAAGAACCATCACGGTGCCATTGTCTGCCAAGTTAAAGAAGTAGCGTTGCTTGCCGGAGTGCCGCGCACTGACGCCACCGCCTTCACTGCCAGTTCGCATGACGAGCCGTGCCCGAATCGCGCCATGAAGAAAGGGCTGAGTGCTGTAAAGGCTAATATTCGACATGTGCAGCAGGCCATCCTTGTACTCGCGCAGGGCCGTGACCTGCTGGCCCTGATAGTCGGTGGATCCCTTCAGATACTTCTGCCATTCGGTTTGAGAGACGAGCGGCTTCCAGCCGGACTCGGGGAGAGCGGAGGCGGTGATGGGTGCAGGCAGAGTGGTCCGCACCTGCGAAGCCCCGGCGGGAATTTCCTGTGCGGCGGTGGGTGAGTTCGGAGCGCTGGGTGTTTGCGGAGTGCCGCTCAGAGGATTGCCTCGCTCTGCTCGCCCTTCGGGCAGCCCTTGGCTGGCTATCTCCGCTTCGCTCCGGTTGAGCGGGCCACTTTGGGCGGGCATCTTTAGCACAAAGAACGCTCCGACGGCGGCGACGACCGCTCCGGTGATGAGGCCAAAGAGGAGCGGGGCACGGGACTTCGTAGGCGTGCTCGCCAGAGCGCGGGCTGCGGGCGGCGCGGCCTCAGTCTGGCGACTGAGCCTACTACCTGCACTGACCAGCGGGATGCTGCTGACATCTGTCTTCACCTCGCTGGCTTGCTGGTAGCGGTC
>CAYMHJ010000678.1:0-2208 GCA_964390165.1 uncultured Prosthecobacter sp. | reverse complement strand
CCTCACCCGCACTGGCCTGCAAATCTCCGACGAGCTGAGCTTTGAGGAATGGCAGGACATGGCCGCCCGCTTCGGTGCCGCCATGTCCAGTGCTGCCTTCGTCATCGGCGACTGGCTCGTCTATGGCGAGGACCACTTCCGTGGCCAGCAACGCCTCCCCGGCTTTGAAAGCGAATCCATCGGCACTCGCCGCGTGGCCGCCGAAATCTACAATGAGGCCCTGCGGCTCACCGGTCTGGATCGCAGCACTCTCATCACCTACGCCTACGTGGCGCGGCGTGTGCCCGCTTCGTTGCGCAACGAACAACTCTCCTGGGAACATCACAAGGCGGTAGCCAAACTCGACGGGGAGCAGCAAAAACGCTGGCTGCAGATTGCCCTCGACGAGGCGGATGAGCAGTTCGCTGCGGTGCCCACCCGCCGCCTGCGCAAGAGCATCACCGCCGGCAGGCTCCTCACCATCGAGGAGATGACGCTCGATCCCGCCGACCGTGGCCGCCTCAACCACATTCCGTTCCTCAATCGCCTCAACGCCTGGTGGGTGCAGATGAAGGACAACGGCTGGCTCAAGCGGGCGACCCGCGAGCAGAAGGAAACCCTCGTGCGCGATCTCAACGTGGTCACCCGCATCATTCAGGAACTCGAAAAATAACCCCCACCCCACGCCACTATGGACACCGACCAACCCCTCCAAGATCAAGCCCTCGAACACGTCCGCGAACTCCTTGCCACCCACTGGCGCGAAGCGAAAGACTCCGCCGATGAAGACGGCAAGTTCGCCATCGGCCTTCGCATCTCCGTTCTCAACGGGGCACCCGCCAAGCTCAAGGTGAAGTGCAGCATCAGCAAAACGATCACTGACGAGATTGAGAGCCAGGTGGATGACCCGGAGCAGATGAAGTTGCTGTAATTCCCCCTCCCGCCATCCAGCTACTAATCTCGCTATCCCGGCAAACACGCGCCATGATCCCGTAGGCGATCAGCCAAAGCTAATCGCTGGTTTTTCATCGCGAGCATGATTGGATTATTCAGGCCCTCGCAAGCAAGGCCCTGTGCATTTGCACCATGCTTGAGCAGCAACTCTATCATCTCTTCAATGTCCGGATCGTCATTAGATGCATCAATCGCAAAAGACAGAACGCTGAACCACCTGTTGGAGTTTCGTTCAAGGCGCCAGCATGGAATGTCCGGGCAGGATCCACGCTCCAGCAGGACGCGCATTGCCGACGGACAGCGGCACCTCACGGCGGCTTCCAACAACACGTCCAGCATACGGGTGCTGTGTTGAGAGAGTTGTTTCTCAAACCCTACCTGCTCTGAGTAGCCGTTGATTCTGGTCACACAACCATCACCACAAAAATCACGGTGAGCCAACAAGGCATCAAGTACATCAAGGCGGTTTGCCTTGATCGCATTCGCTCCAATCTCGGCAGTGGCCTCAGCATCCAGCGAAGCGTCCGGAAGTTTCCGCAAAACCTCTGCCGCAACATCGAAGCCTCCAATCGCAACATCCATGGAGTTTGGTTCCTCGGCTGGCCGGATGTGCCTCGATAGACCGCCTAGATAGCGCCCGCGTGCGACGGCGGATAGTTGTGGAGAGAGGAGACCTGGAAGACGGCACATCAGCAGCGTTCCAACCGCCCAAGCGCGACACTCAAGCAATGGCAGAATTTTGTTCAGTGTTTCTTTTGCGAGCAGATGGGCTCTTTTCTCGAGTTGTCGCCACTCTTCCTGTCCTTCCACAACGTCTTTTATCCCACCGTATCGCATTGCGAGACCAAAGTGCATCCAGTCCACGATTCCCTGGGGACGCTTGGTTTCCGTCGCGGAAAGCACTTCGATGAATTCATCAACTGTCCGCTTTTCCTCTTGAGTGCTCAGGTTGTTTTCCATGTCTTTTACACTACTACATGAGTCTGACGGCGGCAGGGGCATGTTTCTTATTTTTGACTCCCCGCGCAGGCCATGCCCCGCCTGCGCTACCGTGCCGCCCGTTCGCCCTCCCGACTGGAGGAACGCTTCCTGATGCTCTGGAAACACACGAATGGCCCCGCCTTGGAGAGGGAATACCGCTTCCATCACGAGCGGCGTTGGCGGGCCGATTTTGCGCATGTGGAGGCTCGTGTGCTGATTGAGATCGAGGGCGGAATCTGGGTGAACGGCCGCCACAACCGAGCCGCCGGCTTCAACGCCGATCTGGAGAAATAC
>CAYMHJ010000677.1:0-2211 GCA_964390165.1 uncultured Prosthecobacter sp. | reverse complement strand
GTCGATCCACGCGGGTAGCCAACGGCTGCGCATGAATGCCTTGTGCGTTTCGGTTTGATGGTGTGCGGCGTTTTGCATCGCAGCATCGTCCAGCCAGATGTCTGAGATGTGAAACCGGGTGAACACACCGGCCAGTGTGGGCTTCCAGGTGATGCCGAGCTGGGCGGATTGGCCACCGAGGGATCTTTTTCCTTCAGCGGGCCATGCGCCCTCCTCGATAAGGTGTTCGATGCGCAGGTATTCGCGGCCACGCCAGACGCGGGTAGCCGCGTCGAAGGTCAGCGTTGCCTCGTCACCTTTGCCGTCTCCGCCTTGCTTCGGTTCACGGCTGACAATGATCGTTCCCTCGTGGTTTTTAATCTCCACTTCTTTGAGCTTCCAGACCATGCCCTCACGTTGGCAGTGGCTGGGCTCATCTTCGAGCAGGAGGACGTGGTTCTCGGCGGGTGCGATGCCGACTCCGCGACGGTGGTTCGCGTCTTTCTCCTTGTTGTTGACCGGCAGCACCGGCACGGCGGAGGTCGCTGGGTCAGGCGGGAGAAAAGCCCGGACGTGCAGCACGGTGCCGAGTGGGATGTCCCGCAAATCCGCCGGTGCGCCATGATAGCGGACCATGCCGTAGGGGAGCATGGCGAATGGATGGGGATCGTTCCGGCGAAACACGCCCATCCCCTCCACGCGGACGCTGCCGCGGCGGTTGGCGTGATCCACGAAGACGAGTTCACCACGGTAGGAGTGCGCTTTTTCCAGTGGCGGAAACTTTCCCGCTTCGGGACGGTAGGGCTCGTCTACTCCGGCTCTTTGTTCCTGGTTCTTTGCACTTGGTTCTTGGCCGTAAGCTGACGCATGAGCGATCAACGAACAACCAAGCACCAACAGCCCCAAACGAGTAACAAAGAACGATGAACCAAGAACAACAAACTTCATAATGCGACGACCTTGTTGCTGTCGCCAAACTGATCCGTCTCAACGCCCATGCGTTGGGCCATGAGGAGGAGAAGGTTGCTCATGTGGGCGTCGGCGTTTGCGGGGCGGCTGCAGAGCTGGTAATGCGCGCTGGTGAGCGCACCGTCCGCGCCCAGCGCGTAACCTTGGAAATCTTTGGCGGCTTTGTTGAAGTCGAGATGGCTGCCGTGCTTCAGGCCGAGGTCGGTGCCGCCGGCGAACACGAGCGGGAGATTCGCGTTGCCGTGGCTGTGACCGTAGGACATGCCGCTGCCGAAGAGCGCCATGGTGGAGCCGATGAGCGGCTTGCCGTTGAGATCCTTCGTTTCCGTGAGGCGGGTGAGGAAGTAGCCGAACTGCTCGATGGCGAAGGTGTCGTAGTTGGTGAGCTTCTCCATGTAACCAGCATCGCCGCCGTGATGGCTGAGTTGGTGGCGAGATTCGGTGATGCCGATTTCAGGAATGGAAAACGCATCACCCTCGCCCCCCATGCTGAAGGTGGCCACTCGGGTCACATCCGTCTGGAAGGCGAGCACCATGAGGTCATAAACAGTGCGGAAATAATCGCCCGCCATGGTTTTGGCAATGTCCCGATTGGTGCGCTTGCGATCAGCGTCGGAGATGGTGGGCAGCGGCGTGTCGAGCCAGGCATCGGCGCGGGTCGTGCGGATCTCGGCCTCACGCACGGAGGTGAGGTATTGGTCCATGCGGCCTTTGTCTTCCTTGCCCATCTTCTGCTCAAGTTGACGGACTTCCGCGAGGTTGGCATCGAGCACGCTGCCCTTGCGGCGCAAGGCACGGCGTTGAGCCTCTTTTCCGCCTTTCGGTTCCTCGAAAAGCGACGCGAAAATCTCGCTGCAACGACGCATCGCAGGCAGTCGCACACCATCCGCTGTCCAAGCGAGGGAATCCTGCGTGAGGGCGACCTCCATCGAAGCGACTCGCGTTTGCAGCGCGGTGATTTCTGCCATTTTCTGGTCCACGGAAATCGTATTCCGATCCGATGGGCCGAGCTTGCCGCCGGTAAGCCAGACGGAGATGCAGTTGTGGTGGTGGCTGAGGCTGCCCGGGTGATGCAAACCGCTGATGGGCGTAATGACCTCGCGATGTTTCTCCAGCGGCTTCAGCGACCGGGAGAACTTGTAATCCCGGCCCGCCGTCGTGATCTGGTAGTTCAGCGAGTGCACCCCGTTTGCGAGATAGATGAACGCACTGCGCTTAGGACTCGTGGCGATGGCTTTTTCCGCCGCACGCAGCGGCACCATG
>CAYMHJ010000676.1:0-2215 GCA_964390165.1 uncultured Prosthecobacter sp. | reverse complement strand
GGACGTCACCAGCATGTTCGAAGGCTGGCTCGGCGAGCCCTTCTACGGCATGGAGCCCGCCAAGGCCGCCGACAGCCGTAAGAAGTGGAACGCCCTCGCTGACGCCATCGTCGGCAAAGGTGGCAAGCGCATCAAAGGCCGCCCCGGCACCCACGCTGCGAAGATCAACCTCAACGAAGTCCGCGCCGAGCTGGAGCAGAAGCTCAAGAAGAAGCCCACCGAAGACGATGTCTGGAGCTACCTCATGTATCCCGATGTCTTCCTGAAGTTCGCCGACTTCCGCAAGACCTATGGCGATGTCGCCGCCCTGCCCACGCCCGCCTATTATTATGGCCTGCGTGACAAGGAGGAGATCCACATCAACCTCGAAGAAGGCAAGACCCTCTTCGTCCGCCTGCTGAACATGACCGAGCCCGACCCCGCCGGCCAGCAGACCGCCATCTTCGAGCTCAATGGCTACCCACGCCACACCACCGTGACGAACAAGTCACTCGCCGTGAACACCGTCAGCAAAGTCAAAGCCGACCCCGCTGATCCGACTCAAGTCGGTGCCCCCATGCCCGGCATGGTCGCCAGCATCGCCGTCACCGTCGGTCAAAAGGTCAAGGAAGGCGAAACCCTCGTCACGTTGGAGGCCATGAAAATGTTCGCCGCCATCAGCGCCCCGACCTCCGGCACCGTCAGCGAGATCCTCGTGAAGATCGGCGAGAGTGTCGAGAGCAAGGATCTGCTGGTGAGGCTGGTGAAGTAGCAAGATCGCCCCGCCATGGCCTCCAAAAAGCCATCATCCACACCGTTTCAGATGCCACTCCGTCTCGGTGTGGTGAGAGCCGGTGTGATTGATGTGGCTAACCTTGATTTTGCCAGTGGCCAGGACATCCAAGCCGTCAAAAAGTGGTCTGTTTCGCCTCGATTGGCGAAACAGCCTGACATGAGATACCGCGCTCAGGAAGCCTGTGATCTGGCCCAACTCGCAGCCAAACGCTGGCGCTACTATCGCGACAGCCGCACCTTCGCGACCAGCATGGAACATTTGAGAGAGCTCATCGCCGCCGATCCGCAGGGCGAGTTCAGTTTTCATCTCAAAGTGACCGCCAGTTGGTTTCCGGAAATCATGGGTGCCGCCATGATTCGCCGCACTTGGTGTCATCACATCATGATCGACTTCCTGTTCGTGCATCCCGACATTAGCGGGCGCCTGCTGCCCATCAAAGCTGTCGGAGTTCAGATATTGCAGTCGATCTGCCTCATCGCTCGCGAACTCGGCTGCAAACGCGTCTGGGGCGAGGCCACCAAAGACTCCGCGCCTTTCTACCAATACCAACTTGGAAGGAAGATTGAGGATCACTTCTTCATTGGGAAGCGCCAGCTTCATGCGCTGGCGATAGAGCTGGACCTCGACCCCAAACACGGGTTGAAGCTACCCGCCTCGTGAACTAGCATCTCCGCGTTATGAAAGACCTCAAACTGTCGAAAGAATTCGCTCACCTCAGTCCAGAAGCTCAGACCGCCCTTAAGAAGCGCCTCACGAAGCTCGCTGAGTCCGACCACCTCTTCCCCGGCTACCTCGGCAACAAAAATAGCTTCTTCATCGCCAAGCCCGCCCCCCGCCGCCGTCGCAAGACCGCGAAAAAAGCCAAGGTAGCTGCTTGAATCGTTGGGAGTTTGCAAATCAGTCCCGGTAGCGTTTGGCGAGCTTGCCGGACTTGGTGATGAAGCCCCCTTTGATCAGGAATGCCTTCACATGGTCGGGGTTTTTGAGCATCTTTTGGACTCCGAGCCTGATCTCTCGCTGCTCCTCCGCCGCTTCTGCGTCGGTTCAATAAACATGAACATGCTGGAATGTCTGCGCCATGACAGGATAGAAACCTGCCGTCGTTGATTCGGCAAGCACAATGATTCGGCACAAGCAGCCTGCCAGCTTCCCAAACGTCGCCACCCACGACACCTGACTCTTGCTGCTTTGACAGAACCTCCGGGTTGTCTCACGATGGCAGGTATTGAAACAAGCACCTCCAGTCCCCAGTAAGCCAGCGATCACCGTTTCCTCAGTGGTTCGCAAGAGCTTCTCCGACGCTCGGCGCAATGCCTTGCGGACGCAGGGGCATGTGACGATGCAGCAGGTGCGGGCCAATCAATTGACGATGAAATCCGTGCCCTGATGTGGGGTCACATTGCCCACGATGTGGGGTCACATTGCCCACGATGTGAGGTC
>CAYMHJ010000675.1:0-2217 GCA_964390165.1 uncultured Prosthecobacter sp. | reverse complement strand
GATGGTCCCACTCGCGTCTTGCCATGATAGCGATGTGGAAGGGCCGCCATCCAGATTCAGCGCGTGGTGAACGGGGCACTCATCCATGATGCCTGGTGTCGTGAGCATTGCCGCGAGTTCAGTGAGACCGACTGGACTCGTCACGCCAATGCACCAGCGCTTGCCTCCATCGGTGGCGATGAAGGTTCGTGGAACCCGAACCTCTTGCCTCGTCCTGGGCAAGGGGACACCCGCAGTAACGAGGCGTGGTCCGCACTCGATAAGCTGGGTGATGTCAGGACCATCACGGAAGTCAGCTTCTGCCACCAGCGCCATCCCTGATGGTCTCACAACCAGAGCACCCGTCGAACTGCCGACTGGCGCGAACGAACCTGTCCGCACGGCGTCCGCGATCTCCAGACCACTGGGTTGGAATCCCTCTGGAGTAACGCCGAAATAGCCGCCATTGCAGATCGCCAGGCCATCTCCGAGCATCTCTGAGGCTGATTTGGCCTTCGGCAGTTTTTGCTGGGATAGGATACGGATGGAGCCGTGATCCGAATCAAAGACGACCAAAGTCAGTTTCACGTCCACGGGGCCTTTCGTCTCCTTCACAATGAGCCGCGCACCGTGGCCGAGGTCTGTCACGGTGGGCTTGCCTGAGATCGTCCACGACCCGTAGTTAGAAAGAATCAAGTAGCCGATCAGAGTGAGCAATACCGTCCAAAGGAACCATGTCGTGAGACGCATGAGGGCATTCTGGAATACAATGCCTCTTGGTAGCAATATTTGATTGTATGGAACAAGGAGCGACGGGACGCTCCGCGACATCTCGAACTACAGCCGGTAATCCAGGCTAACAAAATCCAGCAGCTTCATCAGCCCGGTGCGCCAGAGGGCATGCGTGGGGCCGTGCAGAAGGGTGGTGCCGGTCATGCCGGGGCGGAGGGCTTGGTCGGGATTGGGGAGAGAAACAAGTACTCCATAGGTCGTCTCTAGGGGCGTGAGGCGGCCTTGGGCGTCGGGCTGGGCGGCGAGATCTCCGCCGAGAGTGGCGACGAGGTTCGGGGGCAGTTCGCGGGTAGGTGGCGTTTTGGTGTCGGAGATGACCTGGCCTTCGAAGGTGCGGGCGGGCATGGCGGGAACGCGGAGTTCGACTCGCTGTCCGGCGCGGATGTGCCGTGCCTGGCGTTCGTTCAGCGGGATGTAGATCTGGATGGGATCGAGCGCGGCGATCTCGCAGACGGCATCGCTGGGGCGCAGGCTGGCGGCGGCGAGGCGGTCGAGATCGGGGGTGATGACGATGCCCGCTCGGGTGGCGCGGAGGGTGAGGCGAGACTCGATGCGTTGAGATTCCTGCACGGCGGCTTCGGCTTGGGCGAGGCTGGCCTGGGCTTGCTTGTAGGCAGCAGGTTCGGCGGTGCCGATGGTGAGATCGAGCTCACGACGGGCACGCTCTCGGCGCAGTTCGGCGGCTCGAAGATCTGAGGTGACTCGTGGGCTGGAAAGGGTGGCGATGACATCGCCGGGCTTCACTTCCTGGCCGGACTTCACGGCAATATGGGTGATGCGTCCGGCGACTTCAGCACGAACGAATTCCGAATCGATGGGCTGGAGCACGGCGGGGCGCTCGATCTTCACGGGCCAGGGCACTTGCAGCACGAGCGCGAGCAGCACGACGAATCCACTGAGCATGAGCCACGGGCGGCGGCGGCCATGGGAGGTGCTGTCGGGTGCGGAGAGCTGTTTTTTAAAGAAGGCGACCACGGGAACGATGAGCATGGAGACAAACGCGCCGATGCCAAGCCAATCACCCAACCACGCGAGGCCGTAGGGCTGGAGCAGGTGATGGAAAATAATAGCGATGCCGAGAGTGATCTGGAGCAGGTAGAGCTGCGCGGCCACGCTGTAGAGCACAAACCAGCCGCGTCGGCGCTGCGGGAGGATGGCCTGATTCGCGGCAGTGCCGCCATCGCTGCCAAAGACGAGTTTGCGTGCCATCTCGCTCACGCACATCTGGGCTTTTGCGCGCAGGTTTGGCACGTCGAGCAGGTCGGTGAGGATGTAGTAGCCGTCGAACTTCATCAGCGGGTTGGCATTGAAGAGCACGGTCCACACGCTGGTGATGAGCATGAGATTGAAGAGGAGCTGCTGCGTGGGGCCGGGCTGCGAGATGGCCCAGAGCAGCGTGGCGAGCGCGGCGATCACCAACTCGATGTAGATGCCCGCGGCGGCGAC
>CAYMHJ010000674.1:0-2220 GCA_964390165.1 uncultured Prosthecobacter sp. | reverse complement strand
GGGTGACATCGCCTGAGACGACGCCAGTGCTGGCAACGGTGATCTTCACATGGCCGCCCATGCCGAAGTTCGTGTGGCCGGAGCGCTCGACGATGCCGTTGAAAGTGCCGACGACGCCGGGTACGAGCGGCTCGATGGTGAGGAAGAAATTTTCTTCCACGCTGGTGCCGAAGGGGTTGGTGGCTTTGAAGCTGATCTTGCTCGGGATGTAGGCACCGAGGGTGTTCTTCTTGCTCGGCGTGGTTGGTTTGCCTGTGAGGCGGCCGGTCTTGGAATCGAACTTCAATCCCACAGGCAGGGCGGTGGCTGAGAAGCTGGTGGGGAAGTTCGTGGCGGTGATGGTGATGTCGATGGGTTCGCTGACGGAAACGGTTTCCGGCGGTACCGCATCCACATCCGGCAAAGCATCGACGACATTGACCATGATGCTGCCGTTGTTGAGCTGGGGGTCATTCCCAGGTGTGTCGAGCGTGACTCGGCAGGTGTAGATGTCCGCATCTGCGATGCCGATTTTGGCGATGCTGAGGGCTCCGCTGGTGGCTCCAGACACGATTGCACCATTCGCCTTCGTTCCATTGGTGATCGGATCGACACTGCCCTGGCGGAACCATTCGTACTTCACGGACACACCCGGCAGCTTTGGAGCCAAGACAGTGCAAGTCAGCTTCAAAGTGGTGGCAACTTTCAAAGTCTGCATGCCATGGCTGATCGTGACGAGTCCTAGATAAGCGGTATTCGAAAGTGCTTCCGCGCCGACGGGATTGTCAGCGATGATCGAGTAGGCACCGACATCGGCAGCCTTGGTCGCCAGGATGGTGTAGCTGCTGGCGGTGGCACCCGGGATGAAAGTAGTGCCCTTCTTCCATTTGTAGGTGATGACGGGATCGCCCGTGACCGTAGGATTGAAGCTGACCGGGCCACCCATGAACGCGAGTCGGCTTTGCGGCTGCACGATGAAGACCGGCGGTTCTTGGCCATGGCCCATGAGTGCAATATCAAAGGGGTTCTCATCAGTATCATTGCTAGCAATGTGCAGGTAGGCAGTCCGCTCGCCACTCGCTGTGGGTTTGAAGGTCACGGTGAATGTTGTGCTGGCACCTGGGGCTAGAGTTGCCGCAGCCAGACTGCCCAAAAGGAAATCCGCGCTATGAGAACCGTCCTTGGTCAAGATCAGACCGGATAAACTAGAGGTGCCTGTGTTCCGCACAGTATATGTCACAGGCAAGCTGCTTGCTGGCACCACGACATTGCCAAAATTCGTTTCGGCAGTTCCATCCTGAATCCCAGCACCTGAGGGCTGTTCCACCAAGATTTCAGGTGCATTAACTGTTAAAACAAAGGAATCACTAGCCGATAATTCGCCCTCGCTCACCGTCAAAGTGATCAGACTTGTTCCTCTTTGATTGGGCGCTGGAGTTAATGTCACAGTCCGATTTTCTCCGCTGCCGCCAAAAACAATGTGCTCGTTCGGCAACAAGTCTGTATTGGTAGAAGAACCTGCTATAGTCAGAGAAGAAAAAGCTGTCTCCAGATCTCCGACAGTAAATGGCAACTCATTAACTCTGGTGTTTTCGACAATGGACTGACTCGATACGTCGCTAATTGTCGGCTCATCATTGATAGCGTTGACCGTCAGTAAAAACGAGTCAACGGCATTAGCAGATCCGTCACTCACCGTAATGGTGATAGTAGCCGCTCCATTCATGTTTGCATCAGGAGTCACCACCACAGTGCGGTTGGTTCCGCTACCGCCAAATACGATGCTTCCGTCTGGCACCAAACCAGTATTGTTTGAAGAACCTGTCAAGGTCAGTGACGTCGCTAGAGTCTCCAGGTCGCCCACGGTGAAAGCAATTGCGCCTGTTGCAGTGTCTTCATTCGTGCTTCGGTTGGTGATGTCACTAATCGACGGCATGTCATTCACTGCAATGACCGTTAATACAAAGCTATCACTGTTGGTAAGCGAACCGTCATTCGTCGTTACCGTGATCGTAGTTGAACCAAACTGGTTAGCAGATGGTGTTACAGTCACCGTGCGGCTGGCTCCACTGCCGCCAAAGACGATACTGCTATTTGGCACCAATGCAGAGTTACTACTGCTGCCACTCACCGACAAAGTACCTGGAGCAGTCTCCAGGTCGCCCACGGTGAAGGCAATTGCGCCCGTTGCAGTGTCTTCATTCGTGCTTCGGTTGGTGATGTCACTAATCGACGGCATGT
>CAYMHJ010000673.1:0-2223 GCA_964390165.1 uncultured Prosthecobacter sp. | reverse complement strand
CCCTCGACGGCAAACAAACCTTCCGCCTCGGCTACCTCCCGCATGATGACTTCGTGAAGATCGCGAAGACCGAGTGCCGCTACGTTCTCATCACCGGCGAGAAAGACTTCAACCTCCCCAACACGCAGGCGGTCTTCATCAACGGATTCCAAAAAGAAGGCTTCAAAGCCGTCGAATTCATGAACATCCCCGCCCAAAGCCACTCCCCGCCCGAGGCCGAGTGGCTGAAGAAGGCGATCGAGTTTCTCGATGCTGGCACGACGACGAAGTGATCTGGGCGACATGCTTCGCGCCAGCGTTCTGGAGTGCGCCGGTCCTCCGGCGCTTTCGAACGTCTCCAGGTCTGCGGAAAGCTCCAGAGGGCCGGAGCACTCCAAAACGCTTTCGAGCCAAGGCTCACCTCGGATCGCTCACACGACCGAGAAACAAGCAGGCTCCGCTTGCCGCATGCTGGATGGCAAAGAGGAATGGACGGTCCGCTCTGAGTTCGATGAGTTGTTGAGGAGGCGGTAGTGCGACAGCCCTTTTGCCCATCACCACTGCTGTCGCTGCAGCAGCCTCGGTGCCCTTTTCATCGAGTTCGAGGAAGGTCTTGTGGAAGACTTTGCTGATGCAGAGGTAGTCATCGGGTTTCTTGGGTGCCATCGCGTCGAAATCGGCACTTCCTGCCGGTTTGTCGAAGGCGGTCATCATGCCCATCTTTTGCAGCACCTCGCCCAGCGGCACTGTCGGCGGGGCGATCTTGAATTTCGGTAGGTGCAAGATCACCTCGCGATACTTGGCCTTGGCGCAGGCGAGCAAAGTTCCTGGTGTGAGCTTCTTTTCCACCTCGGACACACCACTAACGCTATCCGGCACAATGAGCAGGAAATGCAGATCGTTGCCCGCATACGGCAACGTCACCGCCTGAAAGCCTCGACCATTCTCATACCGCATCTGCATCCGCTGCGTCATTGTCGGCGCTTCGATCGTCGTTTTGTCCCCCTCCGCATGAAAAGCCATTGGAGCCGTCGCATGGGCCGAAAACTCGCTTTGCCACGCCGCTTTGAAATACAGCGCATTCACCAACACGAGCCGCGTGTCCTCGCTGAGGCCGCCTTCCGGGATCAAATCGGCAATCCGCTTCTGCGTCTGACTTTCCACCCAGCCGTTGATCTCTCGTCGGGCGCTGTCGTGGCCCTTGAGGAAGTTCATGATCTCCATCCGGGCTCCAAAGTGGCTCTGCACTCCAGAGAGGAACGGTTTACGAAATTCGTAGCCCTTTTGCCCGAAGAGCCTGTTCGCCACATGCAGCTTCAGCGCTTCTGAAGGCCCACCATGCTTCTTCGACTCTGTCACCTCCTTTGCTGACTTCTGCTGCGCTTCAGCCAGCGCTGCATTCAACGCGGCGAACGACTCTCCAAGCGCCGCCTTATCCGCTGGCAGGTGCAGCACCCGCGCCATCTCCTCCTGCGTGGTACCGCTTGCTCCAAGATAGGTCATCCCCAGTGCCGACTGGATAGAGTAGGGCGACAGGCAGAGATTGCCCTCCTTCGGCATCTGCCGGTGCAGATCGAGCCCGAAGGCATTCACCGCCTGCACGGCTGTTTCCGGTGTGGCGGCAGGTAACAAGGCCGCAAACGAACAGTAAAAGGCGATGGGCAGTTTCATGGCGATTTCAGCGATAAACCTCACGGCGGTGCCCTATGGCGAGCAGATAAAGCTCGTTTAGCACGGGATCGAAGTCGTAGATGATCCGGTAATCACCGACGCGCAGCTTGAACTCCTCCCTGCCTTGCAGCCGAATGTGAGGGTAATCATGAAGCCGGCCTCCCAAATCACGAATCTTTCCTTCAATCCACAGCCGAAGGCTGACTGGCAGCGACAGATATGTCAGGTCAATCTCGCGTGAATAGACCTCGGTAGCCTGGCTCATGCCGGTTCAGCCCTGCGACGGTTGAAAAAACTCTGACACGACGGCTTTCAACATCCTGCCTGCCGCGTTCGATGGCGGCGACGAATTCGGGACTCAACTCCTCCTGGTCCTCAAGATAGTCAGCAAGCCAGTCCTGCAACTCCAGCGCGGCATCGCGCGGGAGCTGCTTGATCTCGTTCTCAATGACTTCCAGCCCAGGCATGCGAGGACTCTAACTGGATCCCTATTCTGCGCAAGCGGGCTATCCCTTCTTCTTCAACTGCGGGAAGAGAACGACATCGCGGATGCCTTCGGCACCGGTGAGCATC
>CAYMHJ010000672.1:0-2224 GCA_964390165.1 uncultured Prosthecobacter sp. | reverse complement strand
AATCCGGCCCTGTCGCTAGCGATGTGCCGCGCTTCGCCCGCCAGCATACGAATATTGCCCAGAAGGAACCAGAAACTCCCTCGGGTTGGACCCCGGCCGGACTCCGGAAGCCAGCGGGGGTATCCACCTCGGATCAGCCCCGCTTCGCCCGAGCGCATGACCCCGAGTATATCGCCATGGATACCGTCAGAAGGGCGATCCGTCTCGCCGTCCGGTGTCTCGCAGGAAATCGTCTCACCGAAGCATTAATACTTGACTTGCGCTGTCATCACTTTTGCGGGCAGGCCGAGTTCGACGCGATGAAAATCATTGGCAACACTTGCACTGCGCGATCGCTGCCTCGCCCGCTTCTGACGTCACGTAAGCCGCTCATCATAACAGGACGAATGCCTGACCAGAACGACCCTTCTGCTGCTGTTCGACAGGCGGCGTACATCATTGCCCTATAAGGCGCGGCTTCTAGGCCAAAGGCAACGGGACGACGACAGACAGGCAGCGCGAGACGCGTGCTCGTCGTTGCTCCCTCGCAGTTGATTGCGGGTGCGAGTTTGCTTTGGTATCCAACACTACGCCACTCGAACAGGCGGTGAAGCGTAGAGGGGCTGTAAAAGAGGCGCTTATGAATTACACGGTTTACTGCGACGAAAGCCGCCACACAGGTGGAGCAGATTGCAAGTATGCAGTCATCGGCGGGCTATGGGTTGCGCGCAATAGGCGAGATGTCATCAGCAAAGAGCTTCGGGACTTAAAGTCCGAAAATGGAATCTCGGCAGAACTAAAGTGGTCAAAGGTTAGCAGATTAAAACTGGAAGCTTACAAGCGCGTGGTGGATTTTTACTGGGGCTCCCCAGACCTACATTACAGAGCAATCATCATTGACCAAGATGCCGTGGATTATGAAAGCTTTCATGATGGCGATATCGAGCTGGGATTCTACAAATTCTACTACGAAATGCTAGAAAAATGGCTTCTTACCGGGAATGATTACAGTATCCTTCTTGATTTCAAAAATAATTCTGACGCATCACGTCTTCCTGTGTTGCGGCGCATGCTCGAAAACTATTGCACCCCACGGGGAGCCTCAATCAGCAATTTAACCAGCATCGATTCAAGGCAATCTCACTTATCCCAAATATGTGATATCTTTACTGGGGCCTTATCGGCGGACGCGAACGGTCTTCCGACTGGCTCACCTAAACACGAATTAATACAGCACATGTCGCAACATCGAGGCGTGTCCCCGCTTTCCGCGCGCTCGATATCTCCAGCCATGAGCAAGTTCAACGTATTTCGCATTGCGCTCAGGAGGGCGGCCTGAGAGATGCCATTTGAACTTATGCAACTGAATGGCTTGACCGATCCAGAAGATATTTTCGAGTATGGGAGGCAGGTATACTCTGAAAACTTCCTAAACCAGTCCTGCAACCGCGGTCAGATGAGTACTCATGACGGCGAAGACGTGGTGTTTTATGCTGACCGGTATGAACACGCATTTTGCACCTCTCCTGACAGAGCGCGACGTGCCTATGACAAATCTAAGGTGGCGATAGACAGAATTGAACGGATCCTATGGATCAAGGATCTGATAGGAAAAACGCGTCCAACAATCACATGCAAAGAGCAGTCACCTCCGCCTAGGTGGAAGCGCGCGTATTACTGCTACGAAAGCAACTATGTCGTATGGCTCGAGCCGCTCCGGATTGAAAGTGGTAGACCAATCGGCTGGAAGTTCTCATCGGCATATCCACAGCCCGTAACCGACTTCAAAAGGACGACGTACGGTTTCAAAACTGTTATGTAGGTGAGGTTTGCCCCGTGATTATCGGGCTCACGGGGCGGAAGCCAAATCCAAAGCCATGAGGCTCGGAGGAGTCGCTTTCGCAACGCAGTTGAGGTAGTATATCTGACTGGAAAAGTCAAGGCGGGTGCTTGCGGTGGAACTATCTTCGCGACAAGCGTGAGCCATAAGTTTTCTGTGAAAGCAAGTTGATACCTGCGGCGCGGCCCGATGACTTAGCTCACCATCGATCAAAGGGATGAGCTTGAAAAAATGCGATATACCAGATGCTTATCGTGCGCGGCCCTTGTCACACCCGTTTCACGACATGCGACATGGACCGCTTCTTCGGCACGCGCCTACCGTTCAGTCGCCAGACGATCACTGCGATCCCGTACTGCCAGCGCCGGTTCGCGGTAGCGCGGCTGAAGCCCAACTCCCAGCAGA
>CAYMHJ010000671.1:0-2225 GCA_964390165.1 uncultured Prosthecobacter sp. | reverse complement strand
GAGGCAGTGATGGAGGCTGCGGCAGAGGCTTTCGGATCAGTGCTGCCTTCCGCTTCGGAGGCGCCAGTATCAGAGGAATCCACGGAGGCCGTGGAAGAGGCGCTGGCCCTGCTCGCGCGTTACTCCTTGGTCGAACTTCGTGAGGGCCATCTCCTCTGCCATCGCCTGCTGCAATCCACCCAGCGCTGGGACGAGCCGCAGGCATGGCTGCTGCGAGCCATTCGTTGGGTGAATGTTGCGACTCCAGATGACCCGCCACCACAGGATGTGAGTTCGTGGCGTGTGACTTGGAGTCCATTGCAGCAGCCTTTGTCATTTCTCGTAATCCATGAGAAAACCGTATGTCTGCATCTTCACCATGCGAAAGCTGCCCAGGTCGGTTGGTCTCGAATGCTCAACCAGTTCGGCATGTTTCTGCATGCAAAGGCTGACTACTGCTCTGCCGAGCCGCTATTGAGTTATGCGCTGGAAATCGACGAGATGAACTATGACCCACAGCATCCTGAGGTGGCGTCTGCTCTAAACAACCTTGCGTTGTTGCTTCAGGACACGAGCCGGCTGGCGGAGGCGGAGCCGATGTATCGCCGCGCGTTGGAGATATACGAGGCCCGCTTTGGTCCTAGTCATCCGCGTGTCGCCAGTGTCCTCAACAATCTTGCAGCGCTGCTTAAGGCTGCGAATCGGCTGGAAGAGGCGGAACCGCTTTATCGCCGTGCGCTGGAGATCGACGAGACCAGCCATGGACCGCAGCATCCTGAGGTGGCGACCATACTCAATAATCTGGCGCAGTTGCTTCAGTCCATGAATCGGCTGGAAGAGGCTGAGCCTCTTCTGCGCCGTGCGTTGAGAATTGATGAAGCCAGCAATGGACTTTGGCATCCCCGCGTCGCACGTGATCTGGGCAACCTTGCTATAATACTCAAAGCTACGAACCGGCTGGAGGAGGCTGAGTCGTTCTATCGTCGTGCATTGGGGATTGCCGAGGCCAGATTTGATCCTCGCCACCCGCGTGTGGCTACACACCTCGGTAACCTCGCAATTTTTCTACAGGACACAAATCGACCGACTGAAGCTGAACCGCTGATGCGCCGGGCGCTTGAGATTGACGAGGCCAGCTTCGACCCACAGCACCCGAAGGTGGCGACGCGCCTGAACAATCTCGCAACGCTTTTACACAAGGAGAACCGCCTCGAGGAGGCAGAGCCGTTGATTCGGCGGGCAGTGGGGATTCTTGTTCGCGGTTCCTGGTTGGATCATCCGAACACTCGGACGGTGTTGGAGAATTATCGTGCGCTCCTCGCCGCACAAAACCTCCCCCCCGACGAAATCGAAAAACGGATTCGTGAGGTGCTGGGAGAAGCGGGGAAGAAGTGACGGGAAGTTGGGGTAGCGTGCGATGGCTTGAAACGGGCGTTCGTGGATGGGCAAGAAGGCTGGGGTGGGACGAAAAGGGCGCGGCGGGCAAGGGGTGGCGATGGTGAGACCGGGATGGGGCGGCCTTCGATCGCGACAGCGTCGTGGAGTGCGGGTGGCAAGCCTTGGCGCGACACCGCTGTCGTGTGCCGGACGGTGCGCCAGGGCCTTTGTGCCTGCTCCCGGCCCTCGACAGCGGTGTCGCCGATGCCGCGCGGCCCGTGCATCGCTGCCACCGCACTTCGTGACGCTGCCGCGAAGGTGGAACCCGTGTGGCGGGCCTCGCGCCGTCATCCGTTTCGTGCCAAAGAAGTCTCAAGCATCACTCAGCGACGCTCGCTGAGCAGGTGTTTAAAGTGACGTTCGTCAAATCAGGGATCCTCCAGAGCTGCCGGAAGCTCAGAGAGCACTCAGCGACTGTCGTTGAGCAGAATGCTAAAGTCCGGAACCTGCGGAAAAGGCTTCTGGAGGCCTCCGGAAGTCTCAATGCCCCCTCAGCGACACTCGGTGAGTAGGAAATGAAAGTCTCCCGGCTCAGGCGGATGGTCCTGCGCCGGTGCCGGAGCTGGTGGGAGGGCGGCAAAAGGCGTTTTTCGACGTGACAGAGTCTCAAGCGCCACTCAGCGACGGTCGTTGGTTGATGCTTGCATCGGCTTTGGCAGGGGAGTAACATCGGCCTGTCCTTCTTGAATCCCGCCGCGCTATTTCGGGCCTGTGTCTGGAACTGCCGGACTTTCCCTGCGGGTCGGAGGAGAATCGAAACCATACACCCGACACGACCATGGCTGCGAATCCCACTCCGACGAGCGATC
>CAYMHJ010000670.1:0-2226 GCA_964390165.1 uncultured Prosthecobacter sp. | reverse complement strand
CCAGTCGTCCTCAGGAATCGCGTGTTGAGATCAATGCATGGATTTCCGAGCAGACCGGCGGAACGATCCGGGACATGATCCCGCCTGACGCGATCACACGGGAAACACGGCTCATGCTGACCAATGCCATCTATTTCAAGGCATCGTGGCAGCATCCCTTTGACCCAGACCGCACCAGCGAGGGAGATTTCACGCCCGACTCTGGAAAAAAGCTGAAGGTTCCATTCATGCGGCAAACTGGGATGTTTCAGTGGGGGCAGACGGCTGACGGCGAGGTATTGGAGATGGCCTACCGGGGCACTAGGCTAGCCATGCTGATCTTTCTGCCGACCCCAGGCATGAAGATAAGAGACTGCTTCAAGAACTTGAACGCCACGTCGATCCAGGAATGGACGGGTAAGTTGGAGGAGCAGCGGGTCTTTGTGCAAATGCCCAGGTTCAAAACACGATTTCGTGCGCCACTCACAGAGGTTCTGGCCCGGCTGGGCATTCAGACCGCTTTTGGCCGCGCAGCAGACTATTCAGGCATGGACGGCTCGAAGTTGCTTTATCCCGACAGCGTTTTCCACGAGGCGTTTGTGAATGTGACCGAAGAAGGCACCGAGGCATCCGCAGTCACAGCTTCCGGGATGCTCATGGGGAGGCGAGACAGTGACAACCCTCATTTGTTTATCATTGACCGGCCTTTTGTCTTCCTCATTCGAGATCGCGTGACCGATGCAGTGCTTTTCGTGGGGCAGGTGATGAACCCGCAGGGGCATCAAGAGATCAACTCTCCTGAAAAATGAATAAATTAACAAATCCATCGCGAAACCTGACCCGCAGTTGGTGGCTTGTGACCATGTTGGTAGCTGGCTTGAACTACGGCTACTCACAGCAAAAGGAAGGGCAGCCTGCAACCATCCCGACTGTATCTTGGTCATTTGTCCCCAAGATGCAATTGCCTGATGATGAGTGGAGGAAGCGTTTGAGTCCTGAGCTTTTTGAAGTCGCCCGAAAAGGCGAGACAGAACCTCCCCATGGCGATTTGTACAAAAAATTTATCGCTGATGGTGAAGGCATCTACGTTTGCTCTTCCTGTGAAAGTGAATTGTTCAGTTCCAAGGAAAAGATGGATGCGAAAGATGGCTGGCCTGCTTTTTATGATGCGACTCCAGCCGGGAACATTGTTCAACGAACTGATCGCAGTTCCGGCGCTGATCAAATGGAACTGCTCTGTGCCAACTGCGGGGCGCATCTGGGGTATGCTTTTGATGGCGAGAAAATTTCCGAGAACACGCCTACCAAAAGAAGATTTAGTGTCAACGCGATCAGCCTAAAGTTCGTGCAGAAGCCGCTACGGCCACGCTTTCGGATGGGCAGGATACCCGACCCGGAAACGAAACCGCAAGCGATTACCCCGCCAACACAGCCTGCACCAAGGCAGAGTCAGGAAATCCCGGCCGTCACAGGAAAACCCTTCGAGAATTCACTGGGGATGCGGTTTGTGCCTGTGCCGATCCTGGGCGGTTCTACCGCCGGCAAGCGCATTCTCTTCAGCATCTGGGAGACACGAGGAAAAGACTACGCTGCATTTATGGCAGATGACAAGCGAGGCTATGAGATGACAGGCCCGAATGCGGATGCGTGGCGGAATCTCGAATTTAGCGGCATTCCGGTGGGCCGGGATGCCGGTGGAACCGTGGAAACAAGTTTGCATCCCGTGCAGAGTGTGGGTTGGGAGGATGCGCGGGCGTTCTGCCGCTGGTTGACGGACAAGGAACGCAGGGAGGGGCGCATTGGTCCTGCGGAAGAGTATCGGTTGCCCACTGACGTTGAGTGGAGCTATGCGGTCGGCATAGGGGAAGTTGAGGATCCAAACGCAGGCCCATCCGCAAAAAGCTTGAAGATCACAGGCGTCTACCCTTGGAAAGCTGCGTTTCCCCCTGCAGGCCCAGTTGGCAACTTCGCTGACAGCAGTCTCAGGGCCATGAACCTAGTGGAGGAAGGCAGAACCATCGAATCCTACCTGGATGGCTATCCGACTACTGCGCCGGTTGGAAGCTTCGCAGCAAACTTCCACCATCTTCATGATCTGGATGGAAATGTGATCGAATGGTGCCTTGACCGCGTGCAGGCCGGGGAAGTTTATGTTTTCAGTCGAGGAGCATGCTGGCTTGATTCTCACCCATACGTTTTTTTGTCATCAGCGCGGAGATCATGGCCTCCAAATCATCGGTTTCAGGA
>CAYMHJ010000669.1:0-2227 GCA_964390165.1 uncultured Prosthecobacter sp. | reverse complement strand
CCGAGCGCAACCGCTCCAACATCCCGCAGCAGGCCCTCGTCCTCCTCAACGACCCAACGTATGTCGAAGCCGCGAGATCCTTTGCCGCTCGCATCGTAACGGAATGCAACGGCGATGCTGCCAAACGGATCGAGTGGGCCTGCCAGCAAGCCTTGCAGCGTCAACCGACCGCCGAGGAAGCCAAAACGCTCACCACACTGCTTAACAAGCACCTCGCCGATTACCAAAAAGACCCCGCAGCCGCCGAAGCCCTGCTCAAAACCGGCGCCGCACCTGTTGCCGCCAATTTGAACCAGCCGGAGCTCGCCGCGTGGACGCATGTCGCGCGTGTCTTGCTGAATCTGCACGAAACGGTCACGCGAAGCTGAACTATGAACCGCTCAGTTCACCTTCAGGCCTTCCAGCTTGGCCAGCTTTTTCGCTTTGGCGTCAAAGCTCCAGAAGGTATCGCAGCCAAGCACCAGAGCGGAAGAGACGTAGAGGATGTCATAGGTGCGGAAGCCTTCCTTGGCGGTGTGGCGGTGGGAGAGATCCTGAAACTGTTTTTCCAGTGCGGTCTCGATGACGGTGGTGCTCCGAAACCGCTGGCCTTTGTTCACCTGCTCAAAAAACATCGCCTCAATCGCCAGCGCCATCTCAGGAGTACTGGTCACACCCGGAACACCATGGCGGGTCGAAAACACCACCTGCTGCAGGGCATTCACAAACTCAAGTCTGCCCAAGATGGTGACCGGGTAGCTCAGCGATGCTTCAATGGCGTTGCTGTGCAGCCGCCTAGCCTCAACTGCGTGCGGTCCGGGACAAAACAGCGAGATGAAGAAGTTGGTGTCCGCGTAGGCTTTCATCCTTCACCGGCAATGACTTTGCTAAAAGATTCCCAGCCTTCAGCGGTAAAGCCAAGTCCCTTGGCCCGCATGTCTGCATGCAAAACGCTGAGCCGTTCAAGAAAGTCATCCTTGTCGCCCAAGGCTGGTTTGCTGGCGGCAGGTTTCCGCACACGAATCGCCGTCAGGGGGCGACTGGCGCGGCGGGCAGTTTTTTGGGCAAGCGTTTTAGTCTTCATGAAGAGATCATGACTGAAGCCGCGCCATCCATCAAGCCACATCTGCCGTCATGACTCCGCCACTCCTCCATACCCGCCGCGCATTCCTCGGTCGCGCTTCGCAAGGCCTCGGCGGCATCGCTTTGGCGTCGTTGTTGAGTCCGAATCTGCTCGAGGCGGCTTCACGCGGCGTGCTGGGCAAGCTGCCGCTGCCGCAGAAGGCGAAACGCGTGATCTGGCTCACGATGGCGGGCGGGCCGTCGCAGTTGGAGCTGTTTGATTACAAGCCGAAGCTCGCGGAGATGGATGGCAAGCCGATGCCGGAGTCGTTCACGAAGGGACAGCAGCTCGCGCAGCTCCAGGGGCAGAAGTTGGTGTGCAAAGGGCCGATGTTTGGCTTCGCGAAACACGGGAAATGCCAGATGGAGCTTTCGGAGCTGCTGCCGCATCTCGGCAGCGTGGCGGACGACATCTGCCTCGTGCGCTCGATGACCACGGACGCGATCAACCATGACCCCGCGCACATGTTCATGAACACGGGCGCGCAAATCGCCGGCCGGCCGAGCATGGGCGCGTGGATCACTTACGGACTCGGCAGCGAGGCGGAGGATCTGCCCGGATTCGTCGTCATGGTGTCCACGGGCAAAGGCCGCACGCCGCAGCCCATCGCGGCGCGGCAGTGGAGCAGCGGCTTTTTGCCGTCGAAGTATCAAGGCGTGCAACTCCGCTCGCAGGGCGATCCCGTTTTGTATCTCACCAGCCCGGACGGCGTCACGCGCGAGCGACAAGGCGCGGACGTGGCGGCGATCAATGCGCTCAACAAACAGCACGCCGCGATTTGCGACGATCCAGAGATCGCCACGCGCATCGCGCAGTATGAGATGGCCTTCCAGATGCAGGCCAGCGTGCCGGAACTGATGGACATCCGCCCCGAAGGCCCGAAAACGCTCGAACTCTACGGCTGCACACCCGGCGACGGTTCCTTCGCCTCAAACTGCCTCCTCGCCCGCCGACTCGCCGAACGCGGCACGCGCTTCATCCAGCTTTACCATCGCGATTGGGACCACCACAGCCTCCTGCGCGAGGAATTGCCGCTGCGTGCGAAGGAAGTCGATCGCGCCTGCATGGCCCTCATCACCGATCTGAAGCAGCGCGGCCTCTTCGACGACACGCTCATCGTTTTCA
>CAYMHJ010000668.1:0-2230 GCA_964390165.1 uncultured Prosthecobacter sp. | reverse complement strand
TCCATCACGACATCAGGAGAAGTATTCATCACCCAGGAAACCATCTCCTCGTCTCCCTCCTTGCCTCCCCTGCCCTCCTGCTCTTTCATGGCCGCCCTTTCCAGCCATGTCTCACGCAGCCCCACAGCGCATCGTACTCAAATTCGGTTCCGGCATTTTGACCAAGCTCAACACGCCCGAGCCTGATCCGGTGCAACTGCGCAAGCTCGTCGAGGCCGTCGCCCTCATGAAACAGGCCGGGCACAGTGTCGTCGTGGTCAGCAGCGGTGCCGTCGCCTCCGGGCTGAAGCCCCTGGAGATGACGGCACGCCCCACGGACATGACCACGCTCCAAGCGCTGGCCGCCGTGGGTCAGACCCACCTCATGCACGCGTATGAAAACCTGCTGCGCGACCACGGCCTGCACGTGGCCCAGCTCCTAGTGACGCACGAAGACTTGGCTCAGGAAGAGCGCGCCCTGCGGGTCAAAGCCACGCTGGAGCGCCTGCTCGAGTTCCCCCAGATCGTCCCAGTGATCAATGAAAACGACAGTGTCGCCATCGAGGAATTGCGCTTTGGCGACAACGACAAGCTCTCCTCCCGCATCGCCTGCCTTTGGAAAGCCGACACCCTCATCCTGCTTACCAGCGCCCCCGGTTTGCTGCGTGACATGAAGCACCCCGAAGAAGGCCCCATCCCCGTCGTCGAGGACGTGGACGCCGTCATCCATCATGCCCAGGAGGAAAAGACCGCCCTCGGCACCGGCGGCATGATCTCAAAACTCCGCGCCGTACAGGACGCCGTGAATGGCGGCGTGCAATGCATCATCGCCAGCGGTCGCAAGGCCGAGCAACTGCCCGCCGTGGTGGAAGGCGGTGGGGTTTGTACACGATTCACCGCCCGCCGCTCATGAAACACTTCCTCGCCTGCTTCCTCCTCGCCCTGCCCGCGCTCGCCGCAGACACGCTGCACATCTTCACCTGGGCGGATTACATCAGCCCGGAGGTCATCGAGAAATTTGAGGAAAAGCACTCCTGCCGCGTCGTCATCGACACCTTCGACTCGAACGAGTCCATGTATGCCAAGCTCAAAGCCGGCGCGCAGGGCTATGACCTCATCTTTCCCACAAGCTACATGATCCAACTCATGGTCAGCGAGGGCATCATCGGCGAGCTGGATCACGCGAAACTGCCGAACCTGCCAAACATCGACCCCGCCGTGCTCGACAAGGTCTCCGACAAGACCATGCGCCACAGCGTGCCCTACACGCTAGCCTACACCATCCTCGCCTGCCGGAAGGACAAGGTGCCGAATCCCGAGTCGTCCTGGGCCATCTTCCAGCGCCCGGACATCGCCCAGCGCATGACCTTGCTCGACGACATGCGCGAGACCATCGGCGCAGCCTTAAAATCCCTCGGCCACGGCATCAATACCCGCGATGAAGCCCAGCTCGCCGCCGCGCAGGCAGTCCTGCTGAAGTGGAAAGCCCAGGCGGCCAAGTTTGATAACGAAGGCTACAAAGCAGGGCTCGACTCCGGGGAGTTCACCCTCGTGCAGGGCTACAGCGGCGATCTCTGGCAGGTCGCGCAGGAGAATGAAAAGATCACCCTCATCATCCCGCAGGAAGGTCTGGTCATGGGCTGTGATGAAATGGTCATCCCCAAGTCCGCCCCGCAGGCCGGACTCGCCCACGCCTTTATCAATCACCTGCTCGATGCCGACACCGCCGCGGAAAACATGCAGTGGACCGGTTACCTCTGCCCAAACACCGCCGCGCTGAAAAAGGTCAGCCCCGACTTCCTCAGCAATCCCGCCGTCACCATCTCAGAAGCCGTGCGTGCGAAGAGCGAGGTCATCCAGGACCTCGGACCCGACCTCGCCAAATACACCAAGGTCTGGGATGCCGTGAAGCGATAGCCACCAGCCATCTCCAGGCTCGGGGAAATCTTTCTAGTGGTGAGTCAGGCTTCGGATTGCTTTCGGGTCGCAACCGCCCTTGCCAGCCATCCCGATTTGCACCTCCACGGCCCACCCTTCCATGAGTTTCCTCAGCGTGCCAGATCAAGCATCTCAATAGGCGTGAGCTGCCGATGCGAAGATTCATCATGGGACCATCTTTTGAATTGACGCCAGCGCCCGTGTCGGGATAGATAGCAGCCTTGTCCCGCAGCCTGCGGGCAAACAGTTTTGGTGAGATGGCTGAGTGGTCGAAAGCACATCTTTGCTAAAGATGCGTAGCCTTAACAGCTAC
>CAYMHJ010000667.1:0-2238 GCA_964390165.1 uncultured Prosthecobacter sp. | reverse complement strand
ATGTAGCCGCAATGATCGGAAAGCTCACTGCGCTGACATGTCCGTCTCTGAAGGGTTTGGTTGAGTTCGAGCGCACCTCGCTCTCGGAACGTTCGAGGAAGCTCTTCACCCTTAGTTCACTCTCCTCCGCAACTCAGGAGCTCCTGGCAGGGGCTGAGTTCAAAAATATCGAGGAAGCCGTTGAACAAGCCGGCGCCTTCTGGACAGCGCTCTTCGAGCGCATACCTGAGTGGCAGCTCGTCAGGTCCTCAAAGATGACATCGGGCGAGATTCGCAAGGATTTCGTTCATTCCCACGGTGTGCTGCTCCAAGCCTTTGGAAAGGTGGGCTCAGCTATTCGTCTGAATTCAAAAGGGGCGCCGAACTTCAGAATTCTAGACAAGCTGGGGTCGCTCGACTTTCAGCGATCTAACGTCCGTGACTGGGAGGGGCGCGTCATGATTGGTGGCCGAATGTCGAAGGCATCCAATAGCGTGGTTTTGGCCTCCTCCCTGATTAAATCTCATCTGGCCATAGAGCCGACGCCTGAGGAAAATAAGGCAGAGGTAGCTTTTTCAAGTGCTCGATCACCAGCACGGACGGTTCCCAAATGACGCTTGCAGAGCGTGTTGAAGAGGTCAAAGGCACCATTAAGCGACTCTATGCGGAAGATGATTTGCCTTGGATCGTCGGCTACAGCGGGGGCAAGGATTCAACTGCAGTGCTGCAGTTGGTCTGGCACGCCGTATCCGAGATTTCCGTTGATCAGCGCAATAAGAAGATTTTTGTCATTTCAACGGACACGCTCGTTGAGAACCCTATTGTGGCGAAGTGGGTTGAGCTATCCCTAATGCGTATCAATGCTGAGTCCTTCGCGCAGAGCATGGGCGTTGAGGCCCATCGCCTGGTCCCCAAGCTTGAGGATCGCTTTTGGGTGAACTTGATCGGTAAAGGCTACCCCGCACCGCGGCCGAAGTTTCGTTGGTGTACTAGCCGCTTGAAAATCAACGCCTCTACCGAATTCATTCGCACGGTTGCCTCTAAGACCGGCGAGGCGATCTTATTTCTCGGTACTCGATCGGCAGAGAGCGCTGCACGGAAAAAAAGCATGGAGCGGCATCACGGAAGCACCCGCGACCTATTGTCGAAAAACTCAGACGCTCGCTTAGATCGAGTCTGGGTTTTCCCCCCCATCGCTGACTGGTCGAACGATGACGTGTGGGAGTACATCATCGAGAACGAAAACCCATGGGGGCATAGTAATACCGAGCTCTTCCATCTCTATCGGGGTGCTAGCCCAGATGCTGAATGCCCGCTCGTTGTGGACTCAAACACCCCGAGCTGCGGTGATAGTCGTTTTGGGTGTTATGTCTGCACCATGGTCGATAAGGATAAGTCCTTGTCGGCCATGATCAAGAACGACGATGATAAAAAGTGGATGTTGCCGCTTGCAGAGTTCAGAGAGAAGCGCCTCCCAACCGATGACGACTTTCCCAACCGCGACTTCCGTCGCCTCGATGGGCGTATCGATATCTTTAAGCGTGGTGGAGAGCCTGAGCTCATCCACGGCCCGTATAAGAAAGCCTATAGAGAGAGCCTGCTGAAGGATCTTCTTACTGCGCAAACGGAAATTCGACGCAACGCGCCAGCAGGGCTGGAAAGCTTTGAGATTATCTCGTTTGAGGAGCTCGAGGAGATCCGCCGCATTTGGATAGGCGAGAAGCACGAAATCGAGGATTCATTGCCTGCAATTTATGAGCAAGTAACGGGTGACCCATATCCTGTTGACTCTGAAGAACGGCACTCCACTTTTACTCCTGAAGACCTTGCCGAATTGCGTGAGATCTGCCGGTCTACTGACGACCCCGACGACATTCATTACTCAATGTTGCGAGGAATGCTTGCGGTGGAGCAAGGTTATAGAGGTGCGACACGACGGGTTGGCATATACGATGAATTGTTGAAGACGCTGAAGCAACACGCGTTCTTGAATCGCGACCAGGCTCTGGAATACAAGTTGACCACCAAAGACCAGTCGTGGGTTGTCGAAGAGGCAATTCCAGATGAGTTTGACGAGCCAGTTACAAACTCCGAGGGTTCAGAGAAGGGGGAGACCGCATGATTATCGAAAAGCTGGTGCTCCACAATTATGGGGTCTATGAGGGTCGGCATGAGTTGAACCTGCGCCCCCAGAGAGGAAAGCCTGTAACCCTCATCGGGGCGCTCAATGGCTCTGGCAAAACAACCCTTCTTGAGGCA
>CAYMHJ010000666.1:0-2240 GCA_964390165.1 uncultured Prosthecobacter sp. | reverse complement strand
AGGGCCAGAAGTGGACGTTTTCCACGCGGCCCACGTCGATGCAGTGATCAATGAAGAGCCCGCGATGCAGCGGTGCGGCATTGAGATTGCGGATGAAATGCCGACCGGTGTGTCTGCCGCCAAAATCGACCGCTTGATACGGATTCACGAGCAACACGTCGATGAGCGAGCAGTTGTCCGCACCGCTGAGGAGTGAGCTGATGGTCCAGGGATACGCGATGGGCGGATTTGTGTCCGTTTGCTCCGGATGAAACACTGCGAGGCCTTTCACGGTCGCGTTGTAGGCGAGTTGGATGAAGGGCGTGGCGCTCGCGTCGCCCTTGCCGGCAAAGGTGAGCAACACCGAGCCATTCGGCGCTCCTTTGCCAAGCGACTCCGCCGTCCATGGAATCGTCGGCGGCGCGGTGAAGATGCCTTCGAGAGTGACGTTGAGTTTGACGATCAGTGTGCCGTTCAGCCGATACATGCCCGGCGGCACAAAGACGGTGCCGCCTCCCGCCGAGTGCACGGCATCAATCGCCGCCTGAAACGCCGCCGTGTCGTCCGTGGTCTGATCTGCCTTGGCTCCAAAGTCGCGGACATTGAGGCGCTGATCGTTGCTGGAGGTGACTTTCGTTTCCGCCGCGGGCGAACTGCCCAGCATGGCGAGTCCGACGGAGGCAAAGACGTGGCGGCGGGAAGTGACACAGACACTCTTGTCTGTTCCGAGATGCTCAGCACAGACAGGAGTGTCTGTGTCACGATCGCTGCGGGTGATGGGTGTCATGGTGTTTGAATAGCTTTCAGCGCGAACTCGGCGGCGTAGCCGATCTGCCGGGCGTAGAGCGGCGGGCTCCTAGTTTTTTTGAGGCGCTGAAGCTCGGGTTTCAGCGGGGCGGCGGCGGGTCCGATGTGGTGGGCGAACTGCAACGTTTCGAGAAGGATGAAGGGATTGCGGCTGCGAAGACCACGGCGCAGGGTGTCGAGACTGGCGGCATCAGTGCTGCCAAGGCGGTGCAGGCCCCACGCGGTGGCGGTGGCGACCGTGAGGTCGGGATCGGTGAGGTGCTGTTGCAAAGCGGGGACGCTGTCGGTGGCGTTGAGCGCACCCAGACCGAGCATGGCCCAGAAGCGTTCGGCGGCGTTGGAGGAATCAAGGGCGGCGGTGAGTTTTGGCAGCGCGGCATTCCCCTGAAGCGGGGCATTGGCGAGGTCGGGCAGATGGGTCAGCAGCGCGGCGGGGATGGCGGCGGCAGTGCCGTGTTCGTGGGCAAGCCGGGCTTGCATCGACTCCGGCAGGAAGGCGATGTCTTTCACTCGCGTCTGCCATTCACGCAATTCACCGCGCATGGCGGCGAGACGTTCGGCCTGCGCGGGATCGTTGGCGAGATTGTGCAGGCAAAGCGGATCGGCTTGCGTGTCGAAGAGTTCTTCGGTGATGCCTGTTTTCTCCAGCCACGAGGCCTGCGGACCGGTGAACTTGCCCTGTTGATGCAGACGCTGGGAGTCCTGCAGGATCGCGGAGATCTCGAAGCTGTGACTGGGGCCACGCGGCATCAGGTCGGGACGCAGATCGCGGATGTAATGCCAGCGTTGATCGAAGACGGCACGTTGATTGTTGCTGAAGAAATCGACTCGATCACGATGGCCGAACAGAAAGCGCGGCGCTTCTTGTTTGTGGGTGCCGAGGAAGGCGCGTCCGTCCCAACCTGCGGGCGTTTTGATTCCGGCGAGGCTGAGCATCGTGGGGCCGAGATCCATGAGCGAGACGAGTTCATCGACAGCGCTTCCCGCGGCGGGCGTGTCGGCAGTGCGGAACTTCGCCGGGATCTTCACGATCAGCGGAACATGCAGGCTCTCGCGGTAGAGATGGCATTTCACGCGCGGGATGCCATCGCCGTGATCACCGTAGAAGATGACGATGGTGTCGTCGGTGAGACCGGCTTCATCGAGCGTCTTGAGCATGCCGCGCGTGAGGCGATCGGTGTAAGCGATGTTGTTGTAAACATTGGCGAGTTGCTGGCGCACCCCGCGCGTGTCGGGAAAGTAGCCGGGCACAGTGACCTGATCGGGCGTGACGACGATGTCCTTGGGCAATGCTTCACGCTGGCGGTCGGCAGTGCTCTGGCGCTGTGCGGGACCTTGGTGCGTTTGTGCCAGGTTATAAACGGCGAGGAAGGGCTGCCCGGGCTTGCGGTTGGCCCATGTGGCGTCCTTGTCGGTCGCGTCCCAGGTATCGGCGGGGGCCTTGAAGTTGTAGT
>CAYMHJ010000665.1:0-2246 GCA_964390165.1 uncultured Prosthecobacter sp. | reverse complement strand
CCACGCTGACCTGGCCGATGCCGTATTTGTCGGCCATCTCCATGCAGCGCTCCATGGCGCGGAAGGCCACGCTCTGGCCGAGTTTCAGATTGCCATCCCAGGCTTCGCTGGCGGCGAATTTCTTGTCGATCACCTTGATCTCGGCACCGGGTTTGCAGCCGCCGGTGGCACTGCCGAAGAGATGGTCCAGGTGCAGCGCCTTGATCGCATTGTGTGTGCGGATGCCATGCGCGCTGGCCATCTCGCAGAAGCGGGCGGCGTCTTCCGCTTCATCAGCGGTGTAGCCACGGTGCAGGTAGGCGGCGCGGACGAGATCATTGTGCGCCTGAGTGGGGACGATGTGGTAGGTGGTCGGCATGGCTTGGGGCAAACGTTGGGCGCGTTGTTTGATGCAGGATGCCCGCAAATGCCAGCGGGAAGTTGCCCCACTACAGGGCGCCCTCGTGCTCCAGCAGCCAGCGTTTCCGCTCCACACCGCCTGCATAGCCGGTCAGCACGCCGCTGCTACCGATCACGCGATGGCAGGGCACGAGGATGGAGAGGGGATTCCTCCCCACCGCGGCACCGACGGCGCGCACGGCGTTCGGCGAGCCGATCTGCTCGGCCACTTGCCCGTAAGTTTGGGTCTTCCCCAAGGGGATGTCTGCCAGGGCTTTCCAGACTCGTTTTTGGAAATCGGTGCCCGTGGCGAGGGCCATCTTGGGCAGGCGTCCTTTGCCTTTCCCGGCGAAGTAATTCATCAGCCAGGTCCGCGCTGGATCAAAGCGTGGCCCATCATCGCGCTGCCAGGTCGCTGAGTCCTTCGGCCAGTGCTTCTGATCTTCGAGATACAGCCCGCAGAGGCCGTGATCCGTCGCAGTCAGGGTGATCTTGCCGAGGGGAGAATCGACGGTGGTGAAGTAAATGGGGGAACTCATGGCCATGACGGATTCTGCCCAGGTCTCGCGGTGAAGTCGAGCCTGGAAAAGGGTTCTCATCGTGGACCTGCTTTGCCTTGCGCGATCCACCATCCCCGCCCACTGAGTCGGCCCCCTATGCTTTCCGTTTCCAATGTCAGTAAGACTTATGCCGGCCGCACGCTCTTCAGCGGCGTGTCGTTTCACATCAATCGAGGCGAAAAAATCGGCCTGATCGGCCCGAACGGCGCGGGCAAGTCCACCCTCTTCAGCCTCCTGTTGCGCGAGACGACTCCCGACGATGGTCAGGTGACGATGGAAAAGGGGCTCGACTTCGGCTTCCTGCCTCAGGAAAGCGCCCCAATCGATGACGTCACGGTGCTGGAGCTCGCCACCAGCCATGTGCCCGAGCACAGCGCCTGGGAGGCGGAGCCCAAGGCCAAGCGCATCCTCAAAGGCCTGGCTTTCCGTGAGAGCGACTTCCACCGCAATGCCCGCACACTCAGCGGCGGCTGGGTCATGCGCGCGCATCTTGCCCGGCTGCTCGTGCAGGAGCCCGACCTCCTCCTGCTGGATGAGCCGACGAATCACCTCGATCTCGAATCCCTCATCTGGTTCCAGGAATACCTCATGGGCTACCCCGGCGCGATCCTCATGATCTCGCATGACCGCGAGTTCCTGAACGCGCTCACCGATGTCATTTTGGAGATCGCCCACAGCCGCGTCTATCGCTACCGTGGCAACTACGACGACTACCTCCGCGAGAAAGCCGCGCGCATGGAGCAGATGCAGGGCGCTTATGACAATCAGCAGCGCGAGATCGCAAAGATGCAGCAGTGGGCGGACCGCTTCAAAGCCAAGGCCAACTTCGCCTCCCGTGCGCAGGACAAGCTGAAAATGATCGACCGCATGGAGAAGATCGATGCCCCCATGGCGGCGGCAAAGACCGTGAAGTTCCGTTTCCCCCAGCCTCCGCGCAGCGGCCAGCGCGTCATGACGTTGAAAGACGTGGCCTTCAGCTACGGCCAGACGCCTGTCTATGAGTCACTCGACTTTGAGATCGAGCGCGGCCAGCGCCAGGTGCTCGTCGGCCCGAACGGGGCAGGGAAGTCCACGCTTCTAAAGCTGCTCGCCGGAGCCCTCACGCCGCAGTCCGGCAAACGCGACCTCGGGCATAACGTCAAGCTCGGCTACTTCGCCCAGTATCGTGGCGACGTGCTGAACATGAAGCACACCGTCCTCCAGTCCGCTATGGATCTGCCCAGCCGTCCGGGTGAAAATCTCTGCCGCACCCTGCTCGGCAGCTTCCTTTTCCAGGGTGACGATGTCTTCAAGCCCGTGGGCATCCTC
>CAYMHJ010000664.1:0-2251 GCA_964390165.1 uncultured Prosthecobacter sp. | reverse complement strand
CCCCAGCGCCCGAAGGAGGGCACCCACCAGCTCCTGGAAGTCGTACGGTGGCATGGTCTGGATGTACTGTTCCACCTCTGACCACGCGGATTCGATCGCCTCTTCCAGCTGGATTGCGGCCGCCTTGTCCTGACCTTCGGTCGCGCGCGCACCCTGCTCTTCCGGGTTATCGGCAGCGGTCGGGTCTTCCAGCGCATCTGGCTGACTACGCCGCCATTCACGGTAGCGCGCATCCGCCTCCCGGCAGAACTGCTCCGGATCAGTGTAGGTCAGGTAGGCTGTCCGTCCCTCCTCCGTGACCGTCCAGCGTCCCTTCTGCTTGACCAGCCATCCCGACTTAACGGGGCTCAGCGTCGCAAAGCGGGCGATCTTCTCGAACCGCCGATCGCCGTTCGCGTACGATCCCTGCTCAAAGGGCGTCAGCCCGATCCGCTTCTCGACATGCTCAAGCACGTCCGTCCCCCTCGCCTCAGCATCCGGCTGTTCGAGCAGGAAGGCGAAGGCGGCGCGGAGAATCTCGCCGTTGCGCTTGCGGGTGATTTCAGCCACGGACAATCCGCACGACAACATCCCGAGTCACAGTTATCACAGAAGGACCGATACACGGAATGAAAACTTCATCGACACCTACGGTTATGTCGAAGGTCATCAAGAGCCGCGCCAGAGATCTTCGCCTGTTGTCGTGTGCGAAGTTGTGGCGCGCATTTTCGCACTAGCCTTCCTTAACAAAGTACTAAGATTTGTTCTCTTCGTCTCGCCAACGATTCTCCGAAGCGCCTCGTCAGTTTGTATTGACAGCAGGTCTCTTGACTTGTGTAGTAGATCGTGGGCTTCAAGGTATTCCCACATCCGTCGTCCAACTTCATCTCGCGTCAATGGTCCCTTGCCAACGATTGCCTCCAAATCCGGATTCAAATCATACTTGGATGCAAACGTTTGCCGGGAATCCGAAGGAGCGAAACACTCGAAAATGGATGCCCAGCTTTCGCTAGGATCACCACGCACACCAAAGTTAGCTCTCCTTCTCTTGTCCTCACCGGTACCATTAAGCCCAGACTGTAGGACAACCCATCCGACGTAGGCTACAATAGGCCCGACTATGCTCGCCCAACCCGCAAAAGGCAAATCGGAAGCCCCTGCAAACAAGGGGACAAAGACCAGGCGAATGCGATAGCCGGGTGGCAGGGCCGTGGTGGAATAGGCTAGCGCCACCAATCCTAAGGCCACCAAAACCCCTCCTCCTAGCACACGCAAGAAATCCTCGTCAATATCATCCACGCTTTAGTAGCCTCTTGTTCGAACAGTTTGGTTTCCGCGGGTCGAAATACAGACGGGCCTACCTGAGCACGCACACGCCAGTTGTTGACTGCTCGAGATCATTCCTCATGTTACATGCCAGAGTATTCGTATCCCCCGTTCAGATCGAAAAATGAACAATCCGCTCAAGAGCAAAATGAATCGCGGAGCACCTCTCGCTTGCCGCTGCATAATGGGCAGCCAAATCGAGCGCATAATCCTGAGGCTGGCTATTCCAGTATGCGTTCATTTCCTGTGCAAAGTTAACTTCAGCCTGCAGATGATTCAGATCTACAATTCCCAAGGAATTCGTCACCACCTGGGAAAGATGATCATCGGACGCATGAAGTATTCTTCCCAACCGGGCAATCAGACTCTTTTCAAATGGAGTTTCCTGGTCCAATCGGGAAAGCAATTCCTTAATGCTACTTCGCAGCAAATCAGTCTGCATCTCGGCTCCTCATCTCACATTCGGATAATGGCAGTGAATCGGCTGGTGGAACCCCAGCCGTCTTGTCTCGTCGTGGACGGGTAACGCTTGGAACGTAGGATCATGGCAGCACACGTAAACCTTGTGAAAATCCGGTCGGAAAGCAAACCCCGTGTGTGTAAGGCCCGACATTATTTGCTGCCTTTTTCAACACAGGCACGATTCTTGATCGCCCCCTACCCCACCCGCTCCCACGGCAATCCCAGCTCCTCCCGCCCGAAGTGCCCGTACGCCGCCGTCGGGTAGTACATCGGCTGCTGCAACTCCAGGAACCCGATGATCCCCGCCGGCGTCAGGTCGTATTCCCCCTGCAGCGCCTCGGCGATCTCGGCGCCGCGGCCAGTGTACTCCTCGTCCACCGTGACCAGGAAGCTCACTGGCTCCGCTACCCCGATGGCGTACGCCAACTGCACCAGCGCGCGGCGCCCCCAGCCGCGCGCCACCACCTGCTTGGCCAGAAAGCGG
>CAYMHJ010000663.1:0-2251 GCA_964390165.1 uncultured Prosthecobacter sp. | reverse complement strand
TCGACACACGCTACACGAAGACCTTGGCCGAAGCCCACGAGGCCTTTGTGGACACTCGCAGGCAGTCCAATCTCGCCATTCCGAACAATCGCGGCCTGCTGCATGACCTCGATTGCTCGGTGATCAACTTTGCCCTGCCACGCCTGGAAGTCGCGACAGGCGTTAGTTTCCAGTCCGTCCGAGGCTGCTTTCAAGAAGGCGTTCCGGCCTTCGCTGAGTCGGAGATTCGGATGAAATCCCACGTCCAGGTTGCCGCTCGCGATCCAGATTGAATTCTCGGCTAATTCCGTCCCACCCCCATACTGTAACGCCATGCCCGCACTCGCCACCCAGCCCCGCCAGCGTGCCGCAAAGACACGTTCCAAGCCCATGCCGCCCAAGCCGGTGTGGAAAGGCTACATGACCGACGAATGGGCCGCCTACATGTCGGAAGTCTTCCGCCGCATGACGCCCGCTGAGGTGAATCGCGCCTGTGTGGAAGCCGGCATCACCGACAAGAAGGGCAACCTCACCGCCCCCTACCGTCGTGCGCTCTGATTTCGCCCCTGAACACGTCGCCGCCGCAGAAAAAGCCGGCCTTACCATCATCGGCGAAGCCACCCGCGACCCATATCTCTAGATCTCCCACAACGGCACCACCTTGATCGATTCACCCATCGATCAACTCAAGCCTCTGTGGAAGGATGGGCTGGCGAAGTATTATTGAGGCTGGTAGTTATTCTGCGAAGCGCGGGTAGCCAGCGTTTAAAAGCAGGCTCAACTTCTCAAGCGAGTTTGCTTCCGCCATAATTCTGATGGCAGCTTTTTTGAAACTCAGTCCAGCGATCCTCGATTGCAGAATCAAAAAAACTGAAATCTTGAGGCACTCGTAAGGGGGCTTCGTGTAGGTCAGCATAGCTGCTATCTTTTAATGAAGGATGCAAATGAACGCACAGAGTTCGAGGTTCGATGGCGATCAAATTAAGATCAAACAAGGTGTGAATGTCGGCTCGCAGTAGCAAGGCGTTCTTAATGTTGTGATCTTTGAGGCCTCGATATGGCTTAATGTGCGCCGCTTCGAGAACATCTTTAACGCTGCAACCTGTGATCAGGCATTTTTTCCCATGCTCACTGAGAACGAGCTGCCGAAATGCTTGCTGCCCTCTGCGTAACTTGATTGTAGTTTGTAAAAACTCCCGAGAGTCACCTTTTTCGAGTTCTTCCAGATTGCTGCGCAGTGCTTTAACATCTGAGCCGTCCCAACCATCGTCTGAGTTAATCATTGGAAAGCGGCCGTTATGCGCCGCAATGTAACCCTTGAACTCCGCCGTGAGTTTGTGAAGGTCGTCCATGGCGATTCCATTGTTGCGAGATACAACAAAGCACGGCTCGCCATTATCATTCGGCCAGAACTGCCATTTTTTTCCGTGAGATGTGTGCTGCGTCGCCTCCTGCAGCAGTAGGCTCGATGCAATATCAGGCAGTAGCCTTTTCATCACATCTTCAAAGCCAGTCCAAGTGAACTCGCATTCCTGGCTGAAGTAGATGTATCGGTTGTTTGCCGAACCGAGTGATTGCAATATAGCTTTGTCCTCTTCTGGCACATTGATCGAGGGTCTGGCTCTCTTTCCTTTCCGACGGGCCAGACGGCCAGACTTCCTGTTATAGAACTGATTTTTGAGGTTTCGAGCCGCTCTCGAATTCTTATGCCTGAGCCATTCTGTCCGCCGCACTTTCTCTTTCGATTCCGGGCTGGACCTGCGCTTTTTTTGCGCTCGGCGATTAGATTCTCTTTTTTTGACTGGGTCTTTGTAGGGCATAACTGAGAAAATGATGTCAGGGACGAATCAACGATTCATCATCGAGTTACGTGAAGGAAAGAGATTTTCAGATCAGTGCCCGCTGTAAGGGCGGACGAGCCGAATGACCTGCCCCTGAAGGCTTGCAGCCTCTGAAATGCCGTCGTGAATGCGCTGGGCCAAAGCAGCAGGCTGGGGATCATCGCGGGTGCAGGCAATGATTCCCGCATGCTGGCCGCCAGTCGAGCGATGCAGTCGGAAGAAATCCTGTCGGTTTAGCGTGAGCAGAGTGCGCTGCTCCTGAGTGGCGAACGCGAGAACTTCCTCATCGGGAATACCTTGATTGGCTCTCCCAGCTTCAAAAGAAGTCAAAACGTCATGCCCGAGTCGGCGCAGTTCCTCGACCACGCGGCGCGGGAAGTTCTCGTTGGAGTAAAGACGGGCCATCAGGCATCGCGGTTGGCCTGGATGGC
>CAYMHJ010000662.1:0-2257 GCA_964390165.1 uncultured Prosthecobacter sp. | reverse complement strand
CACGCTGCCATGCCAAAAAAGTCAGCTTCCAGGTCCAAGAAACGCGCCAAGAAAAGCCTTCAAGCATCCCGCTTCCACCCGCAGGAGACTAGCGCATCGCCGACCTCCGGGCCTTTGCGGCCAAGAAGCAAAAGGTCGCCCAGTTTCTTATCGCTGAAGAACTGCACGACGACGCCATCCCGCATCAGCAAGCAGCGCAGAGCGCTCTACGTCAGGCCGATTTCATCGAGTCGGGAGATGAAGACGACATCCCATTTTGAAGCTTTCCGTCGGCACCTACGTTGACTACGACAAGATCGACGCCACCACCATCTAGCCCATGAAACCAAAAATCATCAAAACCGAAGCCGAATACACGGAGGCCCTTGCCCGCGTGGAAAGCCACATGGACGCCAAGCCCGGCACGGCCAAGGAGGAGGAACTGGAACTGTGGTCCCTGCTGGTGGAGCGTTATGAGCAGGAGCATTTCCCCATCGACCGCCCCGACCCGGTGGAGGCGATCAAGTTCCGCATGGAGCAGGAAGGTCTTCAGCGAAAAGACCTGGTTCAGTATTTCCCTGGCAAGAACCGCGTGTCTGAAGTGCTCAATCACAAGCGCCCTCTAAGCATCGGCATGATCCGGGCGTTGCATCGAGGATTGAGAATCCCGGCAGAGGTGCTGCTGAGAGAGGCGACGGTATGATCCGCCACAATCGCGCCCCATTGGGTCCGAGAGCCAGCTTGCCTCACTGTGCTGCCTTTTAGCTCTGTCCCGAGGCGCAACGTCCTCGACGAATCCACCGGGCAAAGTCTCCATGAAAAGCCTTCACATCACCTGCCTGCTTCTAATTTCCGTCATCTTCACTCACGCGCAGAATGCCGCGACGAATATCGAGCAAGCTTGGGACATGGTCTGGACGCGATTCTATCTGCCGAAGGTTGAGACCTTTGGCGATTACCTCAGCAGCTACGAGATTGGCAAGGAGCAAGCTCATTTGCCGACGGCGGATGAGGTGAAGCGGCAATACCCCAATCCCTGTGGCTACAGCACGGGCATGGAGGATGGCGCGATCCTAGGTGGCGCGATGTTGAGCGTGCTGTGTGATCGGTTTGATGTCACGAAGGACGAGTCGCTGCGTGATAAATCGGCGAACGTTTTTGCCGGACTCAAGCGCTGCGTCACGGTGCATGGCATGAAGGGGTTCGTGGCGCGAAATGTGTGTCCGGAGGACGGCACGAGCACTTACATCAACTCGTCACGCGATCAGGTGACGCACTTTGTTCACGGGGGGTGGCAGTACTATCACAGTCCTCTGGCGGGTGAAGCCACGAAGGAGCAAATCCGCGTCATCCTCGCCGATGTGGCGGAGCGGATGATCACCTTTGTGACGCCTGAGAATGACTTCGACTTTTGCCGTTCGGATGGCACGCGCTGTCCGCTAGGCATCTGTCGGATGTGGAAGGTGCAGTCGCACGAGGCGACGAGGTTGCCGATGATTTATGCGGCGGCGTGGGATGTGACGAAGAACGAACGCTACCGCGAGCAGTGGCGGAAATATGCCGCCGAGGCCATCGCACAGTCGGCGAACCCCGGCGAGAACAAACCCGCCTACGCTCTGCTGCAGATGCAATGCTCGCTGGAGCTTCTCAATGCCTTGGAGCCTGATCCGGCGCTCAAGACACAAATCCACACGCACATGCTTCACGTTCGAGATCTGGCTGCGAAGCGATTCACGAGCGTTCTGGCCCAAATCGCGAAAAAGAGCCCCGAAGAAATGCGAATGCTCGGTCCCGACTGGCGCACGGTTCCCGAGTGGAAGAACCAAAAGGGCTACCCGAATCCGCAGTGGGGTCCATTTCGCGAGATCTGGCACATTACGCGTGAAGCGGGCGAATCCGCACTCATTTTGCTCATAGTCGATTCGCCGACGCTGACCGCCGAGCAGGCGTCTGTGCTGCAAAAACTCCTCGGCAGCTTGGATTACACGCACAATGCGAGTTGCGGTCTCGTTTACCACCTCGCGGCGTATTGGAAAGCGCGGCGTTATTGTAGCTTCGATTGGCAATCGAAGCCTTCCAACCCATGATTCGATTGCCAATCGAATCTACTCTCGACCCCATGAAACCATCACTCATCGTCCTCCTGCTTGCTTCATCATTTACCTTCGCTGCCGATCCCGTTCCGCCCTTCACGCAGACCTGCCAGCCGGACAAACTCATCGCCGCCGAGGCCTTTGATAAGCCGGAGTCTTTCACGAAACAAAAGCAACCCGGCACG
>CAYMHJ010000661.1:0-2261 GCA_964390165.1 uncultured Prosthecobacter sp. | reverse complement strand
CACGTGGTTCACGACCGTCCTCCGCCGCGAGGGGCCTGCGGTTTTCCCAGGTAGTCGTTCGCCTCCCGAAGGAGCGCGATGTCGAGCTCCTTCCCCGCCACGAGCCGCTTCAGCCGGGCGTTCTCGATCTCGAGCTCTTTCAGTCGCCTCGCCTCATCGCTCTTCATCCCCCGTACTGGTTCCGCCAGCGATTGAACGTCGCCTCGCTGACGCCCAGATGCTGCAGCACTTGAGCCACCGTCCGGCCCCCGCGAGCATCGTCTCCGCCTCGCGAAGCCTGTTGATCACCTGCTCAGGCGTGTGTCGTGTCCGTTTCATCAAGAGTCTCCAGGGCCCAACCGGGGCCCGACGGGACTCTCGTAGCGGGTGGATCAGTGTTCGGGGGGCAGGTCAGAACCAGTTGCACGTGCAGCGCTGGCTGCAGCCCGAGCGAGCAATGCTGCGTGATCGCGTTCGCTCGAGCCCAACTGATCAATCACCCTTGAACGGTGATCGTCCTCTCGGTATCTTCATCAAGACGCCTCGCGGTACTTCCGGAGCCCGCCTGATGAATAGCCGAGGGAATGGTCTACGCCGGTTGATCGAACGCAACAAGGCAGAGTCGCGAGCGCACGCCACTCTCGGGTTTCATTGCTGCCGACAGGGGTTGGCATGGTTTTGGGGATTGGTGACCGCCTGCTCCGATCGCTATCAGTGTATAGCTCATTGTGCCAGCGAGGCGGGAGGCATTCGTTCTCGGCGACCGTCGATTCGGCTTTTGCCGCCCGGCGTGCCCGATAGCTATGCGGGCAGCGGAGGGGACCGCGGCTGTATCCGGTGGGCCTCTGTGACGCCCAGGACGTACCCCAAGAAGTCGCCAAGGCCTTCCCGAAGAATCCCGGAGTTGATGGGCGGGTCGGCCATAGTCCGCCGCAGTTCCTGTAAGTGCGATCGCCGGGAGCGCGGCGCCCAGTGTCAACCTCGTGGAGCATCACAATCACCGCACGCCGACGGCTCTGGCAGGATCGACGTGAGAGCGGAGGGCGTTGACACTCCACGGTGCAAATCCGAAGCGCAAACCATCTCACGCTTTGAGGAAGCGAGTCGGAGCATCATTATGCTTCTAGAACGAGCGCTGCAAGACCGCATCACTCCGTGGCACCGAGCCTCACTCAGTGTGAGATCGGGCATCGCGTCCACATGGTGTGGACATGGCGTAACGAGTCGGATGGACGCGGGCCCAAGGTCGGTCGGGCTGCAATAACGTAATGGTGGCATGTTTCAGTCTGGGGATACCGCTATGTCAGAGGAATCGGAGCATCGAGAAGGCTGCATCAGGCCGGTCCAGCGGCTTGGGTACTGGCTGCGAAGTCTAAATCAGGCCGTCACTGGCCCCAACAAGCCAAAGCAACTGGAGGAGGATCCATTTGAAGATCTGCTGTATGGAGCGGCTGCCATCATCGGAGCTGTGGTGGTATTCGTCGCGCTAATGATTCATGCGCCTTCTCTGCTGCTCGCCATGCTGCTGTTCGCCTGGAGCGACCCACCCAAAGAGGTGTTTTGGGCGACAGTTCAGAGCCCGTGGGCGTGGGCAGGCTCGGTGTCGGTCTGGATCGTGGTCGCGAGCGTGATTGCGGGGCGAGTCAAAGGGCTGTAGGGCTGCGACTGCGGGGCTGGGACCGGCCGATGAGTGACACAGGTTGTGCCGGTGGGATCTTTATCTGAAAGGATGACTGAGGGATGCCGCGAGAATGGTTGTATCGGCAGCCGGGAGGCAGCGATGAGGGACCCGTAACTTCAAGGCAGCTTCGCCAGCTTGTCAAAGAGGGGCGCGTACTGCCCGATACGCTCGTCTTCACGAATGAAATCGGTCGGTGGGTCGAGGCAAAACGGATCGCTCGGCTGTTCGCCGAGGCTCCTGCGGTCCTGCGGAGCGGCGCAGCTGGAGTCGGCGGGGATCGGGTGACCGGCGCTCCCGCCACGCAGCAATCCCACGCGCTGCCTGATTCCAAGGCCTTGTCGGCAAGTTCGGACGCGATGCGGGAGGTGTCAGGCAGCTCGCGGGAGGCAGGGGCGGAGACCGAACGGGACATCGCGCAGCGCAAAAATCGCCTAGGTTTGCTAATTATGAGCATCATCGCAGTCGCAATCCTTGTGGGTGGCATGAAGGAGGTCGGCGCGATACTTGAGTCAACCACGACGAGCAACGCACGGCCAGTTGATTACAGCAATCGATAGCTTTACCCGCGAGGTATAATGCGTAACGAGCCCTTCATTCTCGG
>CAYMHJ010000660.1:0-2268 GCA_964390165.1 uncultured Prosthecobacter sp. | reverse complement strand
CGTGCCCGTCTCCATCTCGATGTCCAGATTTAGATCGCAGACGGACGTCTTCTTCAGTTCCGGGGAGATGGGCAGGTCCTGACGGCGCTGCACCTCTTGGAGGTTCTCCAGGATCTTCACCGGCGGGATGGCCAAGGGTGCATTGGCAAAGCCCGTGCCTACCACGTCTTCCATCGTCGCTTGCCCCTGGGCATCCCCACGACCGGGATCAATGGCATACTTGTGGCCCTTGCTCGGCGGTTGCCCCGCAAAGCAGTCACGGATGGCGAGAACGGAATCCGTCTGGAAGGCCTGCTGTTTGAATTTCAGCTTCATGGCTTACAGGGACTTCAGTTCAGTGCCGGGGCTCAGGAGCTTGAAGATCTGCTCCACGTTGATTTTGACGCTGTCGCTGCCGTAGCTGCTGTCGCGGAAGACGGCGCGCAGGGGTTTCTTCTTCGCCAGTTCCTTAACCAGCTCCTCGGTGATGTTTTGGTCAAAGCAGGCCGCCAGGGCATTGCCATCCACGAAGAAGACTTTCTTCTTGGCAATCGTCTCCTGGGTGATCGGCAGGGCCAGATCCACGCCCCAGTCCACCAGCACTTGAAAGAGCAGGTCTTCAGGCGTGCGGTCCTCCTTGATGTTGTCCGTCATCATTTCGAGTTGCCCCTGCTTCACCTTATCCGGGGCGTAATACACGTCCTTCATGTTGGACGTGTCGATCTTGAGCACGCGGAAGCCGATGTCGAGGTTGGGGGCCGTGGTGGCGTTCTCGGCTTGGATTTTGGCTCCGGCTCGGCGGATGCGCTCTTTACTAATCTCAGAGATCAAAGGTTTGAGACCAGCTTGGACGCAGAAGTTGTGTGCCTCCTTAGCATCTTTGCTGTCTTGGCCAATTGCCTCGGCATATTGGGTTCCAATGAATCGGCGGTTACATCCCTCCCGTCGATTTAGTTCGAGAATGGCATGTGCCAGTGTTGATGAACCGGCGAACAGGTCTAAACAGGTGTCCGATGGTCCGGCCATGAATGAGACGATGCGCTCCATTAATAGGACAGGCTTTGGATTTGAGAACACTTTTTTGCCGTCGGGAAAGAGGGCCTTCAGATCATAAGGACCAGTCCTGCCATCAAGTTCAAACACGCTTGAAAGTTTATCCTCATACTCGGAAGCGTAAACTTTGAGCTCGATGATCTTATTTTCGTCGTCGCCAAACAAAATTCGTCCCTCAGAAAGTAAACGGTTCATGGTCTCCTTTGGGAATCTGTATCCCATCAATGGCTCCTTGCATGGTTTCTTGGTTACCGGATGAATAACATCATACCGATAGCCCTCTTTACCAGGGTTGTGGACACTTTGGCTGCCAGTGTAAACACCTCCAGCGTCGATATATTTGTAACGATCTAAGGGGCCGAGCTGCGACTTATTCTCGCGGAACCAATTGGAATATGCCTCCTGAAGGATCGCCAGCTTGTTTGGGTATTTTGCGATGAGGTCGGCGCCAATTTTCAATAGAGCTTCCTTCACATCTGAGACTGTACTCTTCCAGACGGCTTCTAGATCGGTTCTGCTCTTGGCGAACACATGAACACTTTCATGCTCAACTGCAATATTCGTGGGATTGTTGTCGGTCGCGTTCTTCCAAATCAGTGTGCCCACGAAGTTCGCCTCTCCGAACACCTCATTGCACAGGTTAAGCACGTTCGCGGTCTCAGCATCATCAATGGAAATTGCCACGACACCTGTCTCGGTGAGGAGATTCCTCGCGATACGAAGGCGTTGATACATCATGCTGAGCCAGTCCGAATGAAACCGACCGTTTGCTTCCGTGTTGGCCACAAGGCGATAACCCTGATCGTCAGATTGATTGCTCTGAACAAGATACTCATAAGTGTTTCCAACAAAGTCGTCCCGATAAATCAGGTCGTTGCCCTTCTTCCTGTTATAAGGCGGGTCGATGTAGATGAGCTTCACCTTCCCGAGGTAGGTTTCCTGAAGCAGCTTGAGGGCATCAAGGTTGTCGCCTTCGATGAAGAGGTTCTTGGTAGTGTCGAAGTCCACGCTCTCCTCACGGCAGGGGCGTAGGGTCTTGGCGATGGGGGCATTGGCCGCCAGCAAGGCCTCCCGCTTGCCGGGCCAGTCCAGGTGATACCGCTCACGCGGTCCCTCCACCACATGGTCAGAGAGTTCCAGGCGCAGCTGATCGAAGTCGATCCCCCGCTTGAGCTTGCCCATGGCATCCGTGGTCTCCGTGACGCAGAACGGCAACAGGGCGGCGAGGGCCAGGGC
>CAYMHJ010000659.1:0-2271 GCA_964390165.1 uncultured Prosthecobacter sp. | reverse complement strand
TCGTGACCGGAGTAGTAGCTGACCCAGAGTTGATCCTCGTGCCAGACCATGCCGGGGTAACTGGTGTCGCCACCGGAGGGAAGCGTGAGCATTTCCGTGAGCCTGCCCGCAGTCGGATCGAGCCACCAGAGCGTGGTGCGGAAGGGACCACCGACTTGCCCCTGCGCCGGGCTCCATGGGCCAGTGTAGTGACGTCCGGCGGCGATGAAGCGCCCGTCGGGCAAACGAAGGAGGTGCGGGCCACCGAGTCGGACGCCGAGGTCTTTCCATGTCCACTCGCGGTAGGGCGGCGCGGCGGTTCCGAGCAGGGCGGAGCCCGTCGCTGTGTCAGCTGCGGGGTCGCGGCGCATCAGGCAGTAGGCGTTGCGATCGTGAAACAGGATGGACGCCTCGTTGGCGTTGCCTTTCCACAAGTCCTCGACCTGCACGTCGTAGCGCAGGCCGTCGGTGCTGCGGTAAAGCCGCGTCTTCTTCTCTCCGCGAGTCTGATAACCGACACCATAGGAGGTGCCATCATGCCACGTGGTCCTCCAGATCCAGCAGTCCCGATCGCCGATGGTCTGTGGGGCGCCCCAATCAAATCCGTCCGTGGAAAATCAGTTCAACGATTGATGACCGCCCTCGCCATTCGGAGGCAGGGCGACGGCCCCTGAGAGCATGAGTCGTTGATCGGGCGTGATGCTGAATTTTGCCTCCCGCAGATCCTGTCCCGCGATCTCAAGCAATGCAGCGGAGGTCCAGGTCTCCCCGTCTTCGGAATGAAGGATGCGGACCTTGCCATCGCGGGCCATGTGGCCGCTGCTTTCCCGAAAGATACAGAACCACTGATCCTGAAAACGGATAAGGTCGGTGAAACCGTTGTGCGGGGCCTTGTCCCAGATCTTGCGGACATTGAGGAGAGTTGGCTCCTTCGCAAAGAGAGCGCTGGCAAGCACGACGACAATGGCGGATGTAATGGAGAGTCGGCGGGTGGCGATCATGCCTCACTCAGGTTATCCCGCACCACGGTCTTTCCCTTCGCCTTGTTGGTGACGGTGAAAGGCGTGCGCGAGGTGTTGTCGCTGATGTTGGCGGAAAGGACGCCTTCATCGAGGATGATGTGCTCACGGGGCAAGGCTCCGTCGATGAAGTCGCAGCCACGCACTTGCAGACGGCCCGCCTTGGCGTGGATAAGGGTGCGGATGGTATTGCGTGGGTCGAGGCAGTGGATGTGGCAGTCGGTGAAGCTGACTTTGCCGCCGCCTTCGATGCGGGCTAGGCCGATGCCGTTCGCGGCATGCATGCTGCCGAACAATCCGCAGGCGCTGAAGGTGAGCGGCGCGTTGTTGGTGGCCTCGACGATGATGTCGCCGTAGATCTGCGAGTTCACGAAGCGCGTGCCGCTGTGGCCCTGCATCTCGACCACATGCACGGCGCGATTGCAGCCGTCCGCGCCGCCGCCGGTGATGTGGGCATTGCCGCCGCCTTGATACGCCGCCGCCGGGCTGGTGCAGGCGATGAACTGGAAGCCGGTCTCGTAGTCGATGCAGAAGCAGTTCGTGAGATGCTGCCAGTCGGTGCGTCCGATCACGAAGGCCTTGCCGTGCTTGCGGCGATACTCGGCCGCGGCTCCCGTGGCACCCCAAAAGGGCCAGAAGTGGACGTTTTCCACGCGGCCCACGTCGATGCAGTGATCAATGAACAGCCCGCGATGCAGCGGCGCGGCATTGAGATTGCGGATGAAATGACGGCCGGTGTGCCTGCCGCCGAAATCGACCGCTTGATACGGATTCACGAGCAAGACGTCGATGAGGGAGCAGTTGTCCGCGCCCGTGAGCAGTGAGCTGATGGTCCACGGATAGGCGATGGGCGGATTCGTGTCCGTTTGCTCCGGATGAAACACGGCGATGCCCTTCACGGTCGCGTTGTAGGCGAGCTGAATGAAGGGCGTGGCGCTCGCATCGCCTTTGCCGGCAAAGGTGAGCAACACCGAGCCATTCGGCGCTCCTTTGCCAAGCGACTCCGCCGTCCATGGAATCGTCGGCGGCGCGGTGAAGATGCCTTCGAGAGTGACGTTGAGTTTGACGATCAGTGTGCCGTTCAGCCGATACATGCCCGGCGGCACAAAGACGGTGCCGCCTCCCGCCGAGTGCACGGCATCAATCGCCGCCTGAAACGCCGCCGTGTCGTCCGTGGTCTGATCTGCCTTGGCTCCAAAGTCGCGGACATTGAGGCGCTGATCGTTGCTGGAGGTGACTTTCGTTTCCGCCGCGAGCGAACTGCCCAGCATGG
>CAYMHJ010000658.1:0-2273 GCA_964390165.1 uncultured Prosthecobacter sp. | reverse complement strand
GCTCCGCGCGTACCCAATCGCCCATCGCTTTCGGCGAGTCCGCCAGGCGGATGAGTGAGACGCGTTTCCGCTGCTGGCCGAGGTCTTCATCGAAGAAGGTGTTGTCGGTGGGCAGCTTGGCGAATAGGTCATAACTCTTCACCCGCAGGTCCCAGGCCTTCGGGTCGGTGTAGGCATCGTTGGGGTCGTCGTGATCGATCTTGCCAATGGCGGCGGTTTGATAGCCGTGCTCGCGGAACCAGCGGCCCATGGTCATCGTCTCAGGATGCTTGATAAAATGATTCTCTTTTGCATGGCGGGTGTTCAGTCCGAGCATGAACGAAGTGCGGCTAGGCGTGCAGACCGCGCCCTGGCAGTAAGCTTTGGTGAAAACGACACCTTCGGCAGCAAGGCGGTCGAGATGGGGTGTGATGGCGGCTTTGTCGCCGTAACAACCGAGGCGCGTCGCAAGGTCATCGGCGATGATGAAGAGGATGTTAGGTTTTGCCAGTTCCGCCGGTTCATTCGCTGGACTCTGTCCTGGCAGGCTGCCCGCCAGCAAAAGTAGCGGCAGGGCCTTTAGGGCAATCGCCCTGTGCCCCCGCGGGAATGCTGCAAAACGTGCCCGTGCCCAGCCAAACACGGTTCCTGCCGCGAGGGTGGCGAGGACGTATGGAACGGTGCCCATAAACACTTCCCCTTTAAACCCTGCGCCTGGCCCGCCAGCGGGAGGAGGAGGCTCTTGATGGGATAAGACAAGGGAAACGGCCACCCAGAAGCCTGCAAACGGCAGGGCAGCCAGAAAACCGCCACGTGCCCCATATCTGGAACTGTCCCAACCGAGGATCCAACCCATCGGCAGGATCAGCACCACTCCAACACCCAGGAGAACCACTGCGGAATGGAGCCCAAAAAGCAGGGCCAGAGGCACCCAGTTTTTGGGTTGCCAGACCTCGGTGCCGAAACCAATCAATGCGGGTAGCGATCCGAGCCACCAGGCCAGATTGCAGGCCGCCCAAGCGGCAAGCAGGGCTTTCAGTGAGCACCGCAGTTTGAAAAAAAAGAGCTTCATGGCTGCGCGCTGGGTCCACCCAGCAAAGGCCTCAGCTTGTGCGCATAGACCGCATAGCCTGCGGGAGAAAGGTGGATGTTGTCCGGCGTGAAGAGGTCTTTCCGGATCGTGCCGTCTGGGGGAGTCAAGTCGCTCCACAAGTCGAGCACGCTCAGGTTGGGATCGCTGTCCAGCCTTATCGAGTCGAGGGCAGCGTTGGTCATCCGGATGTCCTCGTAGAAGCGATGGCCGGGCGCATGGGCAGGCAAAATCTTCGCAGCGATCTCGCGATTGCCATCCTCGATCCTCCGGGCGATGCCAGCCTTGGCACCTTGGAGCACGACATATTCGACCCGGTCGTCGAAATGTCCCAGTGGGATCAGTCCGATTCGACTCACTTTTACAAGCACAGTCATATGGTCGGCTTGGATATCCGCACCATTCGGGCTGGCACCGATTTTCTTGCCCTCACGGGTGAAGACGACGGGGATCTTGGCTTCGATCACGCCGCTTTGGTAGAAAGGCAGCCAGGCGGAGAAAGGGACGGAATAGTCAATGGGACCGAGGTCGGAGTCCAGGTGCATCGCTTTCGCCGCCGCTGCGTCCGGTCGGGTAGGAGGCGGACAGGTCAGACCGTCGCAGAGGCTGACCTCTCCCGCGAAGCGATAGATAAAACGGTCGCCTTGGCGGATATGATAGGTGGCGATCGGCGGCCCTTCCGTGAAATGGCTTTTGGGCAGCATATTGCCGAATTCCTCGGGATGTGGTCCGAAGCCGATGTAAAATAGTAGGGCGGCTCCCAGTAAGATCGGGGTCGGGTTTCTCATTGATCAGTGCTTGGTCGCCGCCTCCAACAAAGGCCTCAGCCGTTCGGCATACACGGCATAGCCTGCAAGCGAGAGGTGAATATTGTCCGGCGTGAATAGGCCCGCCTTTAGCGTGCCGTCGGCATTGGTGAAGTCGTCCCAGAGGTGGAGCTTTTGGACCTTCTGGGAAATATCGAGACTCTGCACGCCGAGACGCAGAAGAGCGCGGTTGGTTTTCTTGATGTCTTCGTAGAAACGATTGCCAGGAGCGTGCGCAGGGAGGATTTCGGTGACAATGATCGCAGCCTTGGGGAACTTTTCGTGGAGGTTTCTCGCGCACATCTGGATGCCCAGCGCAGCGGCCTCAATGCCGGTCTCAGGCGTGAAGAACATGTTGTTGTTGCCGATCATGAGCACGATGGCCTTCGGCTGGAGTC
>CAYMHJ010000657.1:0-2273 GCA_964390165.1 uncultured Prosthecobacter sp. | reverse complement strand
AAGTCCTGAACGGGGCCAATTTGGAATTTAAGCAGGGCTGAAGCAGGCATGGATAACGAGTTTTTATGACGGATAAATTCCCAAGGAGGTGGGATGTGTTAGTCAAAAATAAGGAAGACTGTCCAACTATTTTTCACAACAATAGCCAACATCTTGCCCAAATCGCAAGCGTTGTGTCATGTGCGGATGTCCACGGACATACACCGATGTTTTGGTTGAACATGAATCACCTCTGTCAACAGATCTGTCGGCGGGCAAATGCGGGGAGAACCATTGGTCAAAACCATTCTCATAAGTTCGGCGCCGGGTGAAATTTCGCTCTGATAACGTCGCGTTGAGTAGACACGAAAGTGGCAAATCAGCACATGCCGCCTAGTGTTCAGAGAAACATGCTGTGACGAAATTTACTGTAGCGAGTTCGCGCTCGCCGCTCCATCGGTAAGCTGTGAGTGTGTTCGTGCCGAAGGCGCCGCTGTAGTCGAGGCTCGCGATGTTCGGGGCCATAGGTGCCCGTTCCCAGTGAGGAGGCAGCCAGTAATGGCCAAAGAATACCGGTGGATCCTCTGTGGCATAGTTAGGGAGTTCCCGCAGCGTATCGGCTGTTAGCTTCCCCACATCCTCTTCCATTGGTTCCGGCATCACAATGCTGCGAACTTCGAGCGCTTGCTCCAGTGCCCACCAGCGTACTCGGACGTTGGACCGTTCGATCCCCTCCTTGTCCTTGAAGAGGACGCCTTCGGGCAGCGTCATCCCCGGTCCCTTGAGCATGATCTCCACAGCGGTGTATTCGGGCGTTCCCTCTGTCGCGGCAGCATGCAGGAAGGCATTATCCAACAGTGGCGTGCCTCTGAGCATCTCGACGTGGCGGGTATCCCAGGCGGCGTGGACAGCACGCAACTCCCCGAGGTCGAGGAACATCGGCAGGCGTTTGAACCACTCGATCCAGTCCGCCCATTCCTCTTCCCGCCCCTCGAAGGCGTTCAGCGTGGCAAGGTGAGTGCGCAGGTTTCGATCATTACGCTCCCGCAGCCAACCGCCATTGCCGTCCGGCGTGTGGTAGCAGACGGCGTTGTATTCGTGGTTGCCCATGATGGCCAGCGCATCGCCGGCGTCCACCATCGCGCGGACGGTGTGGAGCACCTCGCGCACCTTGGGGCCGCGGTCGATGTAGTCGCCGAGGAAGATGACCTTCCGGCCTTCGGTGTGATGGAAGCTGTCCCCCCTTGGTTGATAGCCCAGTGTGTGCAGCAGGGCGGTGAGTTTGTCGTGGTGTCCGTGGATGTCGCCGATCAGGTCGTAGTGTTGGTTCTTCATTGCACGGCCATCTTCGGTTTAAACATCCCGCTCGACCATGCAGTAAAGTGTGGTATAGATAACTGTAGAGTAAGTAATGAACAAAGATCTCTTTTTCCGCTCAGGCCTGTCGCTGGACCGGCTGCGCAGCTTTCTGGAGGTGGCGGAGGCGGGATCGATTGCCAAGTCGGCTCCGGACAGTTTGTCACGTCAGGCTCAGGTGAGCCGTCAGATCGGCGAACTGGAAACCTACTTTGAAACCGAGCTGACGGTTCGTCGTGGCAAGACCATCGCGCTGTCGCCTGCGGGTGAACGCCTGGCCGTGCTGGTGCGGCAGCAGTTCGACGACCTGCAAGGCTTCATCAACGAGCAGCGCAAGCTGCCCAGGACGTTCCGCATCGGTGCCGGTGCGAGTATGCTGGAGTGGATGGTGATCCCGGCCGCCGGAGGGATTCGAGAGGTGTTGGGAAATGCCGCGCTGAATCTGAAGGCGATGCGCAGCCGCGAGCTTGTGGAGGCGGTGCGTGACGGGGCGGTGGACTTTGCGGTGGTTCGGGAAGACGCTCTGAGCGAGGAACAGCGTGCGAAGACCAGCCTGCCCGTGGCAAGACTGACTTTTCACCTGTGTGTCGCGCGGTCGCTTCTGGGCACCCGGCCCAGGAGCTGGCTGGCGCAGTCCGAGAAATGGACCGCGCTGCCGTGGGCGGCGATGGCGGGTGGGGGTCAGCTCGATCAGAAGGTGCGCCAGGCGGTGGAGGCAGCCTGCGGGCGGTTCGTTCCGGCGGTGGAGTGCACCTCATTGCTGCAGGTGCGTGAACTCGTGGCCTGCGGGGCCTGCGCAGGGGTGCTGCCTTCGATTGGTCTAAAACGGCTGGCGGAGGAGCAGGTGCTCAGCCGTGAATTCGAACCCTTGATGAATTATGGTCGGCCGCTGGTGCTGCATTGGAACGACCGGCAGATGCGCCGGCGGGGAATCGAAA
>CAYMHJ010000656.1:0-2281 GCA_964390165.1 uncultured Prosthecobacter sp. | reverse complement strand
AGCAGGTGCAGCGCGGTCACTACTTCGCCATTGTGGATGAAGTGGACTCCATCCTCATCGATGAAGCCCGCACCCCGCTCATCATCTCCGGCCCCGTGGCCTCGGCGGAAAGCAATCATCAGTTCGAGCGCTACAAGCCCCTCGTGGACCAGCTCGTCCGCCGTCAAAACACCCTTTGCAACAGCCTCGTCTCCGAAGCCAAAGCGCTCATGGAGAAAGGCGAGTCTGAAGAGGCAGGTCGCAAGCTCTTCCAGGTCAAACTCGGCCAGCCGAAGAACCGCGGCCTCATGCGCTGTATGGAAGAGCCTGAACTGCGCCGAGCCATCGAGAAGGCCGAGCTGCGCACCTTTGAAGACTCGCAGAAGAAGGAGCTCTTCGCGCTGAAGGAAGACCTTTTTTACTTCATCGAAGAGCGCACACACGATGCCGATCTTACTGAAAAAGGCCGCGAGTTCCTCAATCCCGATGAACCCGAAGCCTTCGTGCTGCCCGACCTCGCCACGCTTTACTCCGAGATCGATGGCGACAAGACCACGACCGACGCGCAGAAGCTCGCGAAGAAGACCGAGCTTCAGGATCGCCTCTCTTTCCAGGGCCAGCGCATCCATCAGATCAGCCAGCTCCTCCGCGCCTACTGCTTGTATGAGAAGGACGTCGAATACGTCGTCGAAGAAAATAAAGTCGTCATCGTGGACAGCCAGACAGGCCGCAAGATGCCAGGCCGTCGCTGGAGCGATGGACTGCATCAGGCCGTGGAAGCCAAGGAAGGCGTGCAGATCGATGCCGAGACACAGACCTACGCCACCATCACGATTCAGAACTACTTCCGCCTCTACATGAAGCTTGGGGGCATGACCGGAACCGCTGAAACCGACGCGGCTGAGTTCCATGACATCTACGGCCTCGATGTGCTGACCATCCCGACCAACCAGCCCGTCAAGCGCGTCGATCAAAACGACAGCATCTACAAAACGCGCCGCGAGAAGTACAACGCCGTCATTGCCCTCATCCACGAGCGCCACGCCAAAGGCCAGCCGATGCTCGTCGGCACCGCCAGTGTGGATGCTTCCGAGACCGTCAGCCGCATGCTGAAGCTGCAAAAGATCCCGCACGCGGTCCTCAACGCAAAGTATCACCGCCAGGAGGCCGAGATCGTGGCCCGTGCCGGTCAAAAAGGCGCTGTCACCATCGCCACGAACATGGCTGGTCGAGGCACCGACATTAAGCTCGGTGAAGGCGTCGCCGAACTCGGCGGCCTCATGGTCATCGCCAGCGAGCGCCACGAATCCCGCCGCGTGGACCGTCAGCTTCGTGGACGCTGCGCCCGTCAGGGTGACCCCGGTGAGAGCAAATTCTTCCTGAGCTTCGAAGACGACCTCATGCGCAATTTCGGCGCCGCCGAGCGCATGACGAAGATCATGGAGCGCTTCGGCATGGCCGAGGGTGAAGAACTCCAGCACCCATGGCTGAATCGCAGCGTCGAGACCGCGCAGAAGCGTGTCGAGCAGCGCAACTATGTCGGCCGCAAGCGCGTGCTCGAATACGACGACGTGATGAATCAGCAGCGCGAAGTCATTTACGAACGCCGCAACGATGCCCTCGAAAGCAACGACCCGCGCCTCCTCGTCAACGACGCCGTCGAACAGGGCATCCGCGACCGTCTCGCCGATTTCCTGCCGAGCGAAAAAGGCAGCGACCTGGAGCCCGATTACGAAAACTTGCTTCAGTGGCTGAACACCACCTTCCCCATCGGCCTCCGCGAGATCTCTGATGAATTCAAGGCGCTCGACTTTGCCGCCCAGGGTGACTGGGTGAAGGAAAAGGTGCTTCAAGCCTACGACATGAAGCTCGAAGGCTTCCACCCCGAGATGGTGCAGGAAGCGGACCGCCGCATCATGCTCAACGCCATCGACCGCCTCTGGCAGGAGCACCTCCTCGCGCTCGATGCGCTGAAGGAAGGCGTCATGCTACGCACCTACGGGCAGAAAGATCCGCTCATCGAGTTCAAGCAGGAGGCCTTCTCCATCTTCTCCGAACTCATGCGCAGCATCAACGCCGAGGTGCTGCACAACCTCTTCAAGAGCGCCAACGAACTCATCGCCTACCATCAGATGCAAATGGCGCAGATGGCCCAGTTCTTCCGCGACAACGGCCTTCCGGTCCCTGGCAGCAGTCCCGCGCAGACTCAGCAGCCCAAGGAAGAGGAAAAGCCCAAGCCCCATGACGCAGGTCGTGAAGGTCCGAAGCTCATCCTCCCGAGTGCGATGCCGCAGCCTCAGCG
>CAYMHJ010000655.1:0-2281 GCA_964390165.1 uncultured Prosthecobacter sp. | reverse complement strand
GACAAGGTGGTCAAGCTGGTGGAGTCCAGCCGTGCCGACCGCCCGCTGCCGCTGGTGAGCTTCATCGCCCGCCAGCGCGACCTGCGCGATCTGATCGGCAAGCAGGTGGCAGGCGCGGAGAAGCTGGCCTTTTCCGATGTGCTCAGTCATCACGAGGGACGATTCGGGGTGATCAAACTGGAGGACCGCAACCTGCCGGCGATCGCGCAGAAACGCATCCTGCTGGCGAAATCAGACAGCGCCCGAGCGCAGATGGACGCGGAGTTTGAGCGGACGAAAACGATTCGGGAGGAGGTGATGAAAACCCTGCTGACGCGGGAGGCGAACCGCGATGACTTCCGCAAGTTGTATCCGTTCAGCCCGGCGCTGGTCGAGACACTGGTGGCGGTCTCCTCGCTGCTGCAGCGGGAGCGAACGGCCCTCAAAGTGATGGCAATGCTTCTTGCCGAGCAGAAGGACACACTTCAGCTCGGGCAGATTGTCCCGGTGGGGGATTTGTTCGACCAAGTGTCGCAGGGCGACGAGGCCTTCAGCTCGGACATGAAGGTCCACTTTGAAAATGCGAACCGGCTGTATCAGGGGAGCCTCAAGCCGCTCCTGGAAAAGGATCATGGCCTGTCTTTTGAAGAAGCCAATCTTCTCGCCTGGGCGGACCCCAAGCGCGCGGCGCTGCGCAATGACGACCGGCTCATTAAGACGCTGCTGCTGGCAGCGCTGGTGCCCGAGGTGGAGTCCCTGAAGAACATGACGCCGCAGAAATTGGCGGCGCTCAACCATGGAACGATCGCCACGCCTATTCCGGGACAAGAGGCCGCGACGGTGATCAACAAATTCAAGCGTTGGGCTGCAGCGGCCGGGCAGATCAAGATTCGCGAGGGGGCAGGACAGACCACTCTCGCCGTCCAGCTCTCCAGCGTCGATACCGAGCAAATTCTCGCCAAGGCGGAAGGAGTGGACAACCGGGGCAACCGGATCACCAAACTGAAGGAACTCATCTTCAAAGCGCTCGGCCAGGAGAACGAGGAACAATTATTCTACACGAACGAGTTCAAGTGGCGGGGAACCCCGAGGCGTGCCGACATTATTTTCGCTAACGTCCGTGATCTGCCAACGGATTCCTTCGTCAGTAGGGGCGACGGATGGAAGGTCGTGATCGACTATCCCTTTGATGGTCCGGACCATACGATCCGTGATGATGTGGCCAAGATTGAAACCTTCCTCAGCGAGGAGGAGCCGACGCGGACCATCTGCTGGCTGCCGTCGTTCTTCAATGGTGAGACACTGGAGGCACTCGGAACCTTCGTGCGCCTTGAGCAGATCCTGAAGGAAAACCAGTTCCCAAGTTACGTCCAACATCTCACCGAGACCGATCGTGAGACCGCCCGCAACCAGCTTGAAAGTCAGCGGGATCAGTTGCGCAGCCAGCTCGTGGTCCGAATCGAGATGGCTTATGGAATACGCGGTGATGGCGATGATTACCTCGACCAAGGGAATTCACTGGAACCCGCCGACCACTTCCGCAGTCTGGACCCCGGCATGTCACTGCAGCCACCTGCGGCGGCCAACCTCGAGCAGGGGCTCATAGGGCTGCTTGATCAGGCGCTTCGACAGCAGTACCCGGCACATCCTCATTTTGACGACCGGATCAGCTTGACCAAAGGTGCGCTCGGCAAGGTGCTGGAGACCGTCAGAAGTGCGGCCCAGAGCAGTGAGCCTAGTGTGTTGGTGGAGACATCCCTGAGAAGGTCCATGTCGCTTATCGCGAACCCGCTGAAACTTGGCGAGATGGGCGAGCAACGATTCCAGTTGGGTCATCACTGGAAGAACCACTTCAACAAACAGTTGGCGCAGTCGTCGGGAGATTTGAGTGTCGGCAAGCTTCGCAAATGGATCAACATTCCCGATCCCATGGGCCTTCCGGGGATGCTCGAGGATCTCATCATTCTCTGTTACGCAGAGCAGACCAACCGGATCTTCAAGCACCACGGCGGACCCGCCAATGCTGACCTCGGTACCTTGGAGAACGACATGACTCTGGAGGAGGTGTCTCTTCCGCCGGAGTCCGACTGGCAGAAGGCCGGTGAGTTGGCAAAATCAATCTTCGGCATTCCTGCGTCCCCTCTTTTGAATGCAGCGAACGTGACCACCGTGGGCGAGGCCATTCGTGAGAAGGTCCGGGGCTGGGTGCAGCCGGTTCATTCGTTGATCGGCCGAATCGAGGCACTGCAGACCGGGCGTTTTGGGGAAGGAGATTGCGCGAGGCTGGAGACAGCTAGGGAGG
>CAYMHJ010000654.1:317-2282 GCA_964390165.1 uncultured Prosthecobacter sp. | reverse complement strand
CCGACGGCCGACTCGACCACTTCGACCGACTCGGCTGGGTCGCCGTCGTCGCCGCCTTCCTCACCGTTGTCCTCATCCGACACATCCGCAGAAGCCCGTTCGAGAAGTGAGGCGACGGGCACTGGCACATTTGGCATTTTTCAAGAGCCGAAAGTGTGAGGAAGCCGCACCCCCACACGCCACCTGACGAGGAAGCTCCCGGAACCGCTCGGGAACTGACCATACGGCAAACCGCCGAACCCGGAATCCAATGTCCAGCATCGCCACCTTCTACATCCTGCCGGAATCCAAGCGCGTGGACTTCACAGAAGCCCACCGAAACGAAAAGACGGTCACCCTCCAGCGCGGCTTTTTCGGCACGAAGACAGTCGTCACCGGCGAACGCTTTCTCTGGGAGTATCTGGACTCCACCAGCAAAGACCGAACCGATCTTCCCTTCCCGGGCTTTGCCTTCATCGATTACTTCTTTGCCTTCGTCGCCCCATCCCTACCGAAGGATCTGGAAGCAGCATTGCGCGCGGCGGCCCTCAACGAGCATTACTATCTGTTCTCTTCCGATGTGGCGGCAAGGCTTGCGGCATATCTCAGTTCACATCCCCCTGACTCAGCGACTCTGTCCGAGTTTGCTGCCGAGCAAAACCCGGCTGGTGGAGCGCCCTATGTGCAGACACTTTTCCTGACCCATGATTTCGTTGCGGCATGGTTTGGTCGCACGGCAGCAGGCACTTTTGGAGTGCTCCACATCACCTTCTGAGAGCCCATGCCCTAAAGCACCCCCCAACCGCCGCCAATCGGCGCAGGTTGAACTTCACAGATTGCCGGAGAGTGCCCATTATTCGCCGGCCCTACTCCTTACAAGAAGCCCATGAGTTCCAGCGCCAGAACCAGAAAATGATGACGCTTCCCAACATTGCCGAGCACCTCCCCATCAAGGATCGGTTTTGTTATCCCGACTGGGATGCCATCGCCGGGATCATTGAGGCGAACGTCCCCGAGTCAGACTGGAACTCCGCCTGGGAAGCAGCCGCCCGAAGCTGGCTTGACCAGTTACGCAAGGCGCTCGATGGCGATTATCAGGTCCATGAGACGACGAATTTCATGATCCTGTCCGAAGCACCGACCAGCGTCATCCAGGATGCGTGTCGCACTTACGAGGACGCCCTCAGCCGGATTCTCACAAACCTGGAGGGCATCGCCTCGGATGAACACTACGGAAAGCATGTGGTCCTCATGTTCACCAGCATGGATGACTACTACGACTATATCATCCACTTCTATCCCGATGGTGAACATCCGATGTCAGGTGGCGTGTGCCTGAGCGGTGGAAGCTACATTCATTACGCATTCCCCACCACCGACCACCTCTCCTATCGGACCGTTCTGGTTCACGAGTTGACCCATGGATGCCTGGGTCACCTACCCATTCCAACCTGGATCAACGAGGCCCTGGCCATGCGGATGGAGCAGGTGATCTGTGGCTCGGACATTTTCAAACTGGACCAGGAGCTTTACGAGAGGCACGCCGCCCATTGGAATGCGGAAACCATCCAGCAGTTCTGGTCCGGCCAATCCTGGACCATTCCCGGCGACAGTTTCGAGCTGAGCTACAATCTCGCCCAGGTTCTTTTTCGGAAGATCGAGGTGGATCTAAAGGCATCCCGGGCAAGGATCTTCGAGTTCATTGCGAACGCGCGCCTTGATGATTCGGGTGAGGGCGCCTTCGAGGCGGCATTCAAGCTGAGTCTCGGTGATCTTGTAGGCAGTTTTCTGGGTGAGGACTCCTGGGCGCCAAACCCGACAAAGTGGGCTGACGTGGAGATTCCAGAGGCTCTCAACACACGGACGTCCTTCGGCGCCTGCAAACATCATGACCAGTGAACACAACAAGTCAGTCGTCCGGGCTTTCGCGGCACGCAGCGTGGGCCGATCGGGCCATTCCCTGCTTCGGGCAGGACGCTGTCCGCG
>CAYMHJ010000654.1:0-307 GCA_964390165.1 uncultured Prosthecobacter sp. | reverse complement strand
ACTTTATCAGTCTCTATCGGGACATCGATGGCCAAATTGCCGAAGCATGGGTCGAGTGGGATTGCTTGAGTGGTCTCGTCCAGCTTGGGCACGTTGCTTTGCCATCCAATGTGCGGTCAGTCACCCCATGAGAACCCCCATGAAGACCCGCCCCCCCTTGGACCCCGCCTCCAAGTGCCCCACGTCCCGGAAATTGAACGGTTCGGATGATCTGGCAGGGATATGCAGCCAAATGGACCTTTCCAGTGACAATCGCGGATTCGGCACACCACACCATGCAAGCTCACCCCCCATCCAACAATCGATT
>CAYMHJ010000653.1:0-2284 GCA_964390165.1 uncultured Prosthecobacter sp. | reverse complement strand
AGCACTCAACCCGGAGTCAAAGCCGTGGGCATCGGCTGCCGGACGGAAGGCGCTTGTAGGCCACTACGCCCGGGAGGGAATGATTCGAACGGTCATCGAGAGTGCCTATGGTATCTATGAAACGCTCAACAGGGATATCACTCCACCCGACATCACCGTCGTTATCCCCAGTGGATTGTTTCCCGCCAAGAGCGACGTCGATTCAGTTTCCGCATCAAAGCCTGTCCCGGCGCTCAAGGCTATGTTGCGTTCTTTCGTCCGACGCCTTGACGGTTTTAGGCCGAAGATTGTGATTGCCCTTGACGATTCAAATAAGTGGGCGGAACTCGATGAACTCTTAAGGAGCATCAAGACCGAGTTTGGTCTTCATGATGGAGAGCTTTTTGCTGTTGATGTATTTCGGGACAGTGAAGAATTCAACTTTTCAAGAAGCTGCAATCTGGGAGCTTTGGTGACTGAGTCAGAGTTTCTCCTGTTCCTAAATGATGATCTATACGACTTTTCTGCTGGATTTCTTTTGGAGCTCTTCGACGCGCTGATAACGAGCGATGATGTGGGCGTCGTAGGGTGTGGAATCGAAGACGGAGGCGGAAGAATTCTTCATGCAGGTGTGTCAGTGAGCGCCTCACCGCTGAACCTTTGTCGAGGCGAAATTTGGACGAGTGGTGTCGGCCATCGAGCTCTGGCTGTCAGGCGAGAGGTCTCTGCAGTAACCGGTGCATGTTTGCTGACAAGGCGAAGGACCTTCCTGGACGTGGGTGGCTTCAGTGAAGAGTTCCCATCCAACTTCAATGATGTCGATTTCTGTCTCAAGGTACGCGCAATCAATCAGCGCATCCTCTTCACACCACATGCGCGAGTTCGGCATGACGAAACAAGTTCACGTCTGCCAGGCGTACAAGCTGAGGAACTGAATCTCTTCCTATCTCGGTGGCGTCACGTCATGCATCGGGATCCGTACTACTCCCCAAACCTTGAACTTGTTTCGCGGGAAGGATCTGACTGGAGTGCGACTTTTTCTCCATTTGAGTTGTGGCCACATGCCAGCAGATCGATTGTTGAATTGCGGATGCAGGACGGTATGTGTTTAGACACTCTAGGGTGTAATCCATCGTGGTTTGGTGTCTCGTACGACGACTTTGAATCTATGAGTTCACCTTCAAGTGCAAACCCCCAAGCCCTTGGCTTTTTGCTCGAAGAACGGCACCTGGAGCGCAAGTCCTGTGACCGCATGTTGATTGCGAACGCTTTCAATTTTTCCGAACGTGGCTATCTGCTCTGTAATCCAGATGTGGCACGGGCAGTATCTGTCGGTTACTTCGAATCAGGCTGGGATCATTTCGTAAAGCACGGCTGGAGAGAACGCAGACCCGTCTTAGTTTCAGATGGAGATTTGAAGGAATCTTGTGAATAGGTTCGACGATGGTTCCACTCCCCCATTTCTTTACCATGGAAATTTGGTTCCAGGTCGTGTGCAGCATGATTCACGACTCTTCTGGGGACTAACTCCTTACCCAAAATTGGAGTTTGAGGTGAACTGCGATCTACAAAAGGCACTGCCATTTATGGATCAACAATTTTGGGGCATTCAGTCCGAAAGCGTGCTAGAGCACCTGCCACTTCAGACGGTTAAGACAGCGTTGGATGAATCCTATCGAGTCGTGAAGCCTGGAGGGTTAATTCGCATATCGCTGCCAGATTACAACTCACCCGTACTTAGGAAAAGATCTATCTTTGATGAAAGCGGGCGCGTGATAGGTGATCTCATGATGGGCGCGGATGTGAAATTTGCCTCAGAATCCGAGGGAGGAGGGCGAAGTGTGACTTTCCAAAAGGGAGGGGTTAGCCATTTGTGGTTCCCGACGTACGAGTTAACCAATGAACTCCTCTTGCAGTCGGAATGTCGAAAGGCTCGATTGGTATCTTTCAGGCACTTCTATCGAGATCCAAGTTCATTTCACTTGGAGCCTATTGAACACGGGCTGATGCCTGTCGCTCGTACTCCACCAAGGGATATGCGAGGAGGAGGCGGACCGGTGTCGCTAGTCGTTGACATCGTGGTTTGAGTGTTCATCGGAGCATTACGTTTAGATGTCGATTGACCCGGACACTAATTTAATGATGTCCTTGCCGGATGATCGGATATTCAATGATGGGGTACGAGCCCTGGAGTCATCGGAGTTAGTCGTGCTACGGCTCGTTCTAGGGCATGCGCCAAGGTGCCGTCGAGTTGGCCAAGTTCGGGCTCGTAGTCGGAGATGCAGATACCCAGCGTAGCGAGCTT
>CAYMHJ010000652.1:1421-2292 GCA_964390165.1 uncultured Prosthecobacter sp. | reverse complement strand
TATAGGCGTCGTTTTCGCTTCGCTCCATCACTGTGGCGCTTTTGGCACGTGTGCCCACGCGAAGGACTCCTTGCTTGTTGATGAAGACGGCGGACGGAGTCACGTCCTGATCGTCCGAGTTCTTGATGATCTGAGGCTCTACTCCGTTCAGAACCGCAATGGCGCTGTTGGTGGTTCCCAAATCGATTCCAAAATCAATTGTGCTTCTGCTCATGGTCGTATCTCTAAATTATTTTTTGACTGGCACAGCGATGTCAATTTCTCCGCGCTGAACCATGGTCTGATGCCACATGATGGTAGGGCGTATCGTGCGAATAATCCGTTCTTTTGATATGGCTTCACGAGGCTCCTCCGTCACCACCTGGTCGGGAAGGCCTGGATGAAAATCTTCATTGCAACGGTCGATCACCCGAATGCCGAGGCCCCGGATGCATTCACAGATTGTTTCCAGTGCTTTGGAAAGCTTCTTGATGTCTTGCGTGGAAAGCGCTGCTTTTGGCTCTTTGGTGTCACGGTCCATGAGAGCTGCATCAATTCGCCAGCTTTGGTTCGCCACCTCGATCAATGCCTTCATGCAGGCCTGAACATCAGGGGCGTTTCCCTGATTCTTTGTTTGGGCGCCAGAAGATCCTGCCGTAGCTTCCAATAGATCGTTTGCCAATTGATGGGGATCAGGCATGGAAACCTGAGGAAGCGAGAGTTCGTGAGGCACTTTCATAAGGTTAAGCTGGTCTTCATTTGGATTTTCCTGACAAAATAACTTTTATGACCTCAACCAATTTCTCAAGGATCACTGCATTCCATGTCTCTCTGCGATCCAGTGCGAAATGAATTTTCTCCGGCATTTCAGCAGAGACATGGACATGCCCTT
>CAYMHJ010000652.1:0-1397 GCA_964390165.1 uncultured Prosthecobacter sp. | reverse complement strand
GGTTGCTGTAGGGAACGGATACATTTTTTTTCCACCACAACGAACCCGTTTCACAGCTCACGCCGAGCTGAGTTAATAATAGTGGCCCTATCTGCATGCTGTGTCTGCCCGAGGCGATGTTGGTTGCGAGGGTGGTTACGTAATCCGGAAGAATCTGTTGGAACAGGGATTCGAGTATTGCAGTGAAGTCCGCTTTTGCCTGCGCGTCGCTTCGAAACATGCGCTTGCATTCAACGGAAAACTGCGCGTCGCGCCCTCGAACCCCGATTGTGTATGAAGTGCTGGAGATTCCGTTGATGATTTGAGTGAAGACGCCGAATCTCAGACCAGTGATGTTTGAAGCGGATATTTTGGTGCCGTTGTAGCGCACGAATTCCTGGGTCACCTCGAATTCATCGGAGCGAATATTAACCACTCTGTCCCACTGCTTTCGCTGTTGCAAGATCCCTTCTAAGGCCGCCTTGTCATCCATCATTCGCCTCTTGAGGTCAGGATCGACTGCTAGTTTCAAGCCCAGCACAATGGCCGCAGTTGCCGTGGTGGTGTCGTTGCTGTCATTGTGAGCCGCGATTGAAATGTTGCGCAAAGCGATCGCAACGGTGTTGACAAGGTTGCGGTATGTTTCGGATCCTGATCCCAGAGCCGATGCCCATGCCGGCAGTTGCATCATGATCGTTCTTTGAACTTGCTGTAGTTTTTGCGACGGCCCATGGGAGCTTCCCGTAATCGTATTGAGAGATTCGAAAATCGGCTCAAGTTGCGAGGCCGCGAGATTGTTTTCGCCCATTGCAATGTTTCGCATCAACCGTTCCCGGATTTGCATCCCTGACGCAAACTGTAGGGCATCTTTCAGTAGCTTGATGAATGTTTGATCGTCACCAGTATCCTTCTGATATGCGACCAGCAGGTCGGCCACGGTTTCAGCAACTCCGTCAAACAGGTCGTTTCTCTGGTGCGCCTCTTTGCCGTGAAAAAGGTCATAGATGCCCATCAGAGGCACCGCAGCGTTCATGAGATCCGATGCCAGCTGCGGCCCTAGATTGGGGTTCTTCGCCGACTGATTTTGCGCCGACTGCAACCGTTGATTGATTCGTTTGCGCGTGGGGGCCAGAACGAGCTCGGCCGTGCTGTCTACATCGTCGAGCCCCTGATTGGTCTCCCTCATGAGATCCACGTGAAACTTAGCCCAACCCATTTGCCCCAGTTCGGCGAGTTTCAGCGCCGCCTCGGCATTCACGCGATCGAGCGCCTGCGGGAGGATGCGCCTCATTCGACGTACGAAGCCTGTGGTGATCGCATCGTCTTCCAGTGATCGAACCCGGTCTTTTACAACGTCCCATAACTCATCTGCATCTGCCAGGACCTCCCAGCGTTCAAAAGAGTTGCGCCAGTAGCTT
>CAYMHJ010000651.1:0-2294 GCA_964390165.1 uncultured Prosthecobacter sp. | reverse complement strand
CCGCTCTTACCCCGAAGTCTCCCTCAAGCACGGTGACCGCATCCAGGTGGGTGACACAGCCCTCGAAGTCCACGTCACCCAGGCCGAGAAGCAGGCCGGGCCACCACCCGCCGTTCCCGTGCCCAGCTTTGATGAGCTCAATCCCAAACAGCTAGCCGATCTCCTGCTCAAGGCCGCGAAGAAAGGCGAAGCTCCCCGGCTCGACATCCCCGGCTATCAGGTCGAGAAGGAACTGGGGCGTGGCGGCTTTGGCGTCGTCTTCCGTGCTCGTCGCCTGAGCGACGGTGTCATGGTCGCCATCAAGGTGATGCTTCCTAGAGTTGCTGTTCCTCCAGTCGAGATCGAGAAATTCCTGCGGGAGATGACCATCACCGCGCAGCTGCGACATGCGAACATCGTCAAGTTGTTCGACCAGGGCCATTGCAACGGCATCCCATGGTTCATCATGGAATACTGCGAGGGCGGCAGCCTGTGGGACTTCATCCGGCAGCACGGCGGCAAGGTTCCGCTGGAAATCGCGAAGCCCATCATGCTCGCCGCGTTGGAGGGACTCGCCCATGCGCACCAGCAGGGCATCGTGCATCGCGATCTGAAGCCGCAGAACATCCTGCTCGACCGCGGCGTGGCCCGCATCTCGGACTTCGGCCTCGCCAAAAACTTCCAGCAGGCCGGCATGAGCGGCCTCAGCGTCACCGGCAACTACGCTGGCACCCCGCTGTTCATGCCCCGCGAGCAGCTCATCAATTTCAAGCACCTCAAGCCTGTCTCTGATGTCTGGAGCATGGCTGCCACCTTCTACTTCATGCTCACCGGCGCGTTCCCGTATCCGTTTACGGAGAAGCGTGATCCGATTGATGTGATCTTGAATGAGCCAATTGTTCCGGTCGAAAAGCGAGAGAAATCCATTCCTCAAAAGCTCTCAAGCTGGTTTGGGCAGTGTCTGACAAGCGATCTGCGAAAAAGATTTTCATCCGCCCGGCAAATGATTGATAGCCTGCCTTGAACAAGCGCTTCCTCACACTCTCATGAACGAACTTTCGCAAATCACTACTCTGACGAACGCACTGATGAAGGCAGCCGCGTTAGGAGAACGCCACCCGACAGCCAATGCTCTTTTAGACCTCCTGTGGCACGTCGCCGAACTGCGTTCAGACATGCCTAATTTTTTAATTTGGCTGGGCGATGACTCCGGACCGATCTCCGGGGACAGCTACTCCGCAAGGATAGGCAAAGCCGTTCTGGATAATGATTACCAGCAAATATCCCAGTTGATTAAGCGGCTTGTTTCCGGTTCAGTTCTTCCCTGTCTACCAAAAGATGACCTGACAGGAATCGAGTCCAAGCTCGCTGGACTGATGCAAAGTGCGTCCGATGCCTCCCCTCTCAGTGCGCTGACTCAGCTCTGCTCTTTGTTGCGGACGATAGCCGCCGCAAAACAGAAGATGGGGCGTTTAACAATCCATCTGGAGGGAGGTGATGCAGAGGATGACTGTTTTGAATCATTGCATGTGGGTCTTCATACAAGCATCTCTTTCCGACGGACACTCAGGGTGCCGGAAGACGGGAAAGAGTACCCGTTGCCAGCGGACCTTGGAGTGCTGCCGATTTACCGGATTGAGGACTTTGCCGAAAACGTGCCTTCCCATTGGCTTGAAGAAGGAGGTTTTTTCATCCCGCTGTACCAGCGGGAGGCTCTCTTTCTGGAATTCAAAGGCGTAAAATGGCGGCCATCAATCGCAAAAGTAGCGGTTGGCAGGATCAATGCGATCACGGGCAAACCTTATGAGGAAGAGATTCATGCTCATGAGCAAGATTATGTGGTCATATCCGGCCAAAGGTGGCTGGATGGAGTCAACAAAGGCAAGAATATCGTCAGTCAGTTCGTGGCCATGCCAATCGGGCATGGGTATACTATTGAGGAACAATTGACTGACGAGGCCAAACACGGAGGCTTTCAAATCGTTGCTTTCGATCCTAAGGAAGATCGGTTCCCATCAGAGGATCCCGAAGTTACGAAGCGCCGAAAGAGAGATGCTGAAAAACGAAGAATTCAGGCCAAACAAGACATCTTCATTTCACGCCTTGATTCTGAATCACGAACATTGGCAACCATCTTCCAAGAAGGTGATGCGCAAATGGCGATCAAGTTGGGAATGGGAACGGAGGAACAGGCCTCCAAACTCCGAAAGATTCGGAATTCCCTGGTCCAAGGACTCGGTGATGACGGCCAAGTCCTTCAGAGAGGAAGGTGGAGTGATGATCAAATCCGCGCGTTTATAGCATCGCAAGAGCCT
>CAYMHJ010000650.1:0-2297 GCA_964390165.1 uncultured Prosthecobacter sp. | reverse complement strand
GAGCGGCATGGCCATGGGCACGCTGCATTACATGGCCCCCGAGGCGCTGGTGCTCGGCAGCGCGGTGGATCATCGCGCAGACATCTACGCGGTCGGCGTCATGCTCTACCAGATGCTCACCGGCAAGATCCCGCAGGGCCTGTTTGAGCTGCCCTCGCTGCAAGTCCCCGGCCTGGACCCGCGCTACGATGGGATCATCAGCAAGGCGTTGCGTGAGGACCGTGAGGTGCGCTACCCGAGCGTGCTGGACATGCGGCATGACCTGGATGCCATCCTCACCCAGCCCGTGGTGAAGGTGGAAGCCTCCGCTGAAAAGGCTCCCGCCGCCTTGGAGACGCAGGCGCGCCCGCAGCGTCCCGGCGGCCAGCCGTATCGCCCGCCACAGCCGGAAGTGATCGTGCGCACGGAGAAGCCAAGCTCGCTGCTGCTGTGGGTGTTTCTCCTGATGCTGGGCGGACTGGTCTTTTGGCTGTATCTGGAGGTGTCAAAGCAAACCCAGCCCGCCGAGACACCACCAGTGGTGTCAGCCCCTGCGCAGCCTTCAGCGATGCAGCCCGCTGCCGCAGATGTGGTAGTTCCTGAATGGCTTGTGGCGGCCAAGAAACGCGGTGGCAAGTTGCGCATTGAAGGCAGCGTCAATGGACTTCCCGCAACGATTGGGGAAGCCGAGAAATACGAAGACTTTGTCGAGGTGTTCGCCTCCGCAGTGGGCTGGGTGGCGCGAAGGGCAGACGGGGAGGTGTATTTTGGTGCTTCGGATCGACAGAAAACCACCCTGGGACGCAGCAGTGGGATCGTGAATGTTTCCATGAGCCGGGAAACCCTGCTAACCCAGGCCGATGGCAACTGTTTAACCTTGGGAGCCTCCGGCGTGACGCCGGTGAATGAGGTTAAGAGTCCTCAGACCTTCCAGGGTGTGAAAATGTACTATGGTTCTCTCTTGTTCGGCCGCAGTGGCATATTGCTGGATGCTGCGGTTTCCGAGAAGGCTCCACAAGCGAAGCCTGTCCACACAGATTTATTCAAGGGTGCGGTTCAAATTCTTGAAGGCGGCTTTTCCTGCCTCGGGCTGTTTGCAGACAAAGAGCCCCTGGGCTGGCCCCTAAATCCAAGAAGCGAATCAATGGAGAGAACTTTCCCCAGCCTTTTTCATGGCTCCATTCAAGCCGACAGTCCGCGGGATGCCGCTGTGTTGCTCCGAAACGCCGCAGGGCAGGTCTTCTTTTCGAATATGAATCCGACTGCCTTCGACAATGTCACGCCACCCCCTGCTGACCTTGGGCCTGCGATCCGCGTGCGGGCTGGTGCGCGATTGCCAAACACCATACCTGTTGAGCAGTTCCTGCTCTGTGCCGCACAAATGACGGATGGCACCTGGCGGGCGTGGGGCAGTGAGGGACCGCTCATTGAAAAAGTGAACAAGCTGGGCGTTGCACTCGATCTCGACGCCAGCGATTCCGATGGGTTTCTGATCTGGATTGAGCCGGATCAAACAGCGCTCGCTGCAAGCGGTAACAAACCAAGCCCGACTGTTCCGCCCCAATCATCCATACCCGCACCAGCCGTTGAAGTCGGCGAACCGCCGAACACGACGAGTCTGACCATCGACCTTCTCGCGCAGGTGGATTTGAACAGGGATGTGGTCGTCGGAAAATGGAAGACTTCCCCTGATGGCGTTGAGTTGGAGGCTGGCAGTCATCCTCAATCACGCCTGGACTTCCCTTTCACCCCGCCTGCGGAGTATGACTTTGAGATCGAGTTCACGCCCACCGTTGATCAATTCGCGTCTATCACTCAGTGCTTCACATCCGCAGGCCGTGCCGTCACCTGGGTGATGCAGGGACAGCCGCAATGGACTGCTCCGGTTTATGCTTTTCAGCCGTTGGACGGGAAAAGTGAAGCCGCTAGTGAGGCCAAGGCCCTGTTGCCGAGGCATTTCAAGAAAGGTCAACTCTATCGGTCCTTGGTGAAAGTGAGGAAAGGCTCGCTTCAGGCACTGATCGACGGGGAGGTGATTGTCTCCTGGAGCGGAGACATGCAGCGTTTCCCGGAACGCTGGTCCCAGTGGCCGGCGGCGAAGGCGCTCGGCGTCGGCGCGTGGGGAGGCGGCATCGTATTTCACAAGGCCACGATCCAAGAGTTCATTCATCAAGCGCCCCCTCCACCTCTGCCCACCGGCCCCACGACCTGGACGGATACCAAGGGCCGCAGCATCACCGCGACGTTCAAGGCCATCGCCAGTGGCAATGTGCTGCTGGACATCGCGGGCAAGGTGACGCCCGTGCCGCTGAACACGC
>CAYMHJ010000649.1:0-2314 GCA_964390165.1 uncultured Prosthecobacter sp. | reverse complement strand
CGGCGTAAGTATGCACACCAGACTTCTACGAGTGTTTCTCGGATTCTCAGCAGTCGCCTGGGGTGCCTCTGTCTTTGGTATCTTTCTCAGTTGGTCATCGGCGACCGAGGCGCTGCAAGGATTGGGAGCGAGGCCGATTGCCTTTGACCGCATGCTGGACTATTGGCTGAGAATGGCGGCTGGGGCGTTTACGCTGGTTGGGGGGCTTTATTTCTTGCTGCTGCTTCGCCCCCAAAAGTACCTGGTGATTATTCCTTGGTTTGGCGGGCTCATGATCTGTGAGGGTTGCATCCTGTTGGTGCACGGGGTTCGACTGGCCTTGCCGCCGCTGCCCTTTTACGCAGACACCGCAGCCTGCTTCTTCGGGGGAGCCGGAATCCTCTGGTTTGCAAGGAAGGTCCAGAAGGACGGCGCAGGTCGAAACGACGAACCAGACGGTCCAGCGAACGGGAGCCAGCCGATTCGCTCAGAGACAAATTCGACGTCATCGGCGGCTTGCTCCCGCCGCTGACCTTTGCGTTCGACACTATGCTACACACTCTCGATGCCAGGAGATTGTTGAATCGGTTGTCATGGGCGCAGTTGTGCATGGTGTTGTTTGCATCGAGTCAGTTACTCCCTATCGCGGTTCTACTACTTGTGAGCGGAGGACCTGATGGCCGCTATTCGATTCAAGGATTTGGGCGCACCCTCAGCGCGATGTGGCCGTTAATAGTGTTTCCCCTCATAGGATTCTGCGGGTCATGGTGGTGGCGGGCTAGGATCATGAAGAAGCTACGAGACTTCGATTCAGCATTGATGCTGTCCAGGTGACATAGCCTAACCAGCTCAGTCGAGCCAGCAGCCTCGCGCAGCAGACATTTTCTACTCTTGGGTTTTCATCACAGTGAGAGTCTTATCTCCGTCGGGGTTGCTTTTCCGGCTGCGGCTCACTTCGCATTTCGTTGGAGATCAACATGCCTCGCCTTAAGTCTCGGGTTCGCTGGGCGGCTCTTGCGGCCGCTTTGGCGCTGATCTGGTTCGGCGCGCCGCACCCGCCAGAAGGCTTTTGGCGGTGCAATTGTTTTGCATGTCTCTGTAGCGCGGATGTTGTCGCCGAATTCCGTGACGGCCAGGTAGTGACCCACTTGGATCCCTGGCCGGATCCCTCAGACGCTCCTGATATCCGCAGGGTGATTTCGACCAAGCCTGCTGGATCCTTTCGCCGCACCGGTTTGCACTCGTTCGAGTGGTCACAGCCAACGGAGCGCGGTGGTGTGTACCGTCTAAAGTTCACCCCAGGCTGGATTTTCTGCCGAGTTGAGGACACCGAATCGGGGGAGACATGGTGGGGTTTCCGTGAGTACAATCTTTCCCGCATCATGCGTATCCGAGATTATCGGGGCCAGTACCTCCAACCCGACGGTCCATCGAACGGTACCCAGCCTTTGAGGCCGGATTCCATATCAACCCCACCGGTGGCTGGCTCCCGTCGCTGACCTTCACGGTTCGCCCAATTGAGGCTCAGAAGCCGACCTTGCCACTATGGTGCCGCGGCGTACCCTCTTGGCCGTGGACCACGCAGTTCTTGAACACGAGATGATGCGCTTGCCCGCCAAGGATCGAGCGATCCTTGCGGATGCCTTGCTCGGGAGTCTGGACGACGAGGTCGTCCGCGGGGTCGAGGCGGAGTGGGCGGAGGAGGCCGACAGACGTCTTGTTGCTCATCACCGTGGGGAGATTGCGGCCATCGATGGCGCCACGGTCATGCGGGAGCTCCGCGACCGGTGCGTGGCATGACCTATCGCTTTCTGGCGAGCGCAGTCGCGGATTCCGGGGCGGCTATCGAGTACTACGACGGGGTCTCGCCCGGCTTGGGGCTGGGATTCGTGGCGGAGTTGGAACGTACGCTCGAGCGGATACTACTCAATCCCGAGGCTTGGGCGCGAGTGTCGGATGGGCATCGGCGGTGTCGCCTCCGTCGGTTTCCCTATGGGGTCATTTATTCGGTCACCGATGACATCGTACTTGTTGCGGCCGTGTATCATCTTCACCGGCGGCCCGGTTCGTGGAGTGAGCGCAGCTGAGAGAGGCGAAGAGGCCGCTCCAGGGAACGCCGGGTTCACGTTCTGCTTCCATTCACAAGCCCGGGGTTTCAGTGCCGAGTTGGAATTCCGCCGATTCTGCCGGTTTGAAATCCGGCATAGTCCAGGGAATCGACGGTGTCTTCTTCAAACAATGGCGCCAGCCTTTCCGCCTTCTTCTGCTGTGCCAAGGCGCATTTGGTACCGTATTGGCGGGCACGATCTGGGTTTCGTCCTGCCGCAGGATCGGG
>CAYMHJ010000648.1:0-2316 GCA_964390165.1 uncultured Prosthecobacter sp. | reverse complement strand
GGCGATGCCCTGATAGACGGTGGTGGAGTCGAGGAAGCGGTCGAGGATGACAAAGGTGCCGGAAGCGAGCAGGGGGCGGACCTTTTCCCGGACGATCTGGGCACGGCTGGCGGCGAAGAGGAGGAGCTCGGTCTCCGGGGTCATGGCGCTGCCGGCCTTGGCGTGCTGGAGGAGGTGGCGTATTTCTTCGCCGATCTCGGTGCCGCCGGGCTCGCGCAGGATGACGACGGGCTGGCCGGAGCTTTCGAGGTGATCTTTGAGGAGTCGGATCTGGGTGGACTTGCCACAGCCTTCGGAGCCTTCGAAGGAGAGCAGGAAACCGGGCATGGAAGAGTCGGCGGACACGGGTGAAAAGACGGAGCTGAGGGCAGGGGAGCGGCCTTTTTAGCGTGTGGTCCGGCGATGTCGAACAAAAGCATTTTCGTTTTGGCAAAGGCGGGCGGCGGGGTTATCTCCGCCGTCCCATGACAGAAGCGTCCTCCCTCCAGTTCGGCCCCCGCGACTCCAAGCAAACCATCGAAGAAGGTCTGGCCTTCGCGCCGAAGTTTGACGAGCACGGTCTGATAGCCGCGATGGCGGTGGATGCCGACACGAACGAGCCGCTGATGCTGGCCTACATGAATGCGGAGACGCTGCGCGAGACGCTGGTGCTCGGGCAGGCGGTCTACTACAGCCGGAGCCGGAAGGAACGCTGGCACAAGGGCGCGACGAGCGGTGAGTTTCAGGATGTGATCGAGATCCGCACAGACTGTGACCAGGATGCGCTGATCCTCCGCGTGAAGCAGCGCGGCGGCGGCTGCTGCCACACGAGCCGTTCGACATGTTTCTACCGCAAGGTCGCGCTGCCCGCCGAGGCAGGCGTGGTGATGCTGGAGAAGGTCTGATCTGCATCACCATGGCTGCCCTCGACTATCCTCCGCCGCTGCGCCGCCTGATTGCCCAACTGAAGTCGCTGCCCGGCCTGGGCCCGCGTAGTGCGGAGCGTCTGATGCTCTGGCTGATGCAGGACGGCGGGCGGATTGAGCCGATGGTGGATGCTTTAAAAGAAGCGACGGCGCGGGTCCACGCCTGTGAGGACTGCGGCTTTTTCATCGAGCGTGATGAAGAATGCGCGCTGTGTCACAACCCGAAGCGCCAGCAGCGTCTGATCTGCGTGGTGGAGCAGGCGGCGGATGTGCTGCGCCTGGAGAGATCGGGGGCCTTTCACGGCATGTATCATGTGCTCGGCGGGAAACTTTCTCCGCTGGACAATGTGACGCCGGAGGACCTGCGGATCGAGACGCTGCTGGAGCGCGTGAAGCGTGTGCAGGCGGAGGAGGTGATCCTGGCCGTGGGCTCGGACGTGGAAGGTGAGGCGACGGCGAGCTATCTCCACGATCTTCTGCGCTCCGAGGGGTTGGCGGTCACGCGACTGGCGCAGGGTCTGCCAGCGGGCGGCGGACTGGACCACGCCGACGAGCTGACGCTCTACCAAGCGCTGCATGGTCGGCGGACGCTGTGAGTCGGCGAACCGCCGATGCGCTGCACTCCAGCGTTGATTTCTGGACACGAGTCAGCGAAAGGGACGCCCTTCCTGCCCCGTTTGCCGTATCCCTGTTTTCCCCCAACCCCGACGCCCATGACCCCTGAAGAAGCCAAAGCGCAGCTCGACAACCAAGTCCGTGAAACCATCAACTGGCACTTCTCGCCCGAGACAGGCTGCCCCTTCTGGCTCGACTGGGCGAAGAACAACTTCGACCCACGCGGCGTGGTGAACAACTACGAGGACATCATCGCCAAGTTCCCCCACTTCCAGGACGAATGGCTGCGTGATCTCCAGCCTGAGGTCTGGGTGCCTGCCGCTTTCAAAGGCAAGCCTTTCAACATCTTCGAAACCGGCGGCACCACCGGCATGCCAAAGCAGCGCATCGGCTGGAATGACTTCCGCGTCGATTACGAAGAGTTCAGCCACAAGCTCGACGACAAACATTTCCCACCCGGCGAATCCTGGATCATGGTCGGCCCCACCGGTCCACGTCGCCTCCGCCTCGCTGTGGAGCATCTGGCAAACTATCGCGGCAGCTCCTGCTACTTCGTCGATCTCGATCCGCGCTTCGTGAAGAAGGCCATCTCGAACAAGCAGTTCGATGTCGCCCGTCAATACATGGACCACGTCATCGATCAGGCCGTGCTCATTCTGAAGAACCGCAAGGTCTCCGCCATCTTCACCACGCCAAAGCTTCTCGAAGCTCTGGCCGAGAAGGTGGATCTCTACAGCGCGGGCATCCGCGGCTGCTTCGTCGGTGGCACGACGATGACTCCGCAGTATGTGCGCTT